>JAKFVC010000047.1:102829-168049 GCA_021732415.1 Planctomycetaceae bacterium
GATGACGGCACCCTGTCGGCGAGCAACACCGTCACGATCAACCTGACCAACGTCAACGAAGTGCCGACGATTGCCCCGCAGACCTTCTCCCTCGCCGAGAACACTGCCAATACGGTGACGGTCGGAACGGTCCTGGCCAATGATGTCGATGCCGGCGATCACCAGGCCTTCTCGATTACGGGTGGGAACAGTTCGGGGGCCTTCGCCATCAGTAGTGCCGGTGTCATCACCGTCGCCGATACGACTAAACTGGACTTCGAAACCACTCCCACCTTCAGCCTCACGGTCACCGTGACCGATGACGGCAACCTGACGGCGAGTAACACCGTCACCATCAACCTGACCGACGTCAACGAAGTGCCGACGATTGCCCCGCAGACCTTCTCCCTCGCCGAGAACACGGCCAATAACGTGACGGTCGGGACGGTCCTCGCCAATGATGTCGATGCCGGCGATCACCAGGCCTACTCGATCACCGGTGGGAACAGTTCAGGGGCCTTCGCCATCAGCAGTGCGGGTGTCATTACCGTCGCTGACACGACCAAGCTGGACTTCGAAACCACTCCCTCATTCAGCCTCACGGTCACCGTGACGGATGACGGCAGCCTGACGGCGAGTAACACCGTCACCATCAACCTGACCAATGTCAACGAAGTGCCGACGATCGTCCCGCAGACGTTCACCATCGCTGAGAACACGGCCAATAACGTGACGGTCGGGACGGTCCTCGCCAATGATGTCGATGCCGGTGATCACCAGGCCTTCTCGATTACGGGTGGGAACAGTTCGGGAGCCTTCGCCATCAGCAGTGCGGGTGTCATCACCGTTGCGGATACGACCAAGCTGGACTTCGAGACCACTCCCACGTTCAGCCTGACTGTCACCGTGACGGATGACGGCACCCTGTCGGCGAGCAACACCGTCACGATCAACCTGACCAACGTCAACGAAGTGCCGACGATTGCCCCGCAGACCTTCTCCCTCGCCGAGAACACTGCCAATACGGTGACGGTCGGAACGGTCCTGGCCAATGATGTCGATGCCGGCGATCACCAGGCCTTCTCGATTACGGGTGGGAACAGTTCGGGGGCCTTCGCCATCAGTAGTGCCGGTGTCATCACCGTCGCCGATACGACTAAACTGGACTTCGAAACCACTCCCACCTTCAGCCTCACGGTCACCGTGACCGATGACGGCAACCTGACGGCGAGTAACACCGTCACCATCAACCTGACCGACGTCAACGAAGTGCCGACGATTGCCCCGCAGACCTTCTCCCTCGCCGAGAACACGGCCAATAACGTGACGGTCGGGACGGTCCTCGCCAATGATGTCGATGCCGGCGATCACCAGGCCTACTCGATCACCGGTGGGAACAGTTCAGGGGCCTTCGCCATCAGCAGTGCGGGTGTCATTACCGTCGCTGACACGACCAAGCTGGACTTCGAAACCACTCCCTCATTCAGCCTCACGGTCACCGTGACGGATGACGGCAGCCTGACGGCGAGTAACACCGTCACCATCAACCTGACCAACGTCAACGAAGTGCCGACGATCGCCCCGCAGACGTTCACCATCGCTGAGAACACGGCCAATAACGTGACGGTCGGCACGGTCCTGGCCAATGACGTCGATGCGGGTGACTCCAAGTCCTTTACGATCACCGGCGGCAACAGCCTGGGAGCGTTTGCCATCAGCAGCACGGGCGTCATCACCGTGGCGGACGCGACGAAGCTCGACTTCGAGACGACCCCGACCTTCAACCTGACGGTCACCGCCACCGACGCCGGCAGCCTGACGGGCAGCAACACCGTCACCATCAATCTGACCAATGTTAATGAAGTGCCCACGCTGGCTCCGCAGACATTCTTCGTTGCCGAAAACACGGCGAATGGGGACACGGTCGGAACCGTCATCGCGAATGATGTCGATGCGAGTGACACCCAGTCGTTTACGATCACCGGCGGTAATAGTTCGGGTGCCTTCGCCATCAGCAGTGCCGGTGTGATCACGGTTGCCGACACGACCAAGCTCAACTTCGAGACCACCCCGAACTTCAGCCTGACGGTGCAGGTCGTCGACGCCGGCAGCCTGTCGGCCAGTAACACCATCACGATCAGGCTCACGAACGTCAACGAAGCTCCCACGATTGCCCCGCAGTCATTCACCATTGCCGAAAACACGCCGAATGGGGTGGCGGTCGGCTCCGTGCTCGCCAATGACGTCGATACGGGCGACACCAAGACCTTCACGATTACCGGCGGTAATAGCTCGGGCGCCTTCGCCATCAGCAGTGCCGGCCTGATCACGGTGGCCGATGCGACCAAGCTGGACTTTGAAACCACCCCGACCTTCAGCCTGACGGTCCAGGTCACCGATTCCGGAACACTGTCCGCCAGCAACACGGTCACCATCACCCTCACCGATGTCAACGAAGTGCCGACGCTCGCCCCGCAGACGTTCAGCGTCGCGGAAAACACGGCGAACGGGGTCACCGTCGGGACCGTGCTCGCGAACGACTTCGACGCCGGTGATACCAAGTCCTTTGCGATCACGGGCGGCAACAGTTCGGGTGCGTTCGCCATCAGCAGTGCCGGCGTGATTACCGTGGCCGACACAACGAAACTCAACTTCGAGACGACCCCGACCTTCAGCCTGACAGTGCAGGTCACCGACAGCGGCAGCCTGTCCGCCAGCAATACGGTGACGATCAACCTCACCAACGTGAACGAGGCCCCGACCATCGCACCGCAGACGTTTAGTGTTCCGGAGAACACGACCAACGGCGTGACGGTGGGAACCGTGATCGCCAGCGATGTCGATGCGGGTGACACGAAGACCTTTACGATCACCGCCGGCAACAGCTCGGGCGCCTTCGCCATCAGCAGTGCGGGCGTGATCACCGTGGCCGATGCGACCAAGCTCAACTTCGAAACGAGCCCCACATTCAGTCTGACGGTTAAAGTCACGGACGGGGGCACCCTCTTCGCCAGCAACACCGTGACGATTGATCTCACCAACGTGAACGAGGCCCCGACCATCGCCCCGCAGACCTTCAGTCTCGCGGAGAACACGGCGAATGGCGTGGCCGTCGGGACCGTGCTGGCGAGTGACGTTGACGCGGGAGACACGAAGACCTTTACCATCACCGCCGGCAACAGCTCGGGCGCCTTCGCCATCAGCAGTGCCGGCCTGATCACCGTCGCCGACGCGACCAAGCTCGACTTCGAGACCACTCCGTCGTTCACGTTGACGGTCAGGGTCACGGATGCCGGTAGCCTATTTGCCAGCAATACCGTGACCATCAATCTGACCAACGTCAACGAAGTGCCGACGATCGCTCCGCAGGCCTTCAGTATTGCGGAAAACACGGCCAACGGGGTAACCGTGGGGACCGTGCTGGCCAGCGACGTCGATGCGGGCGACACCAGGACGTTCTCGATCACGGGTGGTAACAGCCTGGGGGCCTTCGCCATCAGCAGCGCCGGTGTCATCACCGTGGCCGATACTACGAAGCTCAACTTCGAAACCAACCCGACGTTCACCCTGACGGTACAAGCCACTGATGCGGGGAACCTGTCGGCGAGCAACACGGTCACCATCAGCCTGACCAACGTCAATGAAGCACCGGCACTCGCCCCGCAGACGCTCAGCGTGGCAGAGAACACGGCCAACGGCGGCACGGTTGGAACCGTGCTCGCGAGTGACGTCGATGCCGGTGACAGCAAGACCTTTACAATCACCGCGGGCAACGGGCTGGGGGCCTTCGCCATCAGCACTGCCGGCGTGATCACGGTGGCTGATACGACTAAACTGGACTTTGAGACCAACCCGACGTTTACGCTCACCGTCCTGGTCACGGATGGCGGCGGACTGTCGGCGAGCAACACCGTCACCATCAATGTGACCAACGTCAACGAAGCACCGGTTGCGACCGCGGGCACGCTGTCGACTCTCGAGGACACACCCGCCTCGGGCACGCTGTTCGCAACGGATATCGATACGCCGACACTGACCTACAGCGTTGCGGCGGGGGCCAGCCACGGGATCGTGTTCATCTCCAATCCGACCTCCGGAGCCTACACTTACACCCCGGCCGCCGACTACAACGGCCCAGACAGCTTTACCTTCAAGGCCAGCGACGGCACGAACAATTCCAACATCGTGACCATCTCGATCACGATCGGCGCCGTGAACGACGCACCCACCTTCACCGCTGGACCGAATCAAGTGGTGCTGGAAGATGCGACATCCCAGACGCTCAACAACTGGGCCTCCAACATGTTCGCCGGCCAGAACGAGGCGGCCCAATTCCTCAGCTTTGTCGTCACCAATGACAACAACGCACTCTTCACGACTCAGCCCACGGTGAATGCCGCGGGGTCCTTGACCTACGCTCTGGCTGCGAATGCCAACGGCGTGGCCAACGTGACGGTCGTTCTGCACGATGACGGAGGGACCGCATCCGGCGGCGTGGATGCCAGCGGTCAGAAGACGTTCACGATTACCGTCCAACCGGTCAACGATGTCCCGTCCTTCACCAAGGGTCCCAACGTCGTCGTGCCTGAAGGATCCGGATCCTCCAGCACGCCGGGCTGGGCCACCAACTTGAGTGCCGGCCCGACCAACGAGGCGGCTCAGGTCCTGAACTTCTTGACGTCGGTCGATCAGCCAGCCTTGTTCTCGGTGGCCCCGTCGATCTCGTCCAACGGCACGCTGAACTTCACGCCGGCCCCGTTTGCCAGCGGGACCGCCACGGTCACCGTCCGGATTCATGACAATGGTGGCCAGGGCGCGGGTGGTATCGATCTCAGCTCTTCGCAGACGTTTACCATCCAGATCACAGCGGTGAACGATGCTCCCACTGATATCAGCCTCGATCATTCGACAATCGTGGAAAATGTCGCGGTGGGCTCGGCGATTGGACAGTTCTCCGCCACTGACCCCGATGCGGGTGATACCGCGACCTTCTCCCTGGTGGCTGGTGCAGGGAGCACTGACAACGGGCTGTTTGTGATCAACGGCACCACGCTGTCGACGAACGGGCCCATCGACTTCGAAACGCACCCGACCTACTCCATTCGCGTGCGGGTCCAGGATTCCGCCGGTGCCACGTTCGATAAGGTCTTCTCACTGACCGTCGTGGATGTCAACGAGGCTGCGACGCAGATCACTCTGTCCAGCAACACGGTGGCCGAAAACCAACCCGCCCTGACCCAGGTGGGGATCCTCTCCGCCAATGACCAGGACAGCGGCGACACACTGACGTTCGTGCTGGTACCGGGAGCCGGGGCGACCGATAACGGCCTCTTCTCCATCGCCGGCAATGTCCTCAAGACGGCCGCCAGTTTTAACTTCGAAGCCCAGTCGACGTATTCGATCCGCGTGCGGGTGACCGACTCGGTCAATCACACGTTCGAGCAGAGCCTGACGATCCAAGTCACCCAGGTGAACGAAGCCCCGTCGAATATCGGGCTCTCGAACGCCACGGTGGTGGAAGGGATGCCGGTCGGAACTGCGGTGGGCCTGCTCTCATCGACTGATGCGGACCAGGGAGATGCCTTCACCTATGCTCTCGTCGCAGGCTCGGGAGCGACCGACAACGGCTTGTTCCGGATTGTGAATGACGAACTGCAGACCAACGCGATTCTCGACTTTGAAACGAAGTCGACGTACTCGGTTCGCGTCTCCAGCACTGACGCCGGCGGCCTGAGCACCGAGAAGACGTTTACCATTACGGCCACTAATGTCAATGAGACTCCGCTGTCGGTCGCCCTGTCGGCCAATGCTGTGTTGGAAAATCGGAATGCGGGTACGGTGGTCGCGACGCTGTCGACAACCGATCCCGATGCCGGCAACACGTTCACCTACACGCTGGTCGCCGGAACGGGCGACGAGGGCAACGCAGCGTTCTCCATCGTGGGGACCGAACTGCGAACCAACGCCATCTTCGACTTCGAGACTCAACCGAGTTACTCGATCCGTGTCCGGTCCACTGACGCTGGCGGTTTGAGCGTCGAGCGGTCCTTCACGATTAACGTGACGGATGAAATCGATGCTCCGATCGTCACATTGACGCCGGGGGCGGTGACATCGACGACCGGCAAGGTGATTCCAGTCGATGCGGGCATCACGCTGGACGCTCAAGACTCTCCCGATTTCCACAACGGGAAGGTTCAAGTGACGGTCTCGGCCGGATTCCAAAGTGCCGATCAATTGCGTCTGCTGACCAACGGCAAGGGGGCAGATCGCCTGAAGGCCGCCGGTGGAAATCTGAAGCTGGGCAAGACGGTAGTCGGTACGGTCACGGGCGGCCGCAGCGGACAGCCGCTGGAAATCAAGTTCACCGGGACGACCTCGGCCGCTCTGGTCGAACGGGTGTTGAAGAACATCGAATTCCGAACCCAGAAGTCTCGAACGGGAACGCGAACCCTGGAATTCCAGGTCTTCGATGCCGCCGGACGCGGCAGCCGGCCGGTCTTCAAGGACGTCGTGATTGGGTAGGATGGGACTAAATAGCCTTACGTGAAGTTGGGACAAAGCTCGTGCCACTGTTTCATGACCGTACTCGGTCATTAAGCAGTGCTCCCCCAGCGACTAGATGCAGATCCGCGAATCAAAATTGAAGACAGCACTGCTTAGCGACTGAGTACAGTCGCGAAACAGTGGCACGGAAATGGGTTAGTTCCAAAATCGCGCAAGGTTATTTAGGCGAGTTTTGACCGCGAGGGGTGGCGTAGGGTAGCGATCACACCAAGGCATACACCACGATCAAGATGTTGACCGTCACGTATCCGAGGCCCAGGATCACAAACGAGATCCGGTCATAGAGTCGAGAAAGAGCAACCTCGCCCCGGATATCGTACAGATACAGGGAAATCGTCGATTGCACGATCGACAGGAAGATGGTGATCATCCCGAGTCCATTGACGACATCCATGAGGGCAAACAGGCCACTATCAGGCACCATGGCAGCAGCCACGAGCGTATTGGCCACCGCACCAAAAAAGCCGCCGACTCCCAGGCCGAACCGAGGATCGACGTCCGTCGGCTTGATGAAGAAGGCCAGCATGGAAATGGCGATCGCCGCATAGAGCCCGATGAAGACTTTGAACCACGTCCCCAGGCCGGGCCGTCGGTTCCAGATTCCATAAATCAGTTGCGAGCACGTCCTGCGCGACTCGGTCGCCCGGCGGGGATCTCCAAAGCCGCTCTTATAAGTATGCGGCTTCACCACCATCCCCGTCTTATAGATTCGATACCCGGGCATCTTGGCTCGTGAACTGATATTCGTACCGGTCATGTCGGCGACGTACTCGAGTTCGCTCCAGGGGAGTTTGCCATCCTCAATGGCGATCGTCAGTAAGTGATCATCCGCAGGAAAGCGGGAATCGTCGAAGTACTTGGTCAATTGCGCTTTCACGAGATACAACGCATAGTGTTCACCATTATGAACAACTTCATCGAGCTTCTCCTTGGAACTGATCTCTCCATCCACCAGCCGGAACGTCTCACCGGGGTGCATGTCGTCCCCTTTCCATTTAAACCACACGTACATCACTGGACTCCAACTGGATTCCAGAATTGAGATCGCAGCAATGCCTTCGAGGTAAATGCCAACGGTAACCTGTCGCGGTTTTGCCTCGGCCGGCAACGTGTCTTCCGGGGGCGTTCGTCCCGGTTCGACCGCAAACCGATCGATTCGCGCATTGTGGCGGACATTCGATTCCACGCGGTACCGATTGACCATGACCACAGTGGGTACACCGAGTCCGATGAAGACCAGGACGAGCGCTGTGCTCCACACGATGAGAAACGTGCGTCCGCCGCGAGTGACTGAAGGTGCTATCGAACCCATATCGGCGCTCTATCTCCTGAATTCTTGGAATGGATCGGAATTGTGAAGACGGTCTACACCTGAGACAACGACCCGCCTTGGGAAACGGATTAGCCTTAACGCAATATTCGCAACAGTAACAGCTCAAGAGATAGAGCGCTCAACCGAGATACCCTGTTTTCCAGGCACGATGGCGTGATACGACGCACAGATTTGCCGTACAAGTCGGTTGTAGTCTAGCGAATCAACCCAGTTTCAACTGCCGCTCTTTCAAAACTTGGCTGATCGACTGCCAACATCGACAGAATGTCTGGCAACTTTGAACGGAGCGGCGCAACTCCAATCATTGGAAAGACGATTGGGGCACCGGAGACATGGTTACCTTCTTCGTCAGACTTTCACAATTCGTACATTATGGCTTCATCCCGATGGCTTATTTCTATTCTCCGAGCCGGAATGAATCTGGCCAACCGCAGTCTTAGAGTCATCCCTACTGTTTCGCGGAGAGGATCCCCATGCCCCAGCTTAGCCCCCGAAAACTCGCAGGTCGCGGCCGACAAGCCTTTACCCTGATCGAGTTGTTGGTCGTCATCGCCATTATCGCGGTGTTGATTGCTCTACTGCTGCCGGCAGTCCAGCAGGCGCGTGAAGCGGCTCGCCGCACCCAGTGCAAGAACAACATGAAGCAGCTGGGTCTGGCCATCCACAATTACCACGACGTCCACAACACATTCCAGCCCGGATACACGCAGCAAAAAAGTGGCACGAGCACTTTCCAGGGCCATTCCGGGAACTATTTCATTCTGCCCTATCTGGAGCAGACCAATCTATATAACACATTTAATGACATTCTTCCCATGAATAACAAAACCACCGTACCCGGTGTGTTTGGTGCCACGATTGTCCCTGGTTTTCTCTGCCCGAGCGATCCCGGTACCGAGGGTCTCTCGACCTATGGTGCTGGCGTCCTGCAAGCCAAGACCTGCTATCGCATGTGCGCAGGTTCGCGACCGTTCTACGCAACATCATCGTCCAATGACGGTGTCTTCATGTGCGTGGGCCCCAATGCACGCAAGGCAACGGGTGCTCCAGTCGGAACCTCGACCAAGATCGCCAACATCACCGATGGTCTGTCCAACACGATCGCGTATGGCGAACACTTCCTCTATGACCCCAATTTCGATACCTACTTCTCTATGAATAGTAGCTCGCTGATCAAGGACTGGGCTTGGTGGTATCCCGCGGGTGTGGGCGACAACGGGATCCAGGATCTGTTCTGCGGATCCTTTGCTCCCGTCGGTTACATGACCCCCTTCAAAATGGGTGATCCCGGAGCACCCACGACTTCAACTGTCTGGTTCACCTATCAGGACATGCGGTTGAATGCCATCGGAAGTGCTCACACGGGCGGAGCCAACGTCACCCTCTGCGATGGTTCCGTGCGATTTGTGTCGAACTCCATGTCGCAACTGACGCTGGGGTATCTGTGCCAAAAGGCCGATGGAAATATCGTCGCCGAATATTAATCCGGTTGGCAATGAGATCTTCATGTGGTCCGCGATGCGAGTCGAGCCCCCTGTTTTCGTCCCTGGGAATCTGGGGCTCCGGATACTCGATCGAGCCGAGGATCAAACCTAACATTGAAGAAACAAGTTCAGGGCGGATCTTGCACTTTTCTTGAGGAAAAGACAGGTCCGCCCTTTTTTCACCAGTCCGGTCACTGCCATTCTACCTTGGTCAGCGGCCTATTCTTCAGGATGAAATCACCGATGACGTCGCCTCGAAAACGCTACGCAACTCTGCCCCTGATCTGCGCATCATGGAGCATCGTCGCCCTGCTCGCTGGCTGTGGAATGGGAATGAAAGACCCTGAGTTAGCGCACGCCGAAGGCGTTGTCAAAATCAACGGGACACCAGCGGCCAATATCTTGGTCCAGTTTCTGCCTGTCGTGAAAGAAGGAGATCCGGGCCCGACATCATCCGGTACCACCAACGAGAAGGGTGAGTTTCATGTGGAAACGTCCGATGGCAAGCTGGGTGCCGTCGTCGGCCCGTGCAAAGTCTTGTTCATCGATCTGATGGAAGAACGTGTCCCTCAGGGACAGACTGCTAAGCCCCCCCGGCTGCCAGCTAGCGCGACCATGCTCAGCGCAGGGACTCAACAGGTCGAGGTGAAGTACGAAAACTCACCCTTCGATTTCGACTTCAAGAAATAGCCCGAGTCCACTGCACGTTGGCGAGATTGGGCTTGCTGTTTCATTGATGATCTCGATCAGTCACTCCAGCGGCCCACTCCAGTTTGCCAAGTTGCGGTGCTGCTCGAAGTTGGAGCGACTTTGCTCAATGTTTGCCGGATCGACGCGGTGTCAGAGTTTCATTGAGTATCAGTGAGGGAGTCACTTTACTGCCTGAAATGCGGCCCGCCGACAGAATTCACAGTTTTTTCACAATTCAATCACAAATAATTCACTCCGGTCGCATAGTTATTGCGGGTTGCGGTCTCGCTCGTGTTTTTTCTGGCCGCACCTTTTCATTCGTAACTATTGTTTCGCGGAGTAACCACAAATGTCCGACTTCAGTCCCCTCAACCACGCACATCGGAAACGACGCGGCTTCACACTCATCGAATTGCTGGTGGTGATCGCGATTATCGCGGTGCTGATTGCCCTGTTATTGCCTGCTGTCCAACAGGCACGCGAAGCGGCTCGACGCTCGCAATGCAAGAACAATCTCAAACAGATTGGACTGGCACTGCACAACTATCATGACCAAAGTCAGAAGTTCCCCCCGGGTGCCGTGATTCTGCTCGGGACGGCTGCCGCAGGTGGTGGCGACGGGACACTCGGGGCGGCTAGCAGCGGTGGTTACGATATGCTCTGGCGCGCCGAAAATGGAGACCGTTGCCAGAGCTGGATGGTGCTGATTTTGCCCTTTATGGAGCAAACGGCGCTCTACAACAGCTGGAACTTCGGAGCCGATGTTAAGTCCAATAAGTTGACCGCTTCCGGCCTGCCGCTGGCCAGCGCGGTGATACCGGCCTATCTGTGCCCCACGCGACCATCCACGAAGCATGAAAACTGTCCGATGGGCTTCAAGTCGATTCCCAAGTGGAATGGCGGCTACAACGACTATGGCGGTTGCTTCGGTGCCGGAAATCTCGCCATTAATACAGCCAGCGCAGTCGGGGATCGCACGATGTATTTCGGCACGGCTCCCACAACTGCCATGGGAACCAAAACCGATAATGGCGGAATTTTCTACGGCAATAGCGATACAGGCATACGAGACGTGATGGATGGAACGTCGAACACGATCCTCGCAGGTGAAGTTCAAAGGTTAAATAACGGTTCACTTGGCCCGCAATCGAGTTTCGATGGCTGGGCGGTTGGCGGACTGCCCACCTTGTTCACGACTGCCGATGGTGTTGTTCAATCGAAAATGGGAATCAATGGCGACCAGCGAGAAACGGCCGGTTCGGATCACGAAGGCGGCGCCCATTTTTGTCTCGGTGATGGTTCGGTTCGTTTTCTGAGCGAAAACATGGACCTCGGGGTCTACAACAAGTTGGGGACGAGCGGTGAGGGTGAAGTCAATGGCGAGCTTTAATTCCACCGCAAAAAAAGGGCCCTTGAATAACTTGCTGCAACCGCTAGTGCGATGCTGTCTGTTGGCAGTCGTTATCACATTGCTGGGGTGCGGCGGTGGTGATCGACCAGAACTCGGAGTGGTCACCGGTACGGTGACACTGAATGGCGAGCCCCTGAAGAACGTGGAAATCAGTTTTATTCCTGAAACAGGACGCCCCTCATACGGGAAGACTGATATCGAGGGGCATTACGACCTCGATTATATCCGCGACATCAAGGGCGCTAAAATCGGAAAACACACAGTTCATGTGTATTCAGGGAAAGTCGACAACGCTCAAAATAAGCCAGTCGATGTCGTGGCTGGAGACAATGAGATCAACGTTGAATGCGTCGCGAAGTCGGGCAAACCCGCGCCGAAAACAGACGATGACGCAGAATGACTCGTTGCCAGAACGACTCCATTCCTATGGAGTCGTACTGGTGTCGAGCCCTGAAATTTGGAGCGAACGTTATGCGGTTGCAGATTTGCTGCTTGATTCTGGCCACGTTGATTTCGAACTCGGTCGCGGCCGCCGATCCCGCCACTAAGCCTGCAACTAAGACCGTGCGGGTCGCCACCTTTAACATCCTGGAGCTCACAGCGAAGAAACTCGCGGCGGTGGATACTCAGGGACATGGCAACCATCCGCAGCTGATGAAAGCGGCGGAGATCCTGCAGCGGATTCGGCCCGATATCGTGTTGATTAACGAGATCGACTACGACGGCCCCGCCGATGGTGGGGCGTCGACAGATCGTCCCCATGCTGCCCGGTTGTTTCTGGACCGCTACCTGAAGGTCGGGCAGCCAGGGTTGGAGCCGCTGGACTATCCCCACCTGTTTTACAAACCGGTGAATACCGGGGTTCCCACGGGGCTCGATCTGGACAACGACGGTCGAGCGGATGGTCCGGCCGATGGTTATGGGTTTGGTCGTTACCCGGGGCAATATGGAATGGTGCTGTTGAGCCGGTTCCCGCTGGATGCCGAACAGGCTCGGACTTTTCAACTGTTTCGCTGGATCGATATGCCGGGAGCATTGATTCCGGATGGGAAATCGGAGAAGCCGGCGTTCCTGTCGGCTGAAGAAGTGGCCCGCTTCCGCTTGTCGAGCAAGAGTCACTGGGATGTTCCGGTGAAGATCGGCGAACGGAGCATTCATCTGCTCTGCAGCCACCCCACGCCCCCTGTCTTCGATAAGGAAGAAGACATCAACGGGCGTCGCAATTTCGATGAAATTCGACTGTGGGCCGATTATATCTCGGGGGGCCAGGGCGCTGCCTACTTGAAAGATGACCGGGGGCGCACGGGAGGTCTGGCGGCCGATGCGGACTTCATCGTCCTCGGCGATCTGAACTCCGATCCCACTCGCAGCGATGCCACCTACGGCAAGGTCCCGATCCAGCAGTTGTTCGACCTGCCCCGGTTGTCCGACCCTCGCCCCGCAAAAGTCCTGTCGGACAAAGCAGGTTCTGACGCTGCCGCAAAGAATCCCGATCTCTTGAAGACATCCCACTTCGGTCGCCTGGATTATGTCCTGCCGGCTCGAAGTCTGAAGACCAAGGCGTCAGGAGTCTTCTATCCTCCACAGGGAGATCCTTTGAGGAGACTCGTGGACAAACCCGATCCGGCGAGCGACCACGATCTCGTCTGGGTTGATCTGGAGTTGTAGTTTTCTGAGAGCGTGGTTGAAAGCCCGTATTTGGGAGGGCGAGGCTCCCGCCGAGCCTAATACGAGCTTTAGCTCAGCGTCCGCCGGAGGCTATTCAACACTCGGGCCTCCGGCGGACGCCGACCTGCGGTCGTCTTAGGCTCGGCGGGAGCCTCGCCCTCCCATCAAATCGAATCGCGAATCGCAGCGGACTCACGCATCGTTCATGGAAAATTAACATGAACTGTGAGTTGTTCCTGTTACGATGAAGTAGGCTTGGTCGCAGCGTTCTCGGAGAAATCCGAGTGCCGGTCGGCCGAGCATCATCACAGTCATGAAAGCCGTCCTGCATGATCCGCTGGAATGTGGTCTGCGCCCGGACTTTCATGAAACTGGTAAATTGATGATCAGTACCCCGACTTTAAGATCGCCCCCTTGCCAGCAGCCGCGCTCGGCCGCGACGGAGACTCGCAAGTTGACTCCGACTCTTGACGATGTCAGATCCGACATGACGGTCGGTGAACTTCCCGTGTTCGACCACCAAGTCTTGCCGGAGACACCGACCTCAGCCGTCGCCGATCTGTTTGAGCAGCAATCCAATCTGGTCGGCGTCATTATTGCCTCCGACGAGGGACTGCTGGGGGTGCTGCCGCGGTCCACATTTCTCGAGCGACTCAGCCAGCCATTTGCTCGTGAACTCTATATTCGCCGTCCGATTCGCACGATGTACCAGGCATTCTGCACCGATCCGGATGTCATCTCGGCCAACCTGCTGATTCAAGATGCGGCCCATGCCGCCCTCGGTCGCCCCAAAGCCAAGGCCTTCGAACCGATCGTCATCATGAACGACGATGGTGCGTTCCGGTTGCTCGATGTGCATACGCTGCTGCTGGCCCAATCACGCCTGCTGGAACTGGCCAACGAAGAGATCAAGTCGGCCAAGGAAGCAGCCGAAGCGGCCAGCGTCGCCAAAAGTCAATTCCTGGCCAACATGAGTCACGAGATCCGCACGCCGCTGACCGCCATCCTGGGATTCGCCGAGAGCCTGCTGGACCCCACACTCCCCGAGCCGGAGCGCCGGTCCTACATCAGAACGATCTCCCGGAATGGCGAACATCTGCTGGATGTCATCAACGACATCCTGGACATTTCGAAGATCGAAGCGGGTAAACTGGTCATCGAACGCCTGCGAGTCTCGCCCGTCGAGATTGCGTCGGACGTGGTCTCGGTGATGCGCGTCAAAGCCAACGCCAAACAACTGCCGCTGCAATTAACCCTGGGGAGTCCGCTGCCCGCCACGGTGCTCAGCGATCCCACGCGCATCCGGCAGGTACTGCTCAATCTGGTCGGGAACGCCATAAAATTCACCGAACAAGGCCGTGTCGAACTCGCTGTCGATTTCATTCAGGATGCCTCAGACGCTCCCCACGTGCGATTCAGCGTTCGCGATACGGGGATCGGCCTGACTCCCGAACAATCAGGCAGACTGTTTGAATCGTTCATTCAAGCCGACGGTTCAACGGCCCGAAAGTACGGTGGAACAGGACTCGGACTGGCCATCAGCCGGCGTCTGGCACGCATGCTCGGGGGGGATGTGACCGTCTCCAGCCAACCCGGCTGCGGCAGCGTTTTTTCCTTCTCCATCGATCCTGGATCCCTGGATAATGTCCAACTCTTGACGGATCCGTGTGCGGCCATTGGCCAAGCCGAGGCATCCGCGGCAGACGATCTGTCCACGACTCGGATCGAAGCACGCATCTTGCTGGTCGACGACAGTCCCGACAATCAGATCTTGATTTCGTCCTTCTTAAGAAAGCTGGGGGCCGACGTCACCATCGGAGGGGACGGGCAGCAGGCGGTCGAACTGGTCCTGGGGTCCGCACAGAGCGACCGGCCGTTCGATCTCGTGTTAATGGACATTCAAATGCCCATCATGGATGGTTATGAGGCGACGCAGCGGTTGCGTCAGGCGGGCTGGTGCGGACCGATTATTGCGTTGACGGCCAACGCCATGGGAGGCGATCAACAGAAATGCATCACCGCAGGCTGTTCTGATTATGCGTCGAAACCCATCAATCGCCGTCGGCTGACACAACAGATTCGCGAACAACTCGATCAGCAACCAGACCGTACTGCGACAACGCCCCGGCCCATTTCCGCGTCCACTCCCGAGACCACACGGGACGACACCGCAATAGAGAGCACTGCCATCTCACCGTCCACTAACCGCATCGAGATCGAAGACATTCCTCCCCAGGAAATCGTCGACTATGAGCTCGCCCTTTCCCGAGTCGACGGCGACATGGAGCTGATGCAGCAACTGTCCGACATGTTTGTGGACATGGTCCCGCAATGTGTCGCCGAAATGGGTCAGGCACTGGCGGCATCTGACATAAAATCACTCCGTCGGTTCGCCCACACGTTGAAGAGCACCGCCGACAATATGGGAGCCCGCAGGTTAGTGGCGGCCGCGTATCGACTCGAACGCCAGACCATCGACAACACGCTCACCAACGCCGATGTCGCACTGGGAGAAATCGAAACGGAACTGGACCGCGTCTTAAGGACGCTGGCTCGACCAGCCAAAGCGTAGGGTGTGTTTGACAGATTGAAACGTGGATCGATGCGAAGATCAATTTCACGTTAAAGGCGATCAAGTCCACGTTCATTTGGCAATCTTCGCTGCCCAAATGTGCCGATTTATCTAACACACCTTGACGCACCGCTCTCCCAGTCGGTCCAGCGTTTTACTCTCAGTGTGTCTCTGCCCGCCTCAGCGTCCGATGATCGTTTTCTTGAGAATTGCCCGACCGTAGGACCGGCCGCCAACCCTTATTAACACATTTTTCGCAAGGAACCTCACTTAATCCTTATTAATGTAGACTACTTTTCCCGCGTCGGAGCTCAGCGTTGAATGGATGAACCGAGCCTCGATGTGCTCGTCGGACTTCGCGACCACTCCTCTTGGAGCGCGAATTTCTGTCGAGCCACAGTTAGTGCGTTGTAGTGCATCGCCCCTTACCTCTAGCGGTGAGAAAAGGAATGATCCATCGCGCTCGCGACGAATTCGGGACTCCACTTCGAGTCAGAACAGTTTTTTTAAGCGACACCCACCTTGGTTGTCGCTATGCCCGAGCTGAGTCACTGCTCGAGTTTCTCAACAGTGTCGAGCCCGATCGCTTATATCTGGTCGGCGATATCATCGACGGTTGGCGACTGCGCAAGTCCTGGTTCTGGGATGATACGTATACGTCAATCGTGCGGCGCATCCTGGAGCTCCTGGATCGCGGTACCCAGGTGTACTATACCCCGGGCAATCACGATGAATTCCTGCGGCAATTTGTCCGCGATCTCGGCATGGTGTCGCTCTCCGACGAATTCATCCATGTCACAGCCGACGGCCAACGGCTGCTGGTCATTCATGGCGACCAGTTCGACACCGTGGTGCGTCATGCCCGCTGGTTGTCGCTCGTCGGCGACGTGGGATATAACTTTTTGCTCTGGGTAAATGGCATCTTTAATGCCTGTCGCCGTCGGCTGGGATTTGGTTACTGGTCACTTAGTGCCTACATCAAACACAAAGTCAAACAGGCGACATCCGCGATCGCGCGCTTTGAAGATGCGGTCGTCCGACATGCTCGAGACCGCCAGTGTGATGGTGTCGTGTGCGGACATATCCACACTCCGACGATTCACGAGCGCAATGGTTTAATGTACTACAACACTGGCGATTGGGTCGAGAGTTGCACGGCACTGGTTGAGCAATTCAACGGCGACTTGCAATTGATTCGGTGGTCGGGCGATGGCCATCGGCCACCGCGTACTGCTCGAAAAGCATCTGCGATGGGGCAACTTGCGGAGAAGGTGCCCCCACTCACGGAACCAGCATGGAGCAATCATGGGGAAGATCTTCTACAGTCTGTCGGGGGAAGGCAGAGGCCACGCCACGCGCGTGCGGACCATGGTGGAGGCCTTGCGGAATGAGCACGAGATTGTGCTCTTCGCGCCCGGTGATGCCTATGAAATGCTCGCCCCGCGCTACGCCGGGACCAGCGTCCGCATCTATCGGATTCCGGGCCTGCACTTTCACTACGACGACCGGCACGTGCTCAGCTTCTGGCAAACAACTCAGGAGACGGCCCGGTACCTCTGGAAATTGCCGAGACTGATTGCGTGGCTGGAAATCTTAATTCGCAAAGAGTGTCCAGACTTAGTGATCACCGATTTTGAACCGGCCCTCCCCCGGGCCGCACAACGCGTGGGCGTGCCGTTCATCAGCCTGGATCACCAGCACTTTCTCGTCGCCAACGATCTGACTTGCCTGCCGTCGTGGATGCAGCTGCCCGCTCAAGCGATGGGCGTCCTGGTTCGCTGCTTTTATTCAGGCCAGGCAGAAACCATTCTCTCGCAATTCTACGCGCCACCGATTCGCCGGGGCCTGTGCAACGTCACTCAAACCGGAGTGTTGCTGCGACCCGAGATCGTGCAGTCCCAGGCGACAAACGGCGAACACCTGGTCGCCTATCTGCGTCGCAAGACCAGCGATGCGGTCCTGACGTCGCTACAACAGCTCAGAAGTCCGGTCCATGTTTACGGCTTGGGTGAACGGCCATCGCAAGGCAACGTGCAGTTCCTGCGCATTGACGAACTGGGGTTTATTGCCGATCTCGCCAGTTGTCAAGCAGTCGTCTGCACAGCGGGCAATCAACTTGTCGGTGAAGCGCTGTATCTAGGAAAACCTGTGCTGGCCATGCCCGAAGCGAACAACTTTGAACAGTTTATCAATGCCTGGTTCTTGCGAGATGGAGGCGGGGGTGACTGGGTCGATCCAGAACGCATCACCGTCCGCCATCTGCGGCGGTTTCTCGCACAACTTCCGGACTTCGCCGACGGGATCGATCGCGAGCGAATGAACGGGACCCCTGCGGCCCTGGAAGTGATCTCGCGGTACTTACCGCACTCGTCAGTGACACCGTTTGCCAGGGAACAGGAACACGAGCTGGAGCCGGCCACGATCTCTTAAGGTCGCCCGATGTTCCAAACGGAACATCGAGTGCCTGCCAGATCGCTTCGCCCCGGCAACTAACTCTGCACTGCAAATTTCGAGAATCTCAATCACAGTTCACAATACAATTCGGCCGTTGTCGACTGATCTGGAAAGCCCTGATATGCGTCTGCTCACATTTCTTCGCGACGTTTGGCGAAATCGCCAGGGTCGACGCACGTTGCCACGCTTCTTGACGTACACCGTTACCTTCGGCTGCAACGCTCGCTGCATCATGTGCGATTCCTGGAAAATGCCCTCCCCCGAAGATTTGACTCTCGAAGAGGTCGAACGCATCTTTTCGCAATTGCCGCGCATGGATGCCGTCCGGCTGACAGGTGGCGAACCATTTGTGCGGCGCGATTTAGTGGAAATCTCTGAAGTCGTGCGCAAGCAACTTAAACCATTGGTCCTGCATGTCACGTCCAACGGTTTTCTGACGCAACGCATCGTCGACTTCTGCGAACGCCGCGATCGTCGGTTGCCGCTGCAGTTGCTCTTATCGATGGACGGCATGAAGGAAAAACACAATCACGTCCGAGGACATGATTCAGCCTGGGACATGGTTACAAAGACCCTGACGGAACTCGCACCGCGGCAGAAGGAACTCAAGCTGCGACTGATGGTCAACCAGACGATCGTCGATGCCGAAGGGGCCGAGCAATATCTCAAACTGCGAGATTTCCTGCGACCTCACGGTATCTATAACAATGTGGTCCTCGCGTATGATCAAAGTGCGACATATAACCTGGAAAGTGCAGTTGACGTCGCCCCCAAGGAAGTGGGGCAATTCACAACATTCGGTGAATTCACACCGGAGCAATATCGCGAACTCTTTTCTGAGGTCGAAGCTGGCCTGACGCAGCTTCCCCTCATGGAACGCATGGCAAAACGCTACTACCTGCGTGGCATCGCCAATCGAATGCTGGATGCCAAAAGCAGCCCGAATCCAAAGTGCGTCGCGCTCAATTCTCACCTGCGGATCTTCCCCAACGGAGATGTCCCTACCTGCCAGTTTAATACAAAGCTCGCGGGCAACCTCCGTCGTCAGACCTTCCAGGAAGTCTGGCACAGCGCGATGGCTCGCGAACTGCGAGATTGGGTCAAGAAGTGCCCCGGCTGCTGGGCCGAATGCGAAGTCCTGCCAAGTGCCATCTACACCGGTGAACTGGCCTGGGAAGGCTGGAAAAGGACCAGCCTCCCCGCCGCATAACGAATTCTCAAAGATCTCGCGGGATGCAGCGCATCGCCCCCGTGGCAGACGCTGCTAGCGTCTGCGATCCGACGCTGGCAGCGTCGGCCACGGGGACGAAGACCTGAAGTGAAACCGTTCTAGCCGACGCACTCGCGAATCAATTTCAACACAGGTTCTGCAAAGTGCAAATTGGTGGCGACCGCGTTGCCGGTGCGGATCGATGCGACGCCTTGCCAATCGGTGAAATGACCGCCTGCCCCCTGAATCACGGGGAGCAATGCCGCCAGGTCCCAGACGTTGATCAGCAGATCAACCATGATGTCGGCACGACCCGTCGCCACCAGCAGGAAGCCGTAGGCATCCCCCCAGGTGCGGGTGACTCGGCACGATTTTTCCAAGTGATCATAGATGCCGCGGGCTCCCCCGCCGATCCGATTGAACTTGTTGACTTCCGTAACCACGAACGTCGCTTCCGCAAATTTTTCGGTCGACGACACGCGAGCCCGCACGGGTTCTCCATCGCCAACGGCAAACCAAGTCTGCCCGCCCATCGCAGCGTAGACGATTTCTCCGGTGGCCGGCGCATAGATCACGCCGATTAGGGGTTGTTCGTCCTTGAGCACCGCCACCAGCGTGGTATATAGGGGCACTCCGGCGATAAAACTCTTCGTCCCATCGATCGGATCCAGCACCCAGCGATAGGGCGACGTCCCAGGCTTCTCGCCCAGTTCCTCACCGAGGATCGCGTCATCGGGAAAGTTGGCCGAGATTTCGTCGCGCAGCAGGGTCTCGGAATGACGATCGGCCGCGGTCACCGGCGAACCGTCCCCCTTCCGTTCGACTGCGATGGTAGATCGGAACCATGCCAACGTTGAAGCTCCAGCGCGACGGGCGGCACCAACAGCCAGATCAAGCCGAGCTTGGGTTTCTGGATCGAGAACTGGGGAATCGAGCATAAAAGTGGCAGACCCTTTGACAAAGCAATATTGAATTCAATCCAGGCGGTACCGTGCGCGCCCGCGAATTGTCGCGACCGAGTCCCGCAGAATCAACAGATGCACCCATTCGCCGGCCCCACCCTGGCTGGCATCCAATCGCAGATTAAGATATGACAGCGGATGAGTTGTCGTACGAATCAAGTGTCGCGTATTTCGATTCGTTTATTTCTCATTGCGGTTGCCTTCTGGGTCTACCAGGTGCATCCCACGGTAGCGTTGCCCGGCACGTGAGTTGTTCTGATGAAAACCAGACCCAAACAATCCAAGCCGCCTGCTCGCCAGAGGTTGGCTGCGACAGCACCGAGCGTCACCGCCCCGCGTCGTCGTGCCACTGCGGCGCGGTCGCCCGTGCCGGCCCCGAAAGCGCCAGGTTCGCAATGGACATTTCTGACGAACCATTCGCACGTGCTCATTATTTTGGCTCGTAACCCCTCCGTCGTGCTGCGCGAAGTGGCACTGCAAGTCGGAATTACCGAGCGCGCCGTGCAGCGGATTGTTGCAGACCTGGAAGCCGTCGGTGCGATCAAACGCGAAAAGATCGGCCGCCGGAATCAATACCAGATCCAAGGCAACCAGAAACTACGGCATACTGTCGCGTCCCATCGGACAATTGGTGAGCTCCTCGCCTTCATCGATCATCCCGATGCCTGATGCCTTCTGGCAGCTGACAGTGCTCGCCTGTTCCGGTCGGTATTGGTGCTCAGCCCAAGCTTGAGGTTTTGTTAGAAACCAGTGCTGGAATTGGCATTGCGTGTGCATTATCGCCATCGTGTCCCAAAGCAATCCGCACAGTTGCTTCAGAACTTACGATGACCTCTGGTTGTGGTGGCTCGCAATTCATGATGCAGAAAAATGTTACGGCATTTTGGCAAAGAAGTTTGCGGCTCCAAGGAAAGTGCGTTGACCGTGTGGAAATCTTCCTGAGTGCAGGCAGGTGGATAAAAATTGGTCACGAGTCTCACCGAGCCGGAAACGTTCCATGTTGCCCTGACGGGGGTTCGCTGGTGGATCAATAGTTGGGATTCTGATTGCAGAGTATCGGGCCATCTTGCTCGTCCGCAATCAACAGGTGGTCAAATGAAGCCATCTCCCCGTGAACTCGCTTGGCTCAGCTGAATTCTTCGTAATCAATTGTGACGGATCATGAAACAAGTTGCAGACTGAAGGATACACGACTAATACTACGCGACATTTTTGTCATGACACATAATTCGCACTGTGATCTACAGAGCGCTGCTGTGCATGGCGGAATCAGCCGCAGCGAATGTGCAAACACGTGACATCTCAATTGGTTTGGGGCGACCCGCGCACTACCGCCCATTTTACGGACGAAAGTACTATGAAAAACACTGCCATCAATACCCTCGTCATCGCGACGATTACCCTGTGTCTGTCTGGATGCAACACACATAAAGAAGAGCATCATCACGAGGCTCATAAGATTGTGGCGACGACCCCTCAATCGAAGCCTGTGACGATTACTCAGCGATATGTCTGTCAGATTCGCTCGCAGCGCCATATCGAGGTGTGTGCCTTAGAGCGAGGGTACTTGGAGGAAGTTAAAGTCAAAGAGGGACAGCTGGTGAAGGCCGGCGAGGAGCTCTTCACGATCATCCCAGTTCTCTATCAGACCAAACTGGATGCGGAAAATGCTGAGGCGCGCGTCGCGGAGATGGAGTGGAAATTCAGCAAGACCTTGTTCCAGAAGAAGGTCATTTCAGAGAATGAAACGATGTTGCTGGAAGCGAAGATGGCCAAGGCCAAGGCCAAAGCGAGCCAGGCTGAGGCAGAGTTGGCCTTCACGAAAGTGAAAGCCCCGTATGACGGCATTATTGACCGCCTTAAGCATCAGCACGGCAGCCTCGTGGAAGAAGGGGCGAAGCTGACCACGTTATCTGATAACAGCGTCATGTGGGTCTATTTCAATCTCCCCGAAAAGGATTATCTCGAATACATGACCGATTTGAGCAAGCACAAGGAACTGAAAATCGAACTCGAACTGGCGGGTGAGAAGAAGTTCAATCACCTCGGCACCATCAACGCGATTGAGGCGGAGTTCAATAACGAGAACGGAAACATCCTCTTCCGCGCCGATTTCCAGAACCCGGACCGCTTGCTCCGCCACGGTCAGACCGGGACCCTGCTGATCAGTCACGTGGAAAACGACAATATCGTCATTCCTCAGCGTGCAGTGTTCGAGATTCTGCAGAAGCGATACGTGTACGTTGTGGACAAGGATCACGTCGCACATCAGCAAGAAATTGACGTCAAGAACGAGATGGAAGACCTCTATGTCATCAAGAATGGCTTAGGCGTCAAAGACACGATCGTGCTTGAGGGAATTCTGCAGGTTCGCGACGGTGAAAAAGTGGAATTCGAAGACCGCAAGCCAGCAGAGGTGGTCGCCAACCTGAAATACCACGCGGAATAGGCCGCTGCGTTGTCCTTATTCAAGTTTCGAAAAGATTGAAGGTATGAGAGTGCGAGTGTGTGAGGGTATGAGAGTAATGAAAAGTCCAATCGAGTTCAGGATGCCCTCTTACTCCGTTACTCTCGCACTCTCATACTCTCGGACACTTTCGATTGCATAAACATCAGTTGAAACAGCTCAAGTGTAGTGACATTTAGAACCCTGCCCGCACTCTTCAAGCCCCCCACGCAGATCGAATCATGTTCTCACAATTTCTCCGCCGCCCGGCGCTCGCGATCGTTATCTCGATCATCATCTTGTTCCTGGGAGGGTTGTCGATCAAGACCCTCCCTATCTCCCAGTTTCCCTCGGTCGCACCGCCGAGCGTGGTTGTCACGGTGGCTTACCCTGGCGCCAGTGCGAATGTGTTGGTCGACTCGGTATTGGTCATCCTGGAGCAAGCCATCAACGGCGTTCCGGATATGCGTTATATGGCGTCGGCCGCGACCAGTGCCGGCGAGGCCACGATCCAGATCGTCTTCGAACCGGGCACCGATCCGAACGTCGCGGTCTTGAACGTGCAGAACCGTATTCAAACGGTGAAAAACAGACTCCCACCGCTGGTGGAGCGTGAAGGCATCATCGTCATGCAGGCGATGACGAGTATGTTGATGTATGTCAACATTTACAGTACGGACAAGAACCACGACCAGAATTTTCTCTACAACTACACGTTCGTTAATCTTCTGCCTGAAATCAAGCGCGTTCGCGGTATCGGTAGTGCCACCATTCTGGGAAGCCGCCAGTATGCCATGCGCGTCTGGCTGAATCTCGATCGCATGCGGGCCTACAAGCTGGGCTCTGATGATATTATGAAGGCGATCGGCGATCAGAGCATGATCGGTTCGCCCGGACGACTCGGCCAGGCGACGGGTAAAACGTCGCAAACGGTGGAGTACGTACTCACCTGGGTCGGACGCTATAACAAGCCAGAGCAGTACGAAGAAATCATTATCAAGAAGAACTCCGATGGGCAGCTGCTGCGGCTCAAGGACGTTGCCAAAGTCGAACTGGGACCATCCTACTATAACATTTACTCGGACATTAACGGTAATCCTTCTGCGGCCATTGTGCTCAAGCAGTTACCCGGCACGAACGCCGCGACCGTCATCGAAGAAGTCAAGGAGCTACTGGAAGAAGTCAAGGAGAAGTCATTCCCGCCGGGGATGACCTTCGAAGTGAGCTATGACGTGTCGAGCTTCCTGGAGGCGTCCATCGAGCAGGTGCTGCATACATTGCTCGAGGCCTTCATCCTAGTGTCCCTCGTGGTCTACCTGTTCCTGGGAGATTGGCGTTCCACGCTGATCCCGACGCTGGCCGTTCCCGTATCATTGATCGGGACATTCTTCTTCCTGCAGTTACTGGGCATGTCGATCAACCTGATCACGCTGTTTGCCCTCGTGCTGGCCATCGGCGTCGTGGTCGACGACGCCATCGTGGTGGTGGAAGCGGTCCATGCCAAGATGCACGAGAAGCACCTGTCGCCCTATCTGGCTACGAAAGAAGTCGTCAATGAGATCAGCGGAGCCATTATCGCGATTACGCTGGTGATGACGGCGGTGTTCGTGCCCGTGACCTTCATGACGGGGCCGGTCGGTACCTTCTACCGCCAATTCGGTATCACGATGGCCACATCGATCGTGCTCTCCGGCGTCGTCGCCTTGACGCTGACGCCGGTGCTCTGTGCGATGATTCTCAAGCCTCACACCGGTCCTAAGAAAATACGCGGACCGCTGGCGCTGTTTCTGCATCTATTTGATCGTATGGTCGAGAAGGTCACTGGAGGGTACGCGGCGTTTCTGCGGCCGATTGTGACACGCCGCTTTCTGACGTTGGGGATCATCGGGGGCTTCTGCTTTGCGATCTATGTCGTGAACACGAAGTTGCCGGCGGGCTTCATTCCGCTCGAGGACCAGGGCATGATCTATGGGATCATCCAGACGCCACCCGGTTCGACGATCGAATACACGAACGCCAAGTCTCAAGAACTGCGTGCGATCGCGAGAAAGATTGATGGAGTCAATTCGGTCTCCTCATTGGCCGGCTATGAAGTTCTCACCGAAGGCCGCGGCTCGAATGCGGGAACCTGTCTCATCAACTTAAAGCCCTGGTCGCAGCGGAAGATGACTTCTAAAGAGATCATCTCGCAGCTGGAGCACGACTGCAGCATCATGTCCAACGTGAAGCTGGAGTTCTTCGAGCCGCCGGCTGTACCGGGCTTCGGTGCCGCGGGCGGATTCTCTTGCCGCGTCCTGGATAAGACCAACTCGACGAACTACAAGCAGTTGGGTGAGGTGACCGACAAGTTCATGAAGACCCTGGCGAAACGCAAAGAGGTGAAAGGCCTGTTCACATTTTTTGCGGCGAACTACCCGCAATACGAGCTCGTCGTGAACAACGACATGGCGATGCAGAAGGGCGTCTCGATCGCCGACGCCTTGAACAACCTCTCCATCGTGGTTGGCAGTACCTGGGAACAGGGCTTCATCCGCTTCGGCCAGTTCTACAAGGTGTTCGTCCAGGCCAATCCCGAGTTTCGACGGTACCCGGAAGATCTGGAGAACATGTTCGTCAAAAACGATAGTGGCGATATGGTCCCCTACTCTTCGTTCATGTCGATTAAGAAGCAGCAGGGTTTGAACGAAATCAACCGGTATAACCTCTATCTGTCGGCGGCCATTCAAGGCGCACCCGCCCCAGGGTATAGCAGTGGTGAAGCCATCCAGGCCATCAAGGAAGTTGCGGCCGAGACGCTGCCTCGCGGTTACGACGTCGGTTGGGAAGGCCTCTCCTTTGACGAAGCCAACAAGGGAAATCTGGCGATCTACATATTCCTGGTCGTCGTGATCTTCGTGTATCTGGTGCTGGTCGGGCAGTATGAAAGTTTCATCCTGCCGCTGGCAGTTATCCTGTCGCTGCCGGTTGGAATTTTCGGATCGTTCGCATTCCTGCAGCAGATGGGCCTGGCCAACGACGTTTACTGCCAGATCGGTCTGGTCATGCTGGTCGGTCTGCTGGGCAAGAACGCCATCTTGATCGTCGAGTTTGCGGTGCAACGACATCACGAAGGCATCAGCCTGAAAGAAGCCGCGATTGAAGGGGGAAAGCTCCGCTTCCGCCCGATTCTGATGACCTCGTTCGCCTTTATCGCGGGTCTGATTCCGCTGGTGCGAGCCAGTGGCCCGGGTGCCATCGGCAACCGTACCATCGGGACGACCGCGGTCGGTGGAATGTTGATCGGTACCGTCATCGGGGTCCTGGTGATTCCAGGCCTGTACTACCTGTTTGCTCAGTTGGCCGAACGGGGCGGCAAATTCATCCAGGACGAGGTGGATGAACCGCTGAGTGAAACCGTCGAGCACCACCCCCATTTGCCTACTGACGAACACCACTTGTAAGAAGCTGAATGCCGGAACGGGGAGATGGGAAAGCTCGGCCGGAGCCTTGCCCTCCATGGGCCGCCATAGCCTGAGAAATGAATTATATTTTGTTCGCCGTAGTGTCTTAGATTGACACAAGTGGCATCGCGAGAACTTATAATCATTTCGGGCCAGCTGTCCGATCGACGAGCAATTCAGGGTTTTCTATTGAAGGCCGGCGAGAGATTTTCGCCACTGAAGAAGTCTGACACTCTCCCATGAATTCGGAAGACTCTATTCGCGAAGTCCGTAAGAAATATCGACTGCTCGGTCAGGTTTTGAACGAGCTGCAACGCCGTCATTGGGCCGCGAAGGAAGCGTTGCAGCTTGGACGCGGCGGAATTGCCGTTGTCAGCAAAGCTCTGCGAATTTCTCCCAACACCGTCAAGCGGGGCATTCAAGAAATCTCCACCGGCCAGGCTGACGCACATCTACTGGCGATCACTCGTATCCGCAAACCAGGCGGTGGCAGAAAGTCAAATACCACATCCCAGGATCTCTCTCCGGAATTCGATTCCCCTCGGGCGGACTCCAAACCCGAGTCTGCAGGGGAGCCCCACGCAACGATCCATGATGATAGCGGCGACCAGACCTGCGGCAGGCAGGGTTGATCTCCTCTGATCGATCGCCACATCCTCGCTCAGACATTCTTCATTGCCCGCCCCCTTTTGCACCAGGCGGATAGCTCATCGGTCTCGCCATTTGGCGACCTCACGGCGATCTGTCGCGTATCACTTGCCGGCTTGTACTGCAGCGCACCCAATCCATCATCTCAGGACGATTGCATCACCCTTCCGACGACATCCGGCCAGCTTTGCGCGCTATGATTTTCAGATCCTCTACCGGCTCGGAAAAGACATTACACTACTGCCCATAAGGGCATGTGTTGGTTCACTTGCGATGCTTCAGGTGTGATCCATCACATGCGAAGTCTATGCCGGAATGCATACTTTTGCGTACCGACTCGTCAAGTTATTTAGACTTTTCCGTGTTAAGTGGCTTAGGGTTTTGCGTTACGTCTTCTTAGTCGATGAATCGAGTGCGGGCCAACCTGAATCAGCGAACCCTCGATCTGCGCCAGGATCGTAATCGATGGGATGCTGGCCGGGACCCGTGACGGGGTCGTTCGAATGTGCGACCTCCATCACTTGTTGGGCAAGGCTGCCGGCAAGCACAAATTCATCAAGGATGAGACGGATGAACCTCTTCTTAAAATTCTCGGACACGACGCGTCGACGGGCTTTTTCGACCGCGGTTATTTGCAGCCTCATGACGGTACTGCCGTCCTGTCGGATCCCGGGCCTCCGATCGCCTGACGCGACGCCCAATCTGCCCGACAGCTTCAATGGCGTGGCCAGCCCCGATAACTCGGCGAACGCCAGCATTGAAGAGTTCTTCCCAGATCCGATGCTCGTTAGCCTGATCCATCAGGGCCTGTCTGGCAATCAACAATTGAAGATCCTGGGTGAAGACATCCAGATTGCCAACAACGAAATCCTGAAGAAAAGCGGTACATACCTGCCGTTCGTGAACTTCGCCAACAGGTCGAGTCTGGAAAAGCCCAGCGCGTACACTCCGCTGGGAGCCGTCGACGACCAACTGTTTTCACCCAACGGTCACCACTTTCCGACCCCGTTGCCCAATTTCATGGTGGCCGCAAATCTGTCATGGCAGTTGGACGTCTGGCGGCAGTTACGAAATGCCAGAGACGCGGCCAACCTGCGGTACCTCGGCACCATTGATGGACGGAACTACGTCGTGACTCGGCTGGTTGCCGAGATCGCCGAAAATTACTACACCCTGCTGGCACTCGACAGAACCATCGAAAACCTGGATCGGATCATCATCCTGCAGGAGGAAAGTCTCATCAAGGCCGAGGCCAAGCGAGATTTTGCCTTGGGGAATGATCTGGCTGTCCAGCGTTTCAGGGCAGAGGTTCGCAAGAACCAGAGCCAGAAGCTGATCGTCCGGCAGCAGATTATCGAGGCCGAGAACAAGATCAACTTCCTCTGTGGCCGTTTCCCACAGACAGTCGAACGCTCGGCGGAATTCTACAATCTGGCTTTGCCGCCACTGGCCTTGGGCGTCCCTACTGACATGTTGATGAATCGGCCCGATGTCCGACAGGCCGAACGCCAACTGGAAGCAGCGGGACTCGACGTGCTGGTTGCCAAAGCGAACTTCTACCCGAAGTTCAACATCTCGGCCGGTGTTGGATATGAAGCGTTCAACGCCAAGTACCTGATCAGAACACCTGAATCACTCATCTACGGAGTGGCTGGCGATATCGTCGCGCCGTTGATCAATAAGCGGGCCATCCGGGCCGACTACATGTCTGCGAACGCCATGCAACTGCAAGCCGTCTATGACTACCAGCGGACCGTCCTTAACGCGTTCACTGAAGTCATCAACCGGATCAACAAGGTGCAAAACTACAGCGAGAGCCTCGAGGTCAAGAAGCAACAATTGGATGCCCTCGAGAAATCTGTCGAGAGAGCCACCGATTTGTTCGTGAATGCCCGCGTCGACTACATTGACGTCCTGCTCGCCCAGCGTGACCTCAATGACGCGAAAATCGTCTTCATCGACACTAAGAAAGAGCAGTTATCCGCCATCGTCAATACCTATCAGGCCCTCGGCGGCGGCTTGATCTCCTTTGAATATCCCGACGGAAACTACACACCGAACGGATCTATGCCTATCCAATACGGCGATCCACAACCACAACAAGGTGGCATCGGGGTGCCGCCGGTGCTCGAACCACTGCCACAGCTTCCCGAACAGGTGCCAGCGGCCCCGACCGAAGCCCCAGGGGAACCTCGACAAGTGCCGCCCGAACCGAAGGCAGCAACACCGGAACCCAAACCAGCCGACGACAAAAAAGAATGACGTCGTGAGGACCGCAGCGTCGTTCTGGTTGCTTGCAGCCTGAGCAATATATGATGGGGTCAGGTCTCTTTGAACGCGATCAAAGAGACCTGACCTTTTTGTTTTTCCCTTGGATTGAAGCCACCTGCGCCATATAAAATGCCTGTGGCAAGTGACGGCCCCTGGTTCGATTCCAAAATCCTCGAAGGACCCCAGTGAATGCGATACGATCACTACGTGGAAAATGATTCGGGGGCGTACAGCATCTTACCGTCGTGGATCGTCCAAAAGGTCATCGATGACGAGCGGGAGAACGACGCTCGTTTCGTGAAGAAGCATCAGGCGCTCTTGCAGTCCCTGGTCGGGGATGATTCCTTCATCGCACGAGTCGTCGTCGACGAACCACTCACCGAGGCCGAGCGGGAAGAATGGATCTCGCGCGTCCGCTGGCCGCTGGTGGTGAAATGCGGCAAGCTGCTGATTAGTGGAGGTTTTGACCCCGATACCATCTCCGATCTGGCCGAAGAAGAAGCCTCGTTTATCGAAGTTCCGCCAGGCGAATATGTGGTCGAGGTACTGACCTATCTCAACACGATGAACGGCCGCGTCCACCGCGGCCAGTGGGGTCCAGACGGACTCCTGGGAGCCTGGTTCCGTCGAGACTGGCCCGGTCGGAAATTCCCCACGTGGGTCGCATCCGAGTTATTCTGGTCCCCCGAAGAAGACCCCGGCCACGAGGCCGAATGGAACGACTTCGCTGGTTCCGTACGCGCTGGAAAACTCCAGATCGAATCCGGCCCCATGTCCTGGGTGGGCGTGGTCGTGCATTTGATCCCCGGCAGCGTAAAAACTGCGACCGATCTGTCGCGCCCCGATGAAGACGGCTTCTTCGCCGCGGATGCCGGCCTGCGTCGCCTCGAACGGTTCCCCCTGGGAATCCCATCCGACAGCGATGTCTCGATGGTCTCCAGCGAGGTGCAGAATGTCATCGCCCCGGATTCGTGACGGCCGGTCAGCCACGTAGGTCAGGCTGTGCCTGAAGTGATTGGCTTTAAATAGCTTGGCATTCAAACCAGTGCCACCCTGCCCCTGCAACGCTTGCCCAGACGGCATACGGCCACCAGGAATTCTTACTTTCTGCGTACCAATGCAGCGAACAGGCAAACTAGATACGCGCTGGGAAACTCTCTCTGGAAATCAATCCTTAATTGACGATACGTCTGGAACATGTGATAATCACCGACTGAACATAATTCGGCCTGCATCACATCGGGTGGGCCAAATACCTCGCCAATTCGGCGTTTCTGTCGCGGTCACACAATCGTACTATTCGGAGTCCTTTCATGCGCTCAGCTTTGAATGGTCCTAGAGTCCCTGCGCGGGGTCGAGGGCGGAGGGAGTGGGCTTTTACTTTGATTGAGTTGCTGGTGGTGATCGCCATCATCGCCGTCTTGATCGCACTGTTGTTACCGGCGGTGCAGCAAGCCCGTGAATCCGCGCGGCGGGCGCAGTGCAAGAACAATCTGAAGCAGCTCGGCCTGGCAATTCATAACTATGCCGATGCCCATGGAATGTTTCCGATCTCGCAACGTGACAAAGGCAGCGAACTGGTGGGCCTGCTGCCATATATTGATCAGAGCGGTCTGTACAACCAGATTAACTTCAACGGGACTGTCCGCGATCAGAGCATCGCTGGCAAAATCCTCGACGCCTATGTGCTGCAGGGAACCCAGTGCCCCAGTGAACCGGGGGGAGCGTTGTCGCCCAGTGGTTATGCCAGCACGAATTACTCGTTCTCAATGGGAGCTCAGTGGGTCGCCGAAAGCGGTAGCGGATGCAACTTGAATTCCATCGTCGCCGCCTATCCTGCGACCTTTGACACGGACGGTGATCGCGAAGACCCGTTCTCACGTGGCAATGTGCGTTCGGACTATGGCATCTCCGGCCAGATTTCGGGCGTGTTTGGACGGGGCTATTTTTCCAGCTACGCGGCGAGGTTTGCAGACATCACCGACGGAACGAGCAACACAATTGCGATGGGCGAAGTCCGCTTCAAGTGCAATAAGTGGAACTGGACCGATGGACGCGGCTGGGCCAACGGCGATTCGCACTGGTACTCCACGGCCGCACCGATCAACTTCCCGACCTGCTCTGATTCGGCGGGATACAACACCGGCCCCTGCACACTCAATAACGACAATTGGAATTCGCAGTTCGGCTTCAAGTCGAAACACGTGGGCGGTGCTCACCTGTTGTTGTGCGACGGCTCCGTGCGGTTCGTCAGCCAGAACATTAATATGTTCACATATCAGATGCTGGGCGACCGGAGTGACAATCAGGTCGTCGGCGAATTCTAATCTCGGTACTGTCTACGTAAGAGCATAGCCTGGGCAATTCTGATTCTGCGAGGGGCAGTCATCGAACGACTGCCCCTCTTGATTTCAACGAGTGGCACTCCACCACAGATCAACCTGTGGTTCAGCCTGAAAGAGATCCTCGAATGGCGACCAGGTTCATCGGAATTTGCGGTCTCGCACTAATTCTCAGCTCGCTTGGCTGCCGAGGTCAGGCGCTCCCCCAGGCGGTGGCGGTGACGGGAACGATCACCTACCAGAGCAAGCCGGTCGCAGGAGCTCAAGTCGTCCTCAACAGCACTGATCCTGCCGGTAAGCCCGCCTCAGGAACGACGGATGCCCAGGGTAAGTTCGCGGTGCAGACTTACGTGGACCCGGCGACTCAAGTGCAGGGCGCCCTGCCGGGGAACTATAAGGTGACCGTCACGAAAGTGGAAAAGAGTACCATGTCGTCGGAAGACATGATGAAGGCCTCCTCGGGAAAAAAACCGGTCGGCCCCAAACATTTACTCCCTGCGAAATACTCCAGCCCTGCGACGACCGATCTGCCGGTTGAAGTCAAAAAGGGAAGCAATCCGCCACTGGCGCTGGAGCTTAAGGATTAGTGCGGATCCACGTGCGTAGCGGAATCTCGTTAGAGTTCCGCCCAGACGTCTGGAGACTATCGCGGATCTCTGACGAGATTCCGCTACGCAGCTCGTCGAAACGCTCGCGACCATCCTACTCGCGAGCGACAAGCTGGCTTCGGCCTTCGATCACAGTCCAGGCGGTGTTCGTCGGCAGATCTGCAAACGATTGAGTCAATCCGCTCGGCCAGGAGACGATCAACTGATCGATGCGAGTCGCGGGGCCGACGCCCATCACCAGGCGGCGTTCGTTGCTGGCCTGATATCCGTCTCCAGCGATCAACTGGTGATGCTGAATGTCGCTCCCCATTCGCAGTGCGACACGAGCACCGATCGCATCTCGGCTCGATGTGGACCCGCGGAGTTCCAGCGCCAGGAATCGTCCGGCGGGCTGCGTTCGATTTGTCAGCAACGCAGCCGATGAGCCGAGATGACCGATCACTAAGTCGTCCAGTCCATCTCGATTCCAGTCGACGCGGGCCACTGCGCGACCGAGATACTTGCCCTCAAAATAACTCCCCAGGCCGGTCGCCGGCAGCTCACGAAACACACCGCCTCCCTTGTTGCGAAAGAACTGGGGTGGCATGCGGTACGCAATTCCCCGTCGAGTAAAATCATCGATATGCCCGTTGGCGACAAACAGATCCGGCCAGCCGTCCAGATCGGCATCGAGAAACTGGGTACCGAAGCCCAGCATCAGGTAGCCGGCGTCCTGCAGCCCCGACTTCGCGATGGCATCGGTGAACTGCCCCGCCGCCGGCTGCAAGTACAGGTTGTTATATTCCCGCTCAAAATTCGTGACGAACAGATCCAGCCGACCGTCCCGATCCACGTCCGCCGCCGCGACCCCCATGCTGGCCTGAGCCTGGCCCGACGAATCAAACGCCAGGCCCGATGAGACGCCCTCTTCACTGAACTCGGCGAGTTCGCCAGCCTTGACGGTGCTGTTACGGAAATAGAAGTTGGCCGTCGTGTCATTGGCGACGAAGAGATTGAGCCGCCCGTTGCCTTCGAAGTCCGCGGCGACGATTCCCAATCCCCGGCCGGTCGTGTCCTGAACTCCGCTGCGTGTTGAGGATTCCTCAAAAGTTCCGTCTCCGCGATTCACATAGAACTGATCGGCCGCCGCGGGAAAGACCTGCGGATAGCACAGGCGCGGACTGCCGTCGGGATCTCGACAGACGCGGTTGTAGACATCGTCCCCGGTCAGGTAATTCACGACGTACAGGTCGGGCAGACTATCAGCGTTCATGTCCGCCAGAACACAACTGGTAGACCACGAATTTCCGGCCGTGCCCGTCTCGGTCGAGACATCTTGAAACGTCCCGTCTCCATTGTTCCGCAGGAAACGATTCGGACCGATATTGGCCACGTACAAATCGGGGAAGCCGTCCGCATCGTAGTCCCCCACGGTCACTCCCTGGCTGAAGCGATCCTCCACGATGCCACAGGCGGCCGTGACATCCTGGAACCGTTGCCCCTGCACGTTGCGATAGAGCCGGTCGAGGAATTCGTGCGGGATCTGCTGATCCTTCTCTGGCAGACGACACCCCTGGGTGAAGTACAGATCAGGCCAACCATCCCCATCAAAATCGAGCACCGCCACCCCGCCACCGGTGAACTCAAACGATCGCTCTCCCGATCCATCGTGCGGACAATTGAAATAGTGGAAGTCGAGTCCCACCTCGCGCGACTGGTCCTCGAACCGAATCGCAGCCGTAGCGGACGGGGTGCCGTGTGATCCGTGCGGAATAGCTGTATTTAGTAGACTCCAGTCTGGTAATGGATACGGTGCGCGATCCAGCCCTGCGATTGGATTCGCCTCCGGCAGCACACGCTCGGGCTGTTCCGTATCCAATCGCTTCCGCAACCGCGTCGCATTTTGCCAGGCCCATTCCGTCTTAGGTTCCACCGCCAGAACCATGCGATACCAGCCCCAGGCCTCCCACAATCGGCCTAATGCTTCCGTCTGTTCGGCGGCCTGACGCAATAGTCCGACATGCTGGCGATTGTCATACAGCAGGTTGGTGATCCGAAATAGCTCGCTCAACTGTGCCGCCCGCCGCACGCACTTTTCGGCCACCGAATTCTGCGTCTCACGTGGCAGCAGTTGCCCCAGTTGATAATTGGCAGACTGTTGGTCCGGATTGAGTCGCAACGCCTCGGCAAAACACCGAATGGCGGCGCGGGATTGTTCCCTCGCCAGAAACCATCGCCCGCGCAACGTCCAGAGATCCGGATGACGATCCCTGTCGGCCATGCCGGGTGAAGAATGCCAGCGCAGGAAGGCCTCCGTCGCCCGCTGTCGCCATAATTGCATCTCTTCCGCGGATTTGTCGGACTCACCAAGTTCCAGTGCGGCTCGGCCCAGTTGAATTCCAACCTCCACACATTCCGGGTGCGCGATCGCCAACGGGACCAGTCGTCGTGCGGCGTCGATCGGATTGTGTTGCGCGAGCTTCCGAGTAGCGGTCCCCAGCTTCGGTCCCAACCCGTCAGGATCAAGCTTGGTCCAGGATTCCAACCGCTCCTCGTCCCCTACGATGGCTTGCAGATTTCCCAGCCACAGCAATTGATCGACCGAGGTTTGCCCGTGCTTCAACTGCTCCATAAGATGCGGAACCGCTTCCCAACGCCGCCCCTCGACCGACAGTAAGAATGCCAGCCGGGTATGTGCGGGCTGGAACGTTACCTGCTTGAACCTGACGCTTCGGCGAAAACATTGTTCTGCCAGATCGACATAGCCCGCCTGAAAGAACGCCTCGCCAGCCAGTTCCATTGTCGATAGGTAATCCGCAGGCAGCGGAGCGTCTTTCTCTTGATCGGTCGGATCCCCACATCGACGTAAATAGCCTGCGGCCTGTTTCCATTCTTTTCGCTTAATCGCAACCCGGATGGCTCGCCACAGCATTTCCTGATCGTGCGGATGTTGAGCGAGTATCTGATCCGCCATGGACGCCGCTCGCGCGAGATCGCCGGCGTGCTCTGCCTGCTCGGCCTCCCACTGCAACGTCGACAACGACCGAGCCACCACCAGGAACCAGATCCCCAACGCGCTGATCCCCGCCAGGCCGATGATCGCCATCCACACCCCACAGTTGGCTCGGCTTATGGACGTCACCGCATGGCTCTCCGCGACGGCAAACGATGATTTGCAGGTGGCGACTTGGGGTACCTGATTGGAGATCTCCCCGGTAGCAGACGCTACCAGCGTCGGTTAGAGTATATGAGTCAGAGCCGCGCCTGCCAACCCGCTTAATTCCCGTCACGATCGCGTGGGCCGCGCCTCATTGGAGTTCCTGCGTGAGATTCCCGTCAACGAAAACAGACCTGCCCTGGATACTGGCGGTACTGCTGTTTTCCTTGTCCGGCTGCGGTTTCTCGGCCAATTCATCGCCCCTGCCGGAGCCTGGTAAGGCCGTGCCTGCGCTCAATACCCCCGTCGCGTCGAAAGACCAGGACGTCGCTACGGTTGCCGGGACGTCGTCCTTGAAGTTTGCCGAACGTCCTTTGGAAGCTGACGTACGCTATTCCAACGGCTCGGCTGCGAAGGTCAACAGCATCGTCGAAACGCTCGGCGGAGGCGTGGCGTTGTTCGACTACGATCGCGACGGCTGCCTGGATCTGTTCGCCACGGGAGGCGGCCGGTTTACGCCGCAACGTACCGTCGAGGGTCTGCCGTCGCATCTGCTCCGAGGAAACGGAGCCGGTGATTTCACCCCGGTCATCGCGGGGGTGGAAGCGTCGCGGTACTTTTCGCACGGTTGCTGGGCTGCAGATCTGGATAACGATGGATTCGGAGACTTGCTGGTCACGGGCTACGGCGGACTGCAATTGTTTCACAACCAGGGAGACGGCACGTTCACCGAAATGGCCGACGCCGCGCAGTTGCATGATCCCTCGTGGAGCACCGCGGCCGCGTGGGGGGATCTCAATGGCGACGGCTTTCTGGACCTTTACGTCGCCCACTACGTCGATTGGAGTTTTCAAAAGCACCGGGCCTGCAACGATCCCCAAGGGGGCCAAAACGAAATCTGCGGCCCCAAGAATTACGGCCCGCTTAATGATCGCATGTTTCTATCTCGTGGTGACGGCACCTTTGAAGACGTCACTACCGCGGCCGGACTGGTTGCTGGTGGCAAGGGATTGGGAGTGCTGATGGGTGATGTCGATCTCGACAATGATCTGGATATCTATGTCGCCAACGACACCACGGAGAACTTTCTGTATCTCAACCGCGGTGATGGTCACTTCGACGAAGTGGGCCAACCGAATGGGGCCGCGGTGGATGACGCCGGGCGTCCCACCGGCAGCATGGGCGTGGACCTCGCCGACTTCGATAGCGACGGACTACCTGACTTGTGGACGGCAAACTACGAACATGAGATCTTCGGCCTGTATCGCAACCTGGGCCACGGACAGTTTCTGCACGTCAGCCGCACGACCGGATTCGCCACCATCGGAGATCAGTTTGTCGGTTGGGGGACCGGCTTTGCCGATTTCGACCGTGATGGAGATCTGGACGTCATCGCCACCACCGGCCATGTAAAACGGTTTCCCAGCGAAACCCCCGTGAAGCAACTGCCACTCGTCTGGCTCCAGGACAACGGGCGTTTCATCAGGCAATCCTTTGATCCGACGACCTACCTGGGAACGCCTCACGAGGGACGCGGCCTGGCCCTCGGCGATCTGGACCGCGACGGAGACCTGGATGTGGTGATCGCGCATAACGACCGGCCAGTGGCCATTCTGTCGAACGACACAGCCGCCACCAGCCAGTGGCTGCGAATCCACTTGACCGGCCGCACGAGCTGCCGCGACGCGATCGGTGCTCGACTGGGCCTGAAAGTAGGGAGCCAAACCGTCTGGCGGCAGATCCTGGGGGGTGGCAGCTATTTATCGCAAAGCGAGCTTAATCCGTACTGGGCCATTCCCACCGGTGCCGAGGTGGGAGGACTCACCATCCACTGGCCCTCGGGGCGGACCCAAGTCGTGCAAGATTTGTTATTGAATACCAATGTGTTCATAGTTGAGCCAGACTAAGTCTGTAGACAGAACTACCAAATTGGGCTGGCGAGCCCCGTCCCGTAAGGGCGGGGCTCGCCTGAGCAATTCATTTTAGCATCCTCCTTATAGGAGTGCCGGCCAACCAACGTCGCCACGATCAGAAAATTCCACTATGTCCACTAACACACCGAACATCAGAAGGATCCGCGGCGTGCGAATCGCAATCGCCGTCTGCCTGATCGTCGGTGTGGCCGGTTGGAGTCTCTGGCAACCATCCCCCAGCCAGCAGTTTCACACCGGATGGGAAGCGTTGGTAGCCGCTGATCTGCGGCGCGTCGACGCGTTGGCCAGCAAGCTCGCCAAGCAACGCGGGTTCGAATCGCATGCACACTTGTTGCGGGGCGGATACCTACTGCGTCTCGGTCGTCCACGAGAGGCCCTCGAAGAGCTGCGTCAGTCCCTCGATAACGACAAGACCCGCGTCCGGGCGCAGGTTCTGGCGGGCGAGGCCCTCGCCACACTGCACCAATCGCTCCGGGCCACCGAAGTCTTGCGTGAGGCACTGGCGAAGGACCCCGACAATATCGAGGCTCACCGCTGGGCTGGAGCGGCATTTTACGATCTCGGTGCCATGGAACCCGCCGTGCATCACCTGGAGAAGCTGGCCACACTGGCCCCCAATGACCCGCGTCCGCATCGAGTCCTCGGCCTGATCTACAAGGATCTCGAAAATGACCAATTGGCGGTGAACTGCTATCAGGAGTCACTCAAGCGCAGCGTGAATCAGCCGGACATCGAATCGATCCGGACAGAACTGGCCGAAGTCCAGATCCGCCTGAACCGTCACGCCGCGGCCAAAGATACCTTAAGCCTCTGCTTACCTTCAGCCCGAGTCCTCGCGTTGCAAGCCGAATGCGAATCGGCTCTGGGAAATCAAACTGCTGCAAAGGATTTATTAGCCGCGGCCTTGAAGCAGGATCCGCACGAAGCCTCCGCACTCTTGTTGCAAGGCACATTCGCTCTGAATGACGGTCAGCCGAAACGGGCGATCGTTCCCTTCCAAAAAGTTGTCCAACAGAATCCGACCGACTTCACCGCCCGCTTCAAATTGTCGCGAGCATTCGCGCAGTCCGGCGACGAGGCCCGCGCGGCCGAGCAATTGGCAACCATGAATCAGATCAAGGCGATTCGCCGCGAAGCCAACGAGGTCTATCAACACGCCGTGGGCCACCCCCGCGACGCAGACGCCCGCTTTCGCCTGGGAATCCTCTCCGAAAAACTCCACCGCCCGGACCTGGCACGGATGTGGTACCAGGCCGTCCTGTCGATCGACCCAACCCACGCTCCGGCCCAAACAGCTCTCGCCGGTCTCGCTCCCAGACCCGTAACTAAGTAGATGCGCAAAAGAAACCGCGCTGGTGAGCCGGCTTCAGTCCATTTGCGTTTCAATCAACCCAGCGCGACGTCCATGCTAAAAAGCTGGATTAAGCAGGTGGGAGGGCTAGGCTCCCGCCGAGCCTAAGACGACCGCAGGTCGGCGTCCGCCGGAGGTTCCGGAACAGCCTCCGGCGGACGCCGAGCTAAAGCTCGTCTTAGGCTCTGCGGGAGCCTCGCCCTCCCATCTGCGCCAACTTACAAATTAAGCTTGGACTACACACTAGGGTTCCTGTGAACCGATTCTGTTTGCGTTTGGTGGTGGAGCCCTCTAAAATCGCGTCTGGTCAGTAAAACAGTATTCACCTGCTCCGTGATGCTGCCCGATCCGATGGATTGGTATCTGCTGCCTCAAACCATTTGCCCACATGCCCTTGGAGACCGCGCGACTCCGGGGGACGCCATGCAGCGCGACAGTCGTCCCGAAAGCCCGCCCCATGATTTTTGATACCTATTGGAGTTGGCTGGGAAAGCTTTCTCACGCCGCACGATTTTCCTGTGGGCGGACGCACCTGGCGGACAACGCCCGTCGCAAGGTCCGGCGTGCGTGCGGTTGGACGATTGAGCAACTGGATCGGAGGATCGTGCCGACGCAGTTGATCCCCCTCTCCAACCATCACGACATCATCTACAACGATGCCGATCACATCCTCTATGTCACAACGCAAATGGGGACGATCGAGAGATATAACACCGACACCCAAACGTCGCTGACCCCGTGGACCATTAACGGCGCCCTGTACGGCGCCGACATCACGCCCGATGGCCACTGGATGTATGTCGCCGATAAGACCCAACTCAGCTCGACTCAAGCGGTCATTCACAAAGTGAATCTGCTTACTGGTCAGGTCACAGATCTGACCTACCCGATTCATGGCGGCGAAGGGGGCTCGTATGATGTCACCATCCTGCCGAACGGAATCGCGCTGTTTTCTTCGGACACCGACGGGCCATCGGGCTTCGTCACCATGCGGCAGATTAACTTGGCCACGGATGTCATAACTGAACGCACCGACCTCGGAGGGATTACTGAGGGAACGCGATTCGACGTGAGCCCCGACCGCTCGCGGGTCTATGTAAAGTCGGCTGGACCGTACGGTGGTGGCGTCCAGCTCTATTCGACTGCCACGAACTCCATCATCGGCCAGTTTAACGCCCACACCGACACTGGACTTTCGATGGGCTCGTTCAGTCGGGACGGCAGTCAGTATGTGTTTGAATTTGGCGAGTACCCCGCGCTGATCAATTCCGCAGGCGATACTCTCCGCGTTTTTCAGAACCTCACCGCCGGCGTGGCGTTTGATCCACAGCGCGACATACTGTACATCGGAGACGACACCGGAGACGAACTCCGGGCCTACGACACGCATACGTGGAGCCTGCTATACTCGATGTCTGCCGGCGAAAACTTAATCAATTCGGTACAGCTCGAGCAGGGGGAAATCCGATTTGGCAACGGTAAAATTTTCATGGAGACTCCCCAGGGGGTGCGTATTTTTACGCCTCCGACCCCCACTGCGAACGGCGTCCACTTGCAGATCGACGGTTTCGACCGCCGGGTCGCGATCAATTTTAACTCGCCGATCACGGTGAGTGTTCGAGATGCCAACGGAAACATAGTGCCCAACTACACAGGCACTGTCCATTTTACGGCCACCGGGACCTCAACCCTGCCGGCCGACTACACGTTCACTGCGACTGACGCTGGAACCCATACCTTTCCAATCATCTATTCCACTTTGGGATTTCAATCGCTGACCGTCACAGATACGGTCACGGCCAATTTGACCACCCGTGTCGGTGGAATTTCAGTCGAGGCCTTCACCGCGCAACCCAATGTGCTGCCGATCATTGGCACGCAAGATCTGCTCTACGAGGCCAGCCGGCAAGTTCTTTATATGCCGACGGTGACCGGCTACATCGAACGCTACGATGTCGCAAACCAAACGATGCTGCCGGCATGGGCGATTGGCGGACATCCGTTTCAAGGCGACATCTCGCTCGATGGGCAGTATCTGTACGTCACCGACGATGCCAAGTTCGGCCGTGACGGGCTCATTCATAAGATCGATCTCGATACGGGCGAAGACGTCAATCTGGCGTTTAGCATGAACAGCTACGAAGGAGGGGCGTTCGATCTCTCGATCGGCGAGGATGGCATCGCACTGGTCACCGCCTCGTTCCTGGGATCGGGGCCTGTCTACTTGCGGCACCTGGACACCGCGACCGATACCATTATCGTCGTCGAGAGTTCCCCGGGAAACGGGGTCGAGATCCCGCAGAACACGTATCTCACGCGGGGCGAGGATCGGAGTGTCCTGTTACTGGCAGCGGGATTCGGAACAGGTTTCTGGCCTTATTATGCCGACACTCAGACATATGGCCCGGGCGTCAGTATTGGCCGTTATCTCGATGGCGCTCCGATGGCCATCAGCCGTGATGGCAACCTGATTGCGGTTTCGCATCAGTCACCCATCGTGGTTTACGACCGGAATATGCAGCCGGTCACGACACTGGCGGGACAAGGCACAGACGGCGCCGTCGCCTTTGATCCGTTCCGCGACATCATGTATGTCGTGAACTCGGATCTGGACGAGTTCCGGGCCTACGACACCAACACCTGGGCGCTGCTCTTCACCCAGCCATTCGGCGAAGACATTCATGTCTACGGACAGATGATCGTGTCGTCGGACGGCGCCCACGCCTTTTACACGCGTCAAGAACTCGTCCGCATGTTCGATTTGCCGGCCACTCCCAGCCTGCGAATCGGCAACGCGACAGTCACTGAGGGGCAGAGTGCTCAGAAGTCCATTCAGTTGACTGTCACTCTTTCTGTTCCAGTTTCATCGCCCGTGACCGTCGACTACTCGACAATCAGTGGAACGGCGACGGCCGGTTCTGACTTCGTGGCCGCCACGGGGACGATTACATTCGCCCCCAACCAGACCACTCAGACCATTACGGTGTTGATTAACGGAGACAACGCGGCCGAAGCGGACGAGACCTTTCAGGTTGTCCTCTCGAATTCGCAGAACGCCGTGATCGCCGACGGGAAGGCGATCATCACCATTCTCAATAATGACTCCGGAATTCTCCCTTCGATCTCGGGGCTCGACTCGCAAATTACGGTCTTGGAAACTGCGGTGAACTCTGCACCGCAGTTGATTGATGGCAATGCCACCTTCTCCGACCCTGATACTCCCAATCTGCTAGGCGGGAATCTGAACGTCGCGATCACCTCCGGCGGTTCTGCGGATGATCAACTGGCCGTCAGGAACCAGGGAACCAGTGCCGGACAAATTGGAGTCGTCGGTACGGCTGTGTCGTTCGGTGGGGTGTCGTTTGCGACGATCACTAATGATGGCGCTAACGGGGGCATGCTCGTCGTGTCGTTCACGACATCTGCCGCTACGCCCGCCGCGATCCAGGCCTTGATTGAAAACTTGACATATGGCAATACATCCGACGCACCCCGACAGACGCGAGTGATTTCGCTCGTCGTCACAGACAACTTTGACACCCCCGGCCCCGCCTCCACGACAACCCTGACCGTCACACCGCAAAACGATCCGCCGACTCTTTCCACAATCGCCAATCGTACAACCACTGAAGACACGTCAGCGCCGATCTCTTTCACGGTCGGCGATGATGAGACTCCCTTGGGATCGCTAATCGTCACCGTCACGTCGTCGAATCACGCCCTCCTGCCGGACGCCAATGCCGTACTGACAGGCTCGACCGGCACCCGGACTGTCACCGTGACGCCGCTCTTGAACCAATCGGGGACATCGACCATTACGGTGACCGTGAATGACGGAACACTGCAAACCGTTCAGACTTTCCTGTTGACCGTGACTGCCGTGAATGACACGCCCACGATCAGTGATCAGGGCAACCAGTCGACGAACGAAGACGTCGCCTTGCCGTCGCTGCCGATCACCATCGGAGACGTCGACTCGCCGCTGGCGAACCTGACAGTGACAGCCTCGTCTTCAAATCTGGCCCTCGTACCGTTGAGTGGCATCGTCATCACCGGATCTGGCGCGACTCGCGCGGTCCAGGTGACGCCGAGCACGAATCAGTCGGGTGTCACGACCATTACGTTGACCGTGAGCGACGGAAACACCTCGAGTTCTGATTCATTCGTCCTGACCGTGATCGAACTTCCCGATGCTCCGACGATCTCCGATATACTGGATCGTACGACGAATGAAGACGTCCCGCCCCCGGCCCAGTCCTTCGTGATCGGCGATACCGATTCTCCGTTCAACACGTTGACCGTTACCGCCCATTCCTCGAACCCCGCCGTCGTGCCGGATGCCAACATCCTCTTGACCGGCAGCGGGGCGTCACGCACGTTGAACGTGACTCCGCTCCCCAACCAATTCGGCACGGTCATCGTGACGTTGACGGTCAGCGACGGAGTCCTCTCTTCGCAAGATACGTTCACGCTCACGATACTGCCCATCGACGACGCGCCGACCATCGGTCAGCTTAGTGGACGCGCCATCATCGAAGACACTGTCGCGGGTCCCTACCCGTTTACCATCGATGATATCGACACAGCCCTCAATTCGCTGGTCGTGACGGCATCGTCGTCCAATCCGAGTCTCGTTCCCAATGAAAATCTCCTCATTGCGGGCACGGGTGCGAATCGTACGATCAAGGCCACGCCAGCCTCCAACACGAATGGCGTCACCACAATTACCATTTCAGTCAGCGACGGCGTCTCGACAGCGACACGTTCCTTCCAATTGTCTGTCCTGGCCACGATCGACCCACCGCAATTTGGTCCCATTCCCAATCAGATCATTGACGAAGATCACTCGACCGCCGCCCTGGTCCTGTCCCTCACCGCAGGGGATACCCCGCTGGACGGGTTGTCCCTCAGCGCCGCATCGTCGAATCCAGGATTGCTCCCCGAAGCCAATATCGTCTTCGGTCATAGTGGCGCAAATCGCACACTGATTGCGACGCCGTTAGCCAATCAATCAGGAGTGGCGACGATCACGATCAGCGTCAATGATGGCACGTCGACCGTCTTCCAGACGTTCAGCGTAACGGTCAACGCGGTCAATGATCCCCCAACCCTTGCGTCTTTCCCACCCCAGACAATCAATGAGGATACGTCAACATCCGTGCTCGGCTTCGTCATTGGCGATGCCGAATCGGCCTCCAGCGGCTTGACGGTTACTGCGACGTCATCGAATCCGTCGTTGATTCCCGACTCCAACATCTTGCTGTCGGGAACCGACGCCAACCGCACGATCAAATTGACGTCGGTGGCGAATGGGTTTGGCACCGCCAACATCACGGTGACGGTGAGCGACGGCACGTCCACTACCAGTCAAGTCCTGCAGTTGACCGTGCTCCCCATCAACGATTCGCCGTCCATTAGTGACGTTGCCAATCTGACGACCGATGAGGATGTCGCCACGGCAGTGATCCCCATCACGGTGTCCGATCCGGATGTCGCGCCGGGAACTTTGATCCTCACGGCCACGTCATCCGATCCCTTGCTTGTACCGAGTTCGAACATCACCCTGGGTGGCAGCGGCGGCTCGCGGACGGCGGTCATCACTCCCGCGACGAACAGATCGGGGACAGCGACCATCACGCTGACCGTCAGCGATGGGATCACGACGGCGTCCGACACATTTGTGCTGACCGTTAATACCATTAGCGATGCGCCGCTCATCACCGGACTGGCGGACCTCACAATTAATGAGGATACGTCCACTCCCATATTGAGTTTCTCGATCACCGACGCCGAGTCCACCTCTAGCACGCTAACAGTCACCGGAATATCGTCCAATACGGGCCTTGTGCCGAGTTCGAATATTACGTTCGGCGGCTCGGATTCGACGCGGTTCATGACAATCACGCCGCGAGCAAATCAGTTCGGTTCAACGATAATCACAGTCAATGTCAGCGACGGCGTCACGACCGGCACTGCGACATTCGTGTTGACCGTCACGAATATTAATGATGCCCCGACACTCAGCGCGATCTCGACACAGACGATCAACGAAGACAACGTGCTCCAGGCGCTGCCGTTCGTGATCGACGATTCCGATACGGCCATTGGAGATCTGGTCATCACGGTGTCGTCGTCGAATCCGTCGCTGATTCCGACCGCGAACGTCGTCCTGAATGGAACCGGAACTAATCGCACGCTGTCGATCAGCCCTCTCGCGAATCTCTCGGGCGTGTCGCAGATTACGATTAGTGCCAATGACGGCAAAGTGACCTCCAGCAGTTCGTTCCTGGTGATTGTCAACTCGGTGAACGACGCCCCCCGTATCACGCTGGGGAGCGACCAGGACCTCGACGAGGACGCAGCCCCCGTATCCCTGCCCCACTGGGCGATCAACATTTCCGCCGGACCGGCCACCGAGACGGCACAATCGCTGTCGATTCTGGTCTCCACGGATCATCCCGAGCTCTTCTCAATCCCACCAACGATCAACTTGGATGGGGACTTGACGTATAAAGTAGCACCCAACGCGCACGGTCAAGCCGTCGTGACAGTGGATTTGATCGACGACGGAGGCACCAGCCACGGCGGTATCGATACGGCCGCATCACAAACCTTTCACATCACCATCCGCTCTGTGGCCGATCCATTCGCGTTTTCCACATCGAACCAGGTCCGGCAAGTTGTGCTGGGCCAGTTGTTGACCGTCGATTCGCAACTCACTGCCCATAGTGTTGATCATCCGAATATCGATTTTTCGAATGGCCTGTTGACGGTGAGCATTAGCAGTGGCGCCCTGAAAACTGACGCGCTATCTCTGCCGATCGTTAAGAAGAAGCTACTGCCCCAGGCAGAAATCTCGTTGGTGGGCACTGCGGTTTACGTCCGCAATCATCAGATTGGCGTGTTGCAGGGGGGCGTGGGAACAACTCCGCTCCAGATCAAGTTTGGAGCAGGCGTAACTGAGGCCGAGGTCAACACGGTCCTGAAATCGCTCAACTTCAAGACGAAAGGCAAGCAGCCGACACCTTCGACACGGACGTTCCACATCGTCTTGCAAGATGCCACCAATGCGATCCATGCGGAGACCACTCGTTCCGCACAGATTGCGAAGAGCCGGTAGCGGAATCTCGTAAGAGTTCCGCGCGGACGTCTGCAGACTATCGCGGAACTCTTACGAGATTCCGCTACCGCTGTGGTTCAATATCAGCATACGTGAATCCGTCACGATCAACGATCTTGCCTGCTTGAACTTCAATCGGATGCTGAAAGCTCGGTGCGTCGTAGCAAAAGGTATGAAACTCTCCGCGTTCGCCGCACGGATCGGCTGTGGGCGGTAGCTCTGCGAGTAGTGTCTTATCGAATTCCCGCCCGGCGAATTGGACGTCGAGCTGTTTTGGATCGATGCAGGTTAGGACTGCTCGCAGGCCCGATTCGATCATTCGATTGGCGAGGCCCGCCGTGTCTGACTCGGTCCCCCAAATTGGGAATAGCGGTTGGATGTTTGTCCCCGCGAGCTGTCGTTCTCGATAGGCGCGGACCTCTTCCAGGAACAGGTCGCCAAATGCGAAGTGGGTGATCCCGAGGTCTGTGGCTCGCGCGATGACGGCTTGCATTCGCTGCTCGTAGATCTCGTTCGCACAAGGCCAAGGGAGCGGGACTTGCCATAGCGGCAGGCCCACCGCGCGAGCTTGCGCCTCGACCAGTTCCATTCGCACGCCGTGCATTGCGACTCGATTGAAGGCCTCGTTGTAGGTGGTCACGAGTCCGACGACTTCGAACTCGGCCTGTTGTTGGAGCGTATGCAACGCCCATGTGCAGTCTTTGCCGGAACTCCAGGATAATAAGGCTTGAGGTTTCATTAGTTTTGCTTCAAATACTGACTTGTTAGCGAACCCTTGACTGTCAGGAGGGCTTGAGGAGTCCCTTCGAAGATCACCCTGCCACCCTTGTTGCCGCCCTCGGGGCCCATGTCGATGATCCAGTCGGCGCTGGAGATCACGTCGAGATTGTGTTCGATCACGATGACCGTGTTGCCCCCTTCGACCAGTCGGTTCAGGATTTCCAGAAGATGAGTGATGTCCGACATGTGCAGGCCTGTCGTTGGTTCGTCCAGGACGTAGACGCTGCCGGCCTTGTGTAGTTCGCTCGCCAGTTTGATGCGCTGGCATTCGCCGCCTGAGAGCGTGCTCAGCGGTTGGCCCAGCGTCAGGTAGTCCAGCCCCACGTCGCTGAGTGCCTGCATTTTCGATTTGACCGCGGCTAGTGTAAAGAATGCCAGAGCCTGCCGTACTGTCATGCCGAGCACATCGACAATCGACTTGCCGTTAAAGTGGTACGCCAGGACCTCGTCTTTGAACCGCTTGCCGTGACAGACTTCGCAGGGGAGTGCCACCTCCTGCAAAAATGCGAGATCCTGGTAGATTTTGCCCGCTCCCTGGCAGTTCTCGCACGCACCTTTGGAGTTAAAACTGAAGAGCCCGGCGTCGACCTTGTTCGCTTTGGCGAACGCCTTCCGGACATCGTCCATGATTCCTGTGTAGGTCGCGGGGTTCGAACGGCTCGACACGCCGATCGGCGTCTGATCGATCACAATCGCATCGGGATGTTGCTGCAAGAATACGGCGTGAATCAGCGAACTCTTGCCGGAACCGGCCACGCCCGTAATGACCGTCAACACCCCCACCGGCAGGTCGACGCTGACATCTTGCAGATTGTTTGCCTTCGCATGCTCGATCGGCAGTTTGCCCCTGGCTTGGCGGAACTTGTCCTTGATGGCCACGTTTCGCTGCAGGAATTGTGCGGTGAGTGTGTTGCTCTGGCCTAGTCCTGCGTACGTCCCTTCATAGACCACCCGGCCCCCTTCGCTCCCCGCACGCGGTCCCATGTCGACGATGTGGTCGGCGACCTTCATCACCGAGGGATCATGCTCGACGACAATGACTGTGTTGCCCTTATCTCGCAGAGATTGCAGCAGTTCGTTCATCCGATGGACATCGCGGGGATGCAGTCCCACGCTGGGCTCGTCAAAGATATACAGCGCGTCAACGAGGCCACTCGTCAGGTGCTTGACCATTTTCACGCGCTGCGATTCTCCGCCCGAAAGCGTGTCGGTCTGACGGTCCAGGCTGAGATATTCTAATCCGATATTCACTAATTGCTGCAGCCGGTGAGTCAGCTCCTTCACCAGTGGCGCGGCGGCGGGAGTGGCGATCTCTTGGACCACCGGAATCAGCTCGTCCACTTCCATTGCCGAGAGTTCTGCGATGTTTCGTCCGCTGATTTTGCAATTCAGGGCCGCCTGGCTCAGCCGTGCGCCCTTGCACAGCGGACACGGTCCCATCGAGATGAACGGTTCCACCATCTTCTGGGTCCGCTCGGACATCGTTTTGACGTCGCGGGCGATGTACTTCTGGTAGAACTTATTCGCGATCCCTTCGAAGGTGAGATTGATATCCTTGCCAGCCACTTGCGACTTCACTTTGTGTGGTTCGCTATAGAGGAGCAAATCCATTTCGGCCTTCGAGAAATCTTCTAAGTTCTTATTATTGTCGAGAAGTCCCGATTGCGTACAAATACTCCAGCCCCAGGAGTCAACCTGGTATTCGGGAAGCAGCATGGCCCCCTTGTTGAGCGACAGCGACAGATCGAGCGCCTTATCGAGGTTGAGGCCAACCTTGCGTCCCAGGCCGTTACACTCGGGGCACATCCCCTGCGGATCGTTGAACGAAAACGCGTTCGCGTAACCCACGTACGGCGTCCCCACGCGAGAAAACAACAGCCGCAGCAGCGTCGCAATATCTGTTACGGTCCCCACCGTCGAATGAGAACCGCCCCCCAGTCGCTTCTGGTCGACGATCACGGCCATACTGAGATTCTCAATCGCGTCCGCATCCGGCTGCGGATAGCGCGGCAGAAAATTCCGCACGAAGAAGCTCAGATTTTCATACAGGCGCCGCTGTGCTTCCGACGCGAGCGTATCAAATACCAGCGAAGACTTGCCCGACCCTGACACGCCCGTAAAGATGGTAATCTTGCGTTTGGGAATCCGGAGCGACACGTCCTTCAGGTTATTTTCACGAGCTCCGCGCACCTCGATAAACTCTTGCGACATCTTCTCTGTCTCCAGGCGTCCGTAGTTTGGAGATGGCTTTATAACCTCCCTCGCTCATTCCCTGAAGGCAAACGACGTCTTGGCCGCGAGTTAAGAACGTGTGCGGATAAAATCCGACTGCGAACCATCCCAGCCGCATTTCGCGCATCGTCCAGCTTGGAAGAAATGTTCACAATTCGGGTAACCATAGAGTCGGTGAGCGCACTCGGGGCAGAGTACAGCCATACGGGACGATTCAGCGAAATAGCTGCTGCCGCACTCATCACATTGTTTGGTCGGCTGCTCGTCCATCGCTGTTTGTTTCCGTGGTGCGCCCCGTCGTCGACGCTGCCAGCGCCGGAGCGCAGACGCTAGCAGCGTCTGCCACGGGAGTTTCACGATGCCTTTAAGATTTTTTCGGACTCTTCGTTGTGCGGGCAGGGCGAGCGGTCGCCGACTCCGACGTGTTCAATGCCACGGCAGCGCGAATCAGTGCCTTCAACGCCTTTTCATTGATCTTGTCGCCCTCATGAAAATCGATGGCCCGCCGGGTGTTGCCTTCGAGGCTGGAGTTGAACAGGCCGGTTGGATCCTCTAACGAGGCCCCCTTGGTGAACGTCATCTTCACGGCACTCTTGTAGGTCTCACCGGTGCAGAGGATTCCCGCGTGCGACCATACCGGAACTCCTAACATCGAGTTCGACGGCTTTCTCCATTTCACTTCCTCGATCACTTCGGGATCGGCTTGCTTGATGAGCGTTCGGATCCGAGAGAGTGTCGCACCCCGCCAGTCAGTCTGCGCCTGGATTTGCGCATCGATCAACTGAGAGGGAGAGTCGTCTTCGCTGCCTTCCGTCGATTCGCTTTTGGCCTTCTTCACGATTGATGTCGCCTTCTTGATGCTGATTGTACTCGCCGCAATTTGAAGCCGCTTACATTCGTTCCCCCGGCAACTGGCTGGCTTGCAATATCCAATCGGCGAGCTGAGCTTCGTCGAGCGGATCGTCTTCGCGGATGTCGAGGTAGCGCGTATCCTTGCTCTTGGACTCGCCCGGGGGCACTGGATTGAGCGACGCGCCGCGGAAGAAGGCCACCTTAATGTACTTCGTGAAGCAATGAATGCCGACGAACCAGCCCTCGCCCTCGATTCCGTAGAAGGGTGAGTTCCATTTGACCGCCTTGTACACGCCGGGAACGGTTCGCTCGATGAGCGCGTCGAGGCGGCGGCCGACATCGCTTTTCCAGCCGGGCATGGCCGCGATGTAGGCCTGCACGGGGGCTTCGCCGTAGCCCTTCGCGATCTGTGGATTTCCGCCGGAGAGGAGTTTCACGCGCTTGGCCGCAGGGGCCTTACGCTTGGTCGCCGCGAGTTTCGGCGCAGCATTTTGCGCCGGCCCATTCTTCGCCACTGCTGACTTGGTGACCTTCTTCTGCGATTTGGACTCCTTCGCCGTGGCTCGCTTAGCCGCGGACTTTTTAGCGATTTTCGACGACTTCTTGGACGTCTTGTCAGCCATTGTGTTTACTCCGAAGCGGCCGGCGCGCTTTTCCAAATCAGACGTTTCACCCATTGGCCTTTCCACATCCACAATCCCGTCAGGATCAGGATCGGCAGGAAGACATACCGAGTCGGCGCGGCATAGTTGGGAATCTCTTCGAACGGACTGTAAATATAACCGATGATCGGAATGCTGAAAACAATGTGAATCCAACGGAGAATGGAACGTTTCGTACTTTGGTTCATAATGTTGTATTGCCTGATCGTGTAATGGAGTGATGAAATTGCAAAACCGCGAGACTCCAGCGGCATCGCGTGAGCTCGGGCGTTCGCATTTATCCCGGAGGGATTAAAGAGAGTAGCCGGTGGTTGAGCGCAGCGACACCACCGGCTAACTGCTTCCGCGTTCTCGACCCTGGAGGGGTCGCAGATCAACGTTTCTGCGACCCCTCCAGGGTCGGATTTCCCTCATTTAAGCTTTCTGGTGGTGTCGCTCCGCTCAACCACCGGCTACCCTCTGCGACCCCTCCGGGGTCAAAACACATGCCGCCTGCAGATAGCGCACACACAACCACCATCCTTGTGTGTACTCTTAATGGTGATCTGCCGCCGGACCCGCGATTACGGCGCGAAGTTGCTCCAGCATCTTCGCCCAGCCGTACTGGGCACCGCGGAGGGCCTGAGTGCCTCCTGGTTGCGAGAGATCGAAGCCGGCATGTTCGAAGAGGACCCGTGTGCCTTCGCCGTCTGGTTCGAGCTGAAAGCTGACCCGCGTATCGACGACCGGTCCGCCGGCCGACCAGGAGAACGCGAGACGATTGGGCGGTTCGCATTCCAAGACCTCGCAGTGGACCGTTAAGCCGTCGAAGCCGACCTTCGGATTGCCCGGCACGCGAAATGTGAACTGATGGCCGATGCGCGGCTCGAAGTCGTTCGGGAACATCCACTCGGCCAGCGAGGTGCTGTCGGTGATGGCTTGCCAGACTTGCTCGCGCGGTTGCGGAACCAGGATTTCTCTGCGAATTGTGTTACTCATTTTTTACTCATTTTGGATAGCTGCTGCTGCAGTAGTTCGAGGCGTTCATCCCAGAATTGCTCGTAGAATGCCAGCCACTGTTTGGCTTCCTGCATGGGCTTGGCATTGACCTGCACAAATTGAAATGCGCCACGCTTCTCACGAAGAATGAGCCCTGCCCGTTCCAGGACCTTCAAATGTTTCGATACGGCCGCCAGTGACATCTGGTACGGGACGGCAATCTCACTGACCGTCTTTTCCCGGCCGGAGACATCCCGCAGAATCGAACGTCGCGTCGAGTCCGACAGGGCATGGAAAACGGAATCCAGACGCGAAGACGGTGTTGAAACGCGTCTTACCATGCGTTGTTACCTCCAACAGAGTGCTCAACCAATTGGTTGAATCATAACACCGGCGAACCCACGAGTCAACCATTTGGTTGAATGCGATTTCCCGCGATCCAAGGATCGTGCTCGCGCGAGATCAAGTGTGCCGGGTGCCGTGAGGCCCTGGACAATTCTTGAGTCGAGCAAACTCCCGGTCCGGGGCCTTACGGCATACGCATACCCGCGTCGCGCAGTGCAACCTGCGAAAGAGACTCGCAAATGACATGCACGACGACTTCGGGGCAGTAAGTCTGTGCGGAGGACCGTCCTTAGGAATCGTTTTCCGTCAAATGGATCGCCGATCGCCCAGCGAGATCGTCTCCAAACCAGTAGTTGAGTCGATTCGCATTTGCGGCTGGCATCGAGTGCGGATTGCGTCAAACCGGCAGTCCGCCTATCGTATCGGCGTGGAGAAGAATTCACCGGAGAGAACAGCCGTCATGGAAGATAGGCGAAAATCGAGTTCGTGGTGCTTGTGGGCAATTGCCGCCAGTGTGCTGCTGGTTTTTGGCTACCCAATCAGTGTCGGTCCGGCAATCTGGTTGTGTAATAAGGGCTATGTTCCTTACGAAACGGTGAATGCATACGAGTGCCCGCTGGAATGGGTCATTGATCATGTTCCGGAACCGTTGGCTGAAATTCTAAAGTGGAGCTACCGCTGGGCGTCCACCAATTCGTTCGATCATGTCCCAAGTGAATAAACAAAACCGACTCTGTCAGGAACTGACAGGTTCCGCAACAGAAGACGGCCGGGGCGGCCATCCTACAAGGCCGTCAAAACAAAACGCCGTTCAGAAGTGCTTGGCTGTCAAGCACTTCTGAACGGCGTTTTGCGTCGAAGCGGAGAGGGAGGGATTCGAACCCTCGGTGAGCTTGCACCCACACTAGTTTTCGAGACTAGCACAATCGGCCACTCTGTCACCTCTCCGGGTGCGGCGTCCGCTTCAGGAGTCTAGCAAATTGGTAGCCGTTGACAAGCCTTCAAATGCGATTCCCTGATCTGCCGCTCACGGTTCTATCGGCCATCCAGCATGATCGGCGAACATGGCTTTTTCTCGGAATCACTCAAGGTTTCAATGACGAAATAAGACAGCTCGTTATCGGGATGTGGATTGCAGATTTCAGATGGACAGGCAGGATGCCTATCCTACAGGGACCTCAGGCGTCTTCCTGGGGGGCTCCGGGGAGGTTCATCGCTTCGCGGCGTTCGGGCGTGATCAGACGGTCGAGGATTCCGTTCACGAATTGCGCGGATTGGCCTGAGCCGAAGAGCTTGGCGAGCTCCAGGGCTTCATCGATGACGACTCGCGGGGGCGTTTGCGTGTAGAGCAGTTCGTACGCTCCTAGTCGCAACGCGTTGCGGTCGGTCGGCGCCATGCGGCGGAGGGACCAGTTCTGGGCGATGATCTCGATCTTCGAATCGAGTTCCTTGCGGTGTTCCATCGCCCCGATAAACAGGTGCCAGGCGAATTCGTTTAAATCATCATCCGGTAACCGCTCTCTGATCTGGGCTCGGACCGTGTGGAAATCCATGTCTGGATTCAGGTCCTGCTGGTACAGCATCTGGAGTGCGGCTTCCCGGGCTTGTCTGCGACGCGACATAAATGGAAAGCCAATTGTCTTCTAGCGAAAAATTCCCGGCCGAGGCTCCGGAATGTTTTCATTGGTCAATGAATCAAAGGTTTTGGTTAAGGTGCTGAGACCTCGCACTCGACCGTGTTTGATGAATCCATTTCTCAAGAAATCAGGGGATCAGATTCACCACGGAGACACGGAGAACACAGAGAAATCTCAAATCAGGTCTCCGTGCTCTCCGTGTCTCCGTGGTGAAATCCTCTGTGTGCAGATTCATCAAACACAGCCCACGGTCATTATAACCGACCGCAGGAAGCCGACGCCCTACCAAATGTGAAATGAAAGATCTCCGGCCTGTGCGGAGATCAATCGTGCGTCTGGAAAGCGTCACTCTGCAGACGGGGGATTATTTCGACGGGCCGTTCGTTTTCAAGGGGCCGATCGTTTTCAAGAGTTGGACCATTTCGATCGCCGCTAAGGTGGCCTCGTGTCCTTTGTTGCCCGCTTTGCCGCCGGCTCGGTCGAGGGCCTGCTCCATCGACTGACAGGTGAGGACACCAAACGTCACCGGCATGTCGTGTTGATGGTTCAGCTCCATGATGGCGGCTGCCACCTGGTGGTTGATGTATTCGTGATGCGTGGTCTGACCTTGAATCACGGCCCCCAGGCAGATGATGGCGGCGTACTTGCCGGTCTTCGCCAGGCGATCGGCGGCGAGGGGGATTTCGAACGAACCGGGGACCCAGGCGACTGTGATTTGCTCGTCGCTGACGCCGTGACGCAGTAGGGTATCGACGGCTCCGTCGAGGAGTCGCTGGGTGATCAGATCGTTAAATCTGGCCACAACGATGGCATACGATTCACTGCCGGCAATCAAGCGGCCTGAGAGGACTTGTGGCATGGGTGCTCAGCTGGAGTTTTCAATATCAACTTGGAATAGGCGAAGAATCCGTGGGCTTACGCCGCCCGGCTCGCCTGGATTCATTTAGGGATGAGCCAACTGGTTTATGTTAGGTTCATCGTCATCAGGAATTCTTCGTTGGTCTTCGTGCGACGCATGCGGTTGACGAGCAATTCCATCGCTTCGACCGGGTTCATGTCGTGCAGGACGCGACGCAGGATCCAGACGCGGCGGAGTTCTTCTTCGCCCATCAGGAGTTCTTCGCGGCGAGTTCCCGACCGATTGACGTCGATCGCGGGCCAAATGCGTTTTTCGACCATGCGGCGATCGAGGTGCAGTTCGGTGTTACCCGTGCCTTTGAATTCTTCGAAGATGACTTCGTCCATCTTGCTGCCGGTGTCGACGAGGGCCGTCGCGATGATCGTCAGACTGCCCCCTTCTTCGACGTTACGGGCGGCTCCGAAGAAGCGCTTGGGATGTTGCAGAGCGTTCGCGTCCACACCGCCGGTGAGGATCTTACCGGAGTGCGGGACTTCCGTATTCCAGGCGCGAGCCAGACGAGTGATGGAATCGAGGAAGATCACGACTTCATGGCCATATTCGACCATGCGTTTGGCCTTCTCGATGACCATTTCGGAAACTTGAATGTGGCGGCTCGGGGGTTCGTCGAACGTGCTGCTGATGACTTCGCAGTTCGGGCCCTTGACCTGCCGTTCCATTTCGGTCACTTCTTCCGGACGCTCGTCGATCAACAGCATGATGACGTAGGCTTCCGGATGGTTGAAAATCACCGCCTTGGCCAGTTGCTGCAGCAGGATGGTCTTACCGGCGCGTGGGGGCGACACGATCAAGGCTCGCTGGCCCATACCGATCGGGGCGACCAAGTCCACGATGCGCGTGCTGAGCTGTTCGGCTTGAGCGGACAATCGCAAGCGGCGTTCGGGGTGCAGCGGGGTCAGGTCGTCGAAGAAGACCTTCTCGGTCAGGATATTGGGGTCCTGGCCGCTGATGGCTTCGACCCGCAGGAGTGCGAAGTAGCGTTCGTTTTCTTTCGGGGGACGAATCTGCCCGGCGACGGTCGCACCAGTTCGCAGGCCGAAACGGCGGATCTGGCTGGGGGAGACGTAGATGTCGTCAGGGCACGGGAGATAGTGATAGTCGGGGCTGCGGAGGAAGCCGAAGCCGTCGGGCAGGATCTCCAGCGTTCCTTCGCCGAACATCAGCCCGTTCATCTTGGTCCGCTCTTTCAGGATCTTGAAGATCAAGTCCTGCTTTTTCAGACCGGTGTAGTCGGTGAGCTGCTCTTTGCGGGCCTGGGCGAGCAACTGCTGCATCGTCATGCGCTGCAGCTCAGCGATGTGGATCTCGCCCTTCTTGATTTCTTCATAACGCTCGTCGGTGGAGAGGTCGGCGAGCTCTTCGTACTCGTCCTCATCTTCGTCCGGAGCGGGGAGGCTGTTGTCTTTGAGCTGCGGATTTTTGGGTTGCTCGGTGTCGAGCGCCGGGCCGAAGCCGTCTTGCTCTTCGTCGACATTTTCCTCAGCAGCGGTTCGTGCGGGGGGCGTATCGGAACGTCCTGCCCGGGCCCGGCTCAGCTTGTTGCCGAGGGGCGAACTGTCGCCTGTACGGATGGGAGAAAAGGACGGGGTGTCACTGCTACGCTTCACGATAATTACTCTTTAACAATGGGACTCAGAATGCCCAGGGGTACCTTGACGTGTCGGACTCTTGTGCTCGTAAGTGCGTCATATGGGACGCAGAGCGGATGCAGAATGGGGACTTCGATTATCTGATATCTGATACGGTTTGCTCATCAAATTGTCTGTGATGCCCAGCGACTCGGGAAGTGACAACCTTTGGCACTACGGAGTTTTCCGATCACGACGGATGACGATTTGATGATGTGTTTCGGTCAACTAACTAAAACTGGGGCAATAATTGGGGAAGGGTCGATTTATGGTTTCAGGACTGCATAAGAACGCTGCCGTGTTTTGCAGTTTGACGCACCCCGCTGCCACTTTGGCGAGCAGCCGAATAGTCAAAATGGGGTCAACAACGGGTCGGAAACAATCGTGGGAGGTGGCTCTCAGAGGGTTTCATCCGTGATGCTGTTCAGCACTTGCAAACACTGCTGGGCCACCTCATCCTCGGAGCCCACATTTCGCACTATATAATCCGCCGCGGCCCGCTTGTCTGCCACTGACATCTGATTCGCTTCCCGCGAGTCAAATTCAGCACGTGACCAGCCGCGAGTCGTTTGAACGCGTTGCCATCTCAATTCGGAGGGGACATCGATCATCACCACGGCGTCGCAAAACTTGCGCCAACCGGCTTCCAATAAAATCGCAGCATCGAGGATGATTGCGTCAGCTTGACCTGCGGCCTGCGCCTCAAGGATTTGTCGGTGGAGTTCAGCAGCTAAGGGGGGATGAACGATGGCTTCGAGATCGGTTTTGGCACGCACGTGATCGGGAGTCTTTCCGAACACGATCTGTCCCAACGCACGTCGATTGATGTTACCGTCTGCCGCAATCACGCCATCGCCGAAACGTTCCTGGATTCGCTGGCGAATCTCGGGACGTTCCAGCAGCATGTGGCCTACGGCATCACCATTCACGATAACGAGATTTTTCCGCTTAGCAAGAGTCTGTGCAAAAAAACTTTTACCGGATCCAATTCCTCCGACGACACCGATCACGGGAATTACGTTTGGGGAAGACATGAGGCACAAACATCACCACGACTGATGAGAGCAATCAACTTGTGGCGGGAGCGAGGTTTTTTCGAAACGAACGGCAGTAGAAATGATGTCGATGCACGAGGGGATACGCAATGCACTGTGATAACAGTTTGTCATGGAAGAACAAAAGGTGTCGGGAAATTCGCGAAAGTTCTCGTGTTTTTAATGTCAATTTGTGGAAGAGATGGGCACGCAGTGCCTTGTAGCCCGACTCTCCGAGTCGGGTGCCTTTCAGTTCAGCGTTCGTTTCAAAATAGGACAGCCTGACTCCAGCTGAACCGCGATGTCGTCCGACCGCCTGAGTCGGATACGTAGAACGAAGAGCACCCGACTCGGAGAGTCGGGCTACAGGCTCGGCGGAGCCTCGCTTCTTTTCAAGATGAGGCATTTGCGAAACGAAGCCGGCGGCTCAATAATCAGTAACCGATCGCCGCCCTGCCGTTACAGGCCCGGCCGCGATCTCAACCAACAGTACCCCACCCGCCTTTTCTGCCAGGAGAATTCTGATGTCTGCCGAAGCCCGCGTTAAAGAGTTGAAGCTGAACCTGCCCCCCGCCCAGACTCCGGCCGGGACCTACGTCCCCGTCGTGCGGACTGGCAACTTGATTTACGTTTCCGGTCATGGCCCGAAGCTGGCCGACGGAACATACCTGACGGGCATCGTCGGTAAAGAGATCTCGGAAGAGCAAGGTCGCGAGGCAGCTCGGCAGACGGGGCTGTGCATCCTGGCGACCGTGCAAAATTATCTGGGGACTCTGGATCGGATTGTCCGGTTGGTCAAAGTGTTGGGAATGGTAAACGCCGCCCCGGACTTTGAACGACATCCCAGCGTGATGAATGGCTTCAGCGATCTGCTGGTGGAAGTCTTCGGTGAGAACGGCAAAGGGGCGCGGAGCGCGGTCGGCATGGGTTCGTTGCCCAGCCGGATCGCCGTGGAAGTCGAAGCGATCTTTGAGATTCGCGATTGATCGGTGTTTGCAGTTCATAAATCCCGGCCGTCCCATAAGTCCCATCGGCTCGACTGGACTTCAGTTAGGAATGGGACTTATGGGACCAATGGGACGGATGGGACTTATGTTCCATTGATCCACGTTGGATGAAGAATTGCCTAACCCAAAGAATGCAGCAAGGGGTGGGAAGATTGCTCTTCCCACCCCTTGTTTCTTTGGACTTAACTCTTCATTACCTCATTACCTCTGCGTTGACCGCGATCGGGTTCTGGTCCTGGACGGGGGACCGGTTACCGAACGGCGGGGACGGCACAGGATGCGGCGGCCGGTGCTGCGGGAGCTGGTGTGGCTGGTCCACAGGCGGCTGCAGCGGGCGGGTCGCAGGGAACTTGACGGCACACGACGCGGGGTACGCAGCGGGTGGTCGTGTAGTTCACTTGTTGCGGCACACAGCGGGTCACGGTGCGTGTCGACTGGTAGCATTCCTGACGGCAGGTCGTGTAGGGCACCCGGCGGGTCACCGTTTCACAAGTGTAGCTGCAGGTCGTGTACGGAATCCGACGGGTCACGGTTTCGCAGGTGTAGCTGCAAGTCGTGTACGGAATCCGGCGAGTGATGCACTGTCGTTCCATCCGGCAGGTGGTGTAAGGGATGCGGCGAGTGACGCATTCTTTCACGTAGCTGACGGTCGTGTACGGAACCTGTCGAGTCTTGCATTCACGCACCATCGTGCAGGTCGTGTACGGAATTCGCTTCGTCGTGGTGCAAGGAACCCGAGTGCAGGTCGTGTAGGGAACCTGCTTCTGCTGCGTTTCGCAGACCCAGCTGGTGCAGCACACCTGGCGGTTTTCGACGGTCGGGCACCATGTCCGGCGGCAGCAGGTCGTGCCGGGGCATTGAACCTGAACCTGGCGGCAGCAACCGGGCTTGTAGCAGCAGCAACCAGTGCACGGATCCAATTCCCACGTTCCCGGATCCTGCACGCACTTGGTCACGCAGGGACCAGGCACATGGTAGGATTCGTTCTTCCAATATCCGCCGCACACTTGGACCGTCTTGGTCGTGTGAACTGGGCGACGCACTGTGCAGCAGACGGTCTTGTAGCAAGTTTGCGTCTGGGTCTGCCAGGTCGTGCAACACACATCGCGGTAGCAGGTGTTATACACAGGTCGGCAGACCGTGTAGTTACACGTGCGGTAGCAGGTGTTGTAGACCGGGCGGCAGATCTGCTGAGTGCATTCACGATAGCAGGTCGTGTAAACTGGCCGGCAAATCGTTTGTGTGCATTCACGGTAGCAAGTCTGGTAGACCGGCCGGCGCACCGTCTGAGTGCATTCGCGATAGCAGGTCGTATAGACCGGCCGGCGAATCGTGCTGCAGACGTCACGGTAGTGAGTCTCATACACATTGCGTGTGCAGGTCACGGGGACTTGCTCGCTGCATTGGGTCATGACCGTCTTGCAGCAGGTGATTTCTTGTTTGTCCCAGACAACCTCACGGACGGTGCGGTAGGTCTGGCAGCTCGCTTGTGCTTGACAATAATCGCCGCACGGAGCGCACGCGGCAGATGGGCAGCGATTGAAGCCTCCACCACCACAGTACCCCGCTTCCGCGGTTGATCCCGTCCCCAACGCGATGAGCAGCGCGGCAAGGAGAGGCATCCAGGGCAACTTCCTCATTTTCCGATGTCCTTTCACTGATAATCCTGTTACACCGTCTAGTTCCGTCCAGGCGGGCCTCGCCCGTCGCTGCTATAGTTTCGTCGCTCCCATCTTCGCCACTTGAGCTACTGCACCCATCCTATGCACTCGTCTCAAGTTTCTTGACTGTTTAACTACACGTAGTCTGCAATGTCGATACAAACGGACGACGCTACCAATGACGATTGGACCGATCTGAGGGTTAAGCCTTAGATCAAAGAATGTAACTGCCCGGCTGGGTACACAACCGGGCAACGTCGAAAACCAAATTACGGCTGATGGGAGGGCGAGGGACCCAGAGGGTACCCCGCCGAGCCTAAAGCGACCGCAGGTCGGAGTCCGCCGGAGGCCCTTTTGGATGCCTCCGGCGGACGCCGAGCTAAAGCTCGTATTAGGCTCGGCGGGAGCCTCGCCCTCCCATCCGCCTGTATCTGAATTCGAATTACTGCAAGATCTTCGGATCCACATCGTGGGAAATACACGCCACACAATCTCCTTGGGCCACCATTGACGGCCCGCGTGTCGCCAGCAGAACTCCCGCGGTCGGAGCCACAACTTGCACTGGTTCGCGATCGGGACGCTCGACAAAGTGCAACTGCCCGACCGGCTGCCCGGCCGCAACATCTGATCCCAGATCGACTAACGTCTCGTACAAACCCGATTCCGGAGCAAACCGATAATCCTGCCAGTCGAGCGATTGCACCCAGCGAGTCGGCGGCAGCCCCATCTGGGCCCGGGTTTGAACCTCGCCCTGGACGACTCCCAGATGAATCAAGACGTTTCGCAATCCTGATTGGCAGAGACGGTGGACCTTGGCGGAAATCGGTTCTCCGCCCCCCATTTCAGTGGTAATGACAACCTTGTTTTGACGCTCCGCTTCAACGGGCAGCAAGCCGTGACCGGCGATGTCGGCATAGAGAAATGCGAAGTCGGTGTTCCAGGCCAGGGTGCCGCCGACCATCTTCCGGCGCTGCTCGCGATCCTCAACTAAGTGCATATGAGCACACGGGTAGAAGTCGACGCTGCGACCGCCGGTATGAATATCGATAACGATGTCCGCTCGCGGGAATAGCTCAGTCGTCAGGTAATGGGCAATCATGTCGGTCACCGTCCCATGCGGGTTACCCGGGAACGAACGGTTCATGTTCTTGCCATCAAGCGGAGACAACCTAGTTGAGGCCTTCACCGCGGGCATACTGAGGGCCGGCAGCAGGATGACTCGCCCCACCACTTCGTCCAACTTGAGCTTCCGCATCAGATGCATGATGGCCACGGGGCCGGGATATTCGTCTCCGTGATTCCCCCCAATTACCAAGGCGGTCGGGCCCTTACCCCCATTGATTACGGTGACGGGCAACATCACATTGGCCCAGCCCCCGAGATTGTAAGAGTAAGGAACGTAAAGGTTTCCGTGTTGAATTCCCGACTTTTCAAAATCGACGGAGGCCCGGATTTGGGATTTTTCCACGAAGAGCTCCTTAAGGTGCGAAGGGTAGGCAATCAAGCCGTATTGTCGACAATCCGAGAGCAGATTGTTTCCGGACGCGGGAACGCTTGCAAGCGAGCAGCCCATAGCCGGATCGCCAATCTTCGGGGCGATCCCCAACAGGGCCGGAGCTAGTCGGTCCAACCTGCCCGAATAATCGTTCTTTCAGGCATCTTCGCTACATTCGTCAAAGTTGATGCCGTCGTCTCGTCGATATCGAGATTAAGGCTCTGCCCACTGCAGGGTCCGAGGAGAGTTCGTTTCGTTCGAATGGTAATCCCGTGAAATCACCTTCAGTCAATCAACCGAATCGTCCGTTGGTACACCACGCCGCCGGTACGGATGCTGACGTGGACGGCGAAATGGCGACTGTGCCCATGGTGAATTCCAGCGTCATTTTTTCAATTCCCAGTCTGAATGCTGTTGGTGATGAGTTGTTTACGACACCCCATTTCGAGCATGACGGGCCGGTGGCGGACATCCCGCTGGAGACCGCATCAGCCGCCATTGTGCCGTTGAGCGTTCCGGAAGCGAGCGGCTTACAGAACTTCATCCAGAGCACCAAGCAACGGTTCATTGAAGTTGCGGGCGGCTCACTGATGTGGCGCCTGTTTGTCGGGAGTGGCGTGGCAGTCTTAATCGGGGCCGTCACGCTGGTGCTGCTGGGCCCGAATCCAGAGCAACTCAAGAGCGACGAGACCGTGTCCGCGGTTTCGAAACTGAGTTCTGTGGATCAAGGTTTAGTCGCCGGTGATCGTGGACCAGACGCGGGGAACTCGGCCGTGCAATTGACCGTGAGTACCTCGGAAAACGGAGACCGCCCTGTCCCGGCGGAATTCGACGACCCGTTCACCGAGGCCAATCAAGTGCCGGCCAAAGTGACGCGTGCCATGCACTTCGCCGATCAATCGAGCGACTGGGACAAGACCGAAATTCAACCCGTCTCGCACCAACGGGCCGGCAACCAGCCAGCCTGGTTGAGCGGGACGATCGACTTCGAGGAAGACTAGGATTCGGTGCCGTTGTAGAGGAAACATGAGCGTTCTCGACCGAGCTATCATCAAGGCGTTCCAACGCCGCCGCGACTTAGAAGCTGTTGCCAAGACAACGGCCGTAGAGCGTCGCGCGGTCGAAGCATCGCCATCGAAGCCTGTCGTAGAAACGCCTGTCACTGCACCGGTCTCTCATACGGTCGCGACTTCTGATTCCGACGTCGATTTTAGGCGGCCCTACACGGAATCGATCAAACCGTCAGTTTCTGAGCCTGAGCCTGTCTCAAGCACTGTTGAGCTGAATTCGGAACCGACTCCATATAGCTCTTATCAGCAGCGAATTGAGCAGCCTGTTCCCCCACCACTGCCGCCTCAGCCTATCGACAGGCATCCCGCGGTACCGCCGGAACTCCCGCCATATCGGTCTGAACCCGAGTTGTCACCGCCGGTGGTCCAAGTGCAAACAGCACCGGTTGCCAACGGCAGGGCCTCGTATACGTCGAGTTTCACACGCACATCAGAACCGGCGCCGTACATTGAAAACGCGGCGGCAAAAGCGCCCTCGCCAACGGTCGGCTATTCCGTCACGGAAATGTCTGCTGTTGCCGCTCCACAAGCGCCTCCGGTCATCGAGCGACCGACTCCGCAAACTTGGAAGTGGCCGGAAATCTGCGAACAACTCGACCAGTTTACGGGCGAGGGATTCCGTCAGTTGGCCAAGCATCTGCAGTTCGCGGCCGAGCAGGGTCACAAGGCTTTGGCGTTTGTAAGCTCTGCTCCTGGTGCAGGACGGACTTCGGTGCTGCTGACGCTGACACGCATCCTGGCATTGGAAGGTCAGACCGACGTGTTGTTGATCGACGCCGATCGACGGCATCCGCAGTTGGCGTCGCTCACGGGACAACACGCCAACGTCGGCCTTCGCGAAGTTCTGCACGGCCAGTTGAAGATGGATCAAGCCGTGATACCGATGAACCCCGGTCGCGTCTCAGTCCTGCCTCTGAATGAAAACCTGACTGATAAAGAATGGTCGAAACTCGTGGCACCGATGCGCGTGCTGCTGAAGCAGGCTCGTCGCGACTACGACATGATCCTGATTGACGCCGGTGTTCTGGGCCCCGAAACCAGGCTGGCCGATTGCTGGCTGCGTGGTGCCGCCGATGCGGTGATTACGATTTCGCGGCAGCTGACGGGCAAGCAGACGGAACACGAAGTCTTGGATTGGAAACAGATCGGAATTGAATCGTTGGGAGTCATCGAAACATTTGCCTAGCCCCGCGGCAGACGCTGCCAGCGCCTGTTGGCCTTCGCTGACTTCAGATTCGAAACCGCAGGAAATACGTCAGAGTTCTCACGAATTCTGCAACAGATAGAACACAGCCTCAAGGACGAGACCATGTACGAAGCCTATTGGAGCCTGCGGCAAAATCCCTTCGAAGGGAGTCCTGACGCCAAATTCTTCTACGAGAGCGAAACCCATCAGGCCGCATTGCTGAAGCTACGTTATCTCGTGGAAAACCGCAAAGGGGCCGGTCTGTTGATCGGCGGCGGTGGCTACGGCAAGAGTTTTTTATTGCAGGTCCTGGCACAGGAACTGGGTGAAGACCACGGCCCGGTGATCCCCGTGTTGTTTCCCCAGATGTCGGCCCCGGAACTGCTGGCCTACATCGCCGCCGAACTGGGAGCCAAGTCGGATCTGCCCCACGAGACGCCATCGTTAGACCGAACCATCCGTCAGATCCAAGAGGTGCTCGCTCTCTATGCCGAACAAAAGCGGCATCCGGTGATCGCCATCGAAGAAGCCCATTTGATTGACGACCCGCAGGTCTTCCAAGCCTTGCGCCTGTTATTGAACTTCCAGCCGCGATACGGCGGAGCATTTACGCTGATCCTGTCAGGTCAACGCGACCTGCTGAGCCGCATACGCCGACTGCCACAATTGGAAGAACGCCTGACGGTCAAGTGCCTGCTGCGACCGTTATCCTATGAGGAAACGCTCGGCTATGTGACGCATCGTTTGCAGGTGGCCGGAGTCAACGAATCGCCGTTTGAGCCGTCAACTTTCGATACTCTCTACGAGCTATCAGGAGGCATCCCACGCCGCATCAATCGCCTGTGCGATCTGGCATTGCTGGTGGGATTTGCAGACAGCTCGACCTCGATCACACCGGCGCAGCTCGAAGCCGTGTCGGAAGAGCTGACAGCAGTCATGCCGGATTAATGGGAGGGCGAGGCTCCCGCCGAGCCTAATACGAGCTTTAGCTCGGCATCCGCCGGAGGCATCGAGCGGGCCTCCGGCGGACGCCGACCTGCGGTCGTACTAGGCTCGGCGGGAGCCTCGCCCTCCCAGCACGTCCGGCGACTTAATGAGATTTCGCGGCATTGATCAGCGAATCCGCCCCCTGAGCCTTCAACAGCTCGGCCACCTGGCGTCCCAAGCCTGCTGCGTCAGCCATCGGAGCCGTGGCGTGTGCCGTAATCCGCGCACGTCCATCAGGACTCAACACGACCGCTTCGAGTCGCAATCCAGAATCCACCGCAGTCGTCGACACGCCCAATGGGGCATGACACCCGGCCCGCAGTTCCGCGAGCAATGCACGCTCGGCCGTGACCGCGGACAGAGTCTCAGGATGACTGATGCGGAGCAAGATCTCCCGCAACCACGCGTCATCGGTCCGGCACTCCAGGCCGAGTGCTCCTTGACCTACCGCTGGGAACATGATTGGCGGAGTGAGTGGCTGAGTCACCCGGCCTTCGAGCCCCAATCGTTCGAGCCCGGCGACGGCGAGGATGATCGCGTCGTACTCACCGGCATCGAGCTTTCTCAGTCGGGTTTCGACATTTCCACGTATCTCGAGCAGGTCGACATCAGGTCGCGCGTATCGCACCTGGGCTTGTCGTCGCGGACTGCCAGTACCGATTTTTGCCGCATGTGGGACGGAATCCCACCCCGCCCCAGCAGCGGCATTCGACGGTAAGACCAGAGTGTCGTAGACAGGACCACGCGTAGGGACCGCGGCGAGACACAGTCCCTCCACATGGTCCGTCGGCAAGTCCTTCAAACTGTGAACGGCCAGATCCGCGCTGCCATCCAAGACCACTTTCTGAACCTCGCGGGTGAACACGCCGAACGCGCCCAGTGTTCGCAACGGTTCAGTCAGATCGCGATCGCCGAGCGTCGAAACGTGAATAATCTCGACCGGCACTTCTGGCGCGGCAATCTTCAAGAGCGCCGAGACGTGCTCAGCCTGCCAGAGTGCCAGGCGGCTGGAGCGGGTCGCGATGCGAATCGTGCGGGGAGGCGTCTCGGTCATGAAATCGGGCATAAGTTCCATAATTTGAATTAGCTCCCCTCGCCTCGGTACTCCGGGGAGAGGGGCT
>JAKFVC010000057.1:0-6456 GCA_021732415.1 Planctomycetaceae bacterium
CGGCGGAAGGCAAATCCAGGAAAAACAATCCATCAAACCGCTCGGCCCGCGTGAATTCCGGAGGCAGCCGGGAGACGTCATTCGCCGTACAGACGACGAACACGTCCGAAGTATGATCATTCAGCCAACTCAGCAGGCTGCCAAACATGCGGGAAGACACGCCGCTATCGTTCTGTCCGGCACCGCCGATCCCGGACAGGGCTTTCTCGACTTCATCGATCATCAGGATGCACGGGGCCATCGCATCCACGATCCGCAAGGCTTGACGCGTTCGTTCCTCCGTTTGACCGACTAAAGAACCCATCAAAGCACCGACATCGAGAATCAACGTCGGTCGGCCGGTTTCATTCCCGAGCGACTTGCAAAACGCGCTTTTTCCGCTACCGGGCAAGCCCAACAGCAAGATGCCCTTGGGCTTCAAACCCGGTCTCTGGCGACGACTCGGTCGCAGGGACCGCAAGCAAAACGCTTTCAAGGACTCCAAGCCTCCAAGTTCGGCAAACATTTCCGCGCCCCGATACAACGAGAGCAATCCACTTTTCAGCAGAGACTGCGTTTTCAGTTCCCACAAAACGGAGGGCTCCAGCCGGCCATGCCGCACCAAACTCAGACTGAACGCCCCCTCGGCTTCGTACCGGGTCAGTCCCAGTGCGGCGTCGAGGACCTGTTCTAGCTCAGTCCCCGTCGGCAGTTCTTCTTGAGTCGCGATGCCCGAGGCAATCGCCTGGAGCTGGTTCCGATCAGGCATGTCATGTGGCACGACGACAAACAACCGTTCCAACTCGACCGGCAGCTGAATCACCGGGGCCAGGATCACCACGAAGGTGCGGTGAACCTTCCCCTGCGCCAGTTGATGTTCGAGGGCCTGGATGACCTCGGCACTCCCCAGGAACCGATGAAAGTTGCGGAGGACCAGCAGCGAGGCACCGTCAGCGGTCGCCAATCCTGCCAGTGCGCGGATGGCGGCCAGGGGATCGGCCCCCGACGCGGCACTGGGTGCGCTCTCTCCCGGCGTGCCGAGTGACAGCCCCCGGTCGAGATCCCAGCCGGCCAGTCGCCAGTTTCGCTGGCGACAGAGTTCGCCGATTTCCCGGAGGGCTTCATCCGGTTCGAACGTGTGGACGTACAGGCCACTGAAAGCGGCACAGATATATTCAGCTAACGTGGTTGCCAGGCTCATTGAAAAACTTTCTGTGAGAGTGAGGTCAAAGAATGAAAAAACCACTCGTGGAGAGTGGCGAAACGACAAATCGCGAAAGAGAGCTGCGAGAACTTCAGGTAAGACTGCTGCCGGCTCGGTCACCGACGGCAACCGCGATCTCCCGCAGCCAGGAGATAAGTTCGCCAGCGGGATCCCGCTGGCGGAGCATGCCGAGAGTCATGGCATTCACCGCGTGCGTGTTGAGCCAGCGTTTGCACCGCGCTGCCAATCTTCTGCGAGCACGTGGTGTCAACTCGTCCCAAGCTAAGGTTTGCGGCTGCCGCTGATACCAGTCCCGGGCAACTGCGAGTGCCATTGATTCCGTATCATTCACCACGACCATGCCTCCGCCCGCATTCACGATCGCTGCGGTGTGGAGATAGTTTTCGAGGGCACGCTTGCTGAGTAACAGGGCACGGCAATCGTCCCGAGTATTGATGCGGTCCACCGCTGCCTGTCTGACCGCCGTCTCGGGTGCGATCTCCCGATCATAAAGATGAAATTCTGGCCGGAGCAGGGGAGCGAACCGATTGGACCAGGTGAGTACGCTGCCACCGCCGAAGGGAACGAACACGACGCAGCCGGCAAGCTCCCCAGCCGCGAGATCGGGAATTGAGGCATCTGCGAGATGGAGTTTGGCAGTCAGACGTCGCAGAAACTCCACATCGTGAACTCCCTCGACAACAATCAGAACGGGCAACGACAACTGACTGCCACCCCGGTCGTCATCTGCAGCAGGTGGCGCGTTGCTGGAATTGCACTCGGTAAAAACCATAAAACAAGGTCTCCTCTGTGAGGGTCAAGTAGGCTCGGTCTGTGATGTCTGTTGGTTGGTCTCGAGCTGATGGAATTCGGGCGTCAGTTGCTCGTGCGAGACCGATCCCAGGGCCTGTTCCAGGAAGCGACTCGCTGCGCGACAACTTTCTCCGGTGAAACCGGTGGTTTGCACGCGAGATTGACCCGCAGGATCAACGACAATTTCGATGCAGGACATGGTTAGGCTCCGGTGTGGACGGTGACTTTGATCGATCCATCAGAAAGGGGCTGCTCGATGGCCGAAAAGCCCTGTTTGCGGGCTTCCAACTTGGCCCTCTCGACGGCATACGCTTGCAGGAACCGATCCAAGTGCGACTGATCCCCCCAGCGGCCACCAAAGTTGTCGAAATGCAGGCGGGATTGTTCGACATCACAGACGACGGGGTAATGCCAATCCGGAAGCTGCACCTGCCAGCCGGTGGCCGTCTCGGAAAACAGCATTACGGTGCCAAACACGGCGGGGGGCAACTGCAATCGGCCGCAGGCCAAGTCGATGGCCGCCGGATCTCGGACCTGTGTCTGAATCGTTACGATGTGCGACATGAGTGGAAAATCTCCTGAAAAGAGGTTCTCGCAGGGTGGCGGACGAACGATTGACGAATCGCTGATAGATAAGCCACCTACACTCTATTTTGCCGCAAAATTGGCGAGATTTAAGCTGCTCAAGGGCGAGACAATTCAGCGGTTTGGGGGTTTACTCGTGCGACAAGGGGTGACTCCGCTTCAGATTTCCGGATCGCGCAATTTCTGTCGGATCTATTACGCATAATAGAACGGTTTCCGAAAACTTGTCCGGAATTAAGGCAGGATTTCTGGCTGAGATCTTGGCGTTACCTTTCGATGGTCACCCGTTTGACTGAGACGACCCGTTAACCGCTGGGTTGCAGGTTCGAGTCCTGTTCGGGGAGACCAGTTTCATTCTGGCAGAACGCTCGGTACTCCTTCAACTCGGCCGCGCTGAATTGCTTGTTGAACGATCCGACCAATTCATCTGTGGCCTCTCCGATCGGTTGGCCGTCCTCGGTCCGCTGCATCATCACCACAGTGTCGTCGCCGACCTTCTTCTGCTTGGCGTTGGCGCAGAACCAGAGATCGCCTCCGTGGTCCTGGTAGAACCCGCCCTTCTTGAACGTTACCGGCTGTTGGACCGTAGCGGGCTTGGTCTTGGTGGATGCCTTCTTTGCCATGTTCGTGTTCCCGTTTTGAATCGTCGGCGACGGTTAGCGAGCGACCTTCGTCCGCCGTCTCCATCGTCGATCGACTTGTAACGCGGGACACAGTTACCTCAGGTGCGGAATGACATCCACCGCTGTCGGCGAACATTTGGCGGGAATGCGGCAGGTTTGTCGGTCCTCCGAACGCCAGGAAATGGCAGAACGGCAAGACGTAACGTCTCGCCTCTCGCTCTTTGAATATTCACTTGTGAGCGGTTGGTTCAGGCATGTACGATTATCAATTCACTTGATTGCTGCTCCCGAGTCATACTCTTTCGAATCCCACGTTGAGGATTTCATGCTGATCTCACGCTGGTTGGGCCGACTATGTTTGAGAGATGTTACAGGGTCAACTTCGCAGCGAATCCGCCAGCGACCTCGGTTGTTGTGTCCTACGCCACGGCTTGAACCACTTGAGCCGCGCGTCTGCCTCTCGGCGATCAGTTGGGACGGTGTTGGCGACGAAGTCCACTGGGCTGATCCGTCGGACTCGACATCAAGTGTGCTTCCAGTCGGCGTTGCCGTCGTGACGAACAACTTCGGTACGATCGCGACCCAGTACGGTGCCGACAACCTCGATGTAGCGACCGACATTACCAGCAACGCTCAGACTGGCGCTAGCGTGCTGATCAACCGCAATACCGCCAAAAAGTTTCAGGGCACTCACTGGAACCACGGGCAAGGTTCGGGCCTGGAGCGAGTGGCGTTCGAACAACAAGTCTTTTTCAATGTGAATGCCGCCAATAACGACCTTGATCTGTTTGTTGGTGGATCGGCCGTTACTTGGGTGAAGAAGCAACCTGCGGTCAAAGTGTTGCCGCAGCTGACCGTTGGAGGGTCGGCCGATCTGACAGGTGGGACGCTGACAATCAGCATGAATGCCATCGGAACCCCAAGGAAGTTACTCGATCAGATTCAGATTCCCGCCCTTGATTCGCTGGGTTCCAGCCCGGGGCCACAATACTTAAATGGACAGTTCAAGCTAATCATTCAGTTGAGCGAAGGATCTACGACGAGTGCGGTTCAGTCGTTCTTGCGGGGGATCAAGTTCGCAACGAAGGGGAAGGGACTCAGCACGCCTACGCGGACGGTCAACGTCACGCTGGAAGCCGGCGGTTTCTTAAGCTCCATTTCGCACACGATCAACATCAGCAAGAAGGCTTCCAATACGGGGCCAGGGGTGATCGATACGGTATCCTACGCTAGCTTACGAGATGCCGACACTCTACGTATGCCAAATGAGGGATACCATGCATTAGCGAGCGCACCAGACGGGACTGTGGGCCGCGTCCTTTGGCAAACCGGCACCTGGGAGAATGGGGAACTGGAAGCCGAGGATGCGCTGTATTATGGCGAACTGCAACCGGATGGATCCTGGAGTGAAGAGTCGATCCCTTTGGAGTGGACCGTCGGCAGTACGATATTGAGAACGGTCGACATCGATGGGAACGAGGCTGAATTATTCTTCGATTCCGAGAACGTTCCACATCTACTCTTGGACAGTGGAACCGCCCTGGTTCACCTCTGGCGAGATGGTCCTGCCTGGGAATTGGAGCTTGCCCAGTACCATTTGCCGGGCGTGACCGATTTATTCTCCTTAGAAAGCTTTAGCGCCGCGATGGGACCTGACGGCAGCATTCATGTCGCGTTCTCGGCGGAATTCGACGAATCCGAATCGAGTCCGGTCGTGTACGGAACGAACTCGTCTGGCGATTGGGAATTCGAGGTGGCCTTCGATGCCCCCGGGGTTTCCTTCGCGGGTGGCCCATTTCAACAGACGGGCACCTATGCACGCTACTTTCAACTGGCCGTCGATTCCCAAAACCATGCTCATCTTGTTTACGCACCTGACTTTCAGTCCGAGGCGGTGAATGGCGGGAGTCACGTCTACAGTGAGCTGGCTTACGCGACAAACCGTTCGGGCTCCTGGGTGACAGAGATCATCGATCGCCCCGCGGACGGGACCGGCGATTCCGGACTTGCCGCTTCGATTGCGATCGATCCCGAGACAGATCGCCCGGCGATCGCCAGCTTCTTCGTGGATCGGGTTGGAACCGGCTCACCAACCAATGGCAGATTGTACTATCACGCTCAGCAAGCCGACCGATCGTGGACCCATCAAACGGTTGCCTCCGCGTCAGATGGTTATGTGGCGCGCGATGGCAATCAAGGAACGGGCTTCGCGCCCTTGCTGGTATTCGATGGTACCGGACGGGCCAATATTCTGTTTAGTGATTACGCCTCGCAACATTTTCCAGGCTTTGGAGCGGATGAATTCGCGGGCCAACTGCGGCATGCCAGACTGAACGGCAGTGTCTGGCGCGTTCAGACGGTGTTCCGTCAGACCGATCCGATCAGGAACTACCTCATTCACCCCGCATTCGCCATGAGCGGCAACCGCGTGACTTATCTCGCAGTCTGGCGTCGTGATGTACTCGGCCAACAGTCCGAAGTGATTGACTACAGCAAGAAATTACTCGAGCTGACAGTTGCCACGTTCCAATAGGGTAAATACTGATCGCGAGAACGATGATTGCTAACGGTGACTCGCGCCACCTAAAATCTGTTGCTCGGACTGTTTTGAATTTCGCACCGCGACATTTCCCGTTTAGTGAGGATGCCATGTACTTCACCAATTGGCTCTGGCGATTATGCACACAGTTCGGGGCATCTCCACGACATCGGAGGTTGCGGCAGCGACGGTGGTTGTATTTGCCAAGGCACCAAGTCGAGACATTGGAATCCCGAGTCTGCCTTTCCGCCGTGCATTGGGACGGCGGCGGTGACGGATTCCGCTGGACCGACGCCTTGAACTGGTCGACGAACACCCTACCGACATCTCAGGACGATGTCGCGATCAACTTTGGCATAGGGGCAATTCAATATCAGGGCGGGACGAACACGATTAATAGTTTGGTTGTCGCGAATCCATTGATCATAACTGGCGGCAATTTGATTGTGAATAACACAGCGACGATTGTGAATAACCTATCTGTTACTAACGGTGGCTTCCAATCAATCGGAAATGCGACAGTCGGCAGCGAACTCCGTCTAGCGGGAAATGGCGCTGCCAATTTCGGTGCCAATCTTTCCGTTCCGAATCTGGCGATCACCGGGGGGCAGCTGAGTAGTTCGGGGAATCTGACGATCAACGACACTCTGACTTGGACAGCAGGACAGATCTCGGGAACGGGCAAGGTAACGTTAGGTCTCGCGGCCAGCGGG
>JAKFVC010000057.1:6556-40597 GCA_021732415.1 Planctomycetaceae bacterium
GAATCTGGCGATCACCGGGGGGCAGCTGAGTAGTTCGGGGAATCTGACGATCAACGACACTCTGACTTGGACAGCAGGACAGATCTCGGGAACGGGCAAGGTAACGTTAGGTCTCGCGGCCAGCGGGACCATTTCAGGCACGGAGAGAAAGTACCTTTACGGGAGATTGGAGAGTGCGGGAACGCTAGTCTATGACGGCGATGGATTAACATTTGCCGGGAGCCAAGTCTCGACGGGTACACTGACGAATATGACGGGGGCCACATTGACGGTGGTCGGCGAGAGTGACTTCAACGTGATCAATGCCGGCACGGCATTGATCAATGCCGGCACGTTCATTCACAGTGGTGCTGGCGTCACGCAAGTCACCAGTATTGCCTTCAACAACAGCGGTGCAGTTGTCGTGCAGGAAGGAAGCATCTCACTGGAAGGCGGCGGCAGCTTCAGCGGTTCGGTGATCGTTTCAGGCGGTACGTTGGCTCTGACCGGTGGCAGCTTTGCGTTTCAGGATGGAGTCACAGTAACTGGCGATGGACTGATCAACTTATCTGGATCATCAAGCACGGGCTTGGCCGTTAATGGAAATGCGGCACTGCAGAATCTGGCGATCACCGGGGGGCAGCTGAGTAGTTCGGGGAATCTGACGATCAACGACACTCTGACTTGGACAGCAGGACAGATCTCGGGAACGGGCAAGGTAACGTTAGGTCTCGCGGCCAGCGGGACCATTTCAGGCACGGAGAGAAAGTACCTTTACGGGAGATTGGAGAGTGCGGGAACGCTAGTCTATGACGGCGATGGATTAACATTTGCCGGGAGCCAAGTCTCGACGGGTACACTGACGAATATGACGGGGGCCACATTGACGGTGGTCGGCGAGAGTGACTTCAACGTGATCAATGCCGGCACGGCATTGATCAATGCCGGCACGTTCATTCACAGTGGTGCTGGCGTCACGCAAGTCACCAGTATTGCCTTCAACAACAGCGGTGCAGTTGTCGTGCAGGAAGGAAGCATCTCACTGGAAGGCGGCGGCAGCTTCAGTGCTGCATTCTCCGTGACTGGGGCAGGTCTATTGGCTCTGTCAGCTGGGACATTCTTGCTTCCAACCGACTCGAATGGTGCCGTGGAAAATCTGAGTATCAACAATAGCAACCTCACCGGAGCTGGAAATCTGACCGTCACCGGCAGTTTGAACTGGACTGGTGGGACGGTTGCAGGGACGGGGAAAGTGACTCTGACCTCCACGGCAATTGGGTCCATCACCGGGACCAGTTCCAAGATTCTTGGACGAACTGTGGAAAATGCGGGGACTTTGAGCTACAGCGGCAGTTCCTTGCTGTTCGGTTCTAATGCTACGGAGCCCGGAGTTGTGATCAACCTTCACGGGGCCACTTTCACCGTGGACGGTGAGGCCGACTTTTCCTCCAGCTTCAGCAGTAGCGGGAACATCCTGAGTAATGCTGGGATCTTCATTCACAGCGGGGTAGGCACCACGTTGATGAATGCCATCACATTCAACAACTCGGGCATCGTGAACGTCCTGGATGGCGTGCTCCAATTCAAAAACACCGGTACGCACTCCGGGCGATTCATCGTGGACGCCGGTGGTACTCTGTCTTTTTCTGTCAGGCAAGTGATGAACGGGGCAGTCGTCCAGGGGGATGGGACGCTGTTGCTCAGTGGTGCCGGCAGTCAGTCCACACCACAGGTCCTGGAAGTGGCCGGCAAGGATGTGGGAAATGGGGCTTCGGGATTTGTCAAGAACAATCTGTTGGGGGCCCTTGTACTTACTAATAGTTATGTTCGTCTAGTCGACGGCTTCGACAATTCTGATGGTGCGGCTGCTGAGGCGCTCTATCTTAATAAATTGAATATCAGCAGCGGGTCGACGCTCGACCTGAATTTGGTGCATGTCTACACCCGCAGCTCTCAGATAACTGGTACGGTGACGGGCGGGTCGGTAAATTCGATTCCCGATGGCGGCGCGATCGCGATGAATACCGCCACTCCTGGTTCAATCGGGGCTGTCGGCGAGCAGGATGAGTGGATGTTCTTTGGTCGAGCCGGACAGGCGGTGACCGTTCAAGCGAATCCTGGTACCAGTACCCCGCCTGCTCCGTTCCTGCCGATATTGGATTTCGCCAAGGTCCGAATCCTGGACCCGGATGGAAACGTCCTGGCAACCGCATCTAGTTCTTCGGCGGGTCAATTGGCGTCGCTGCTGGCCGTGACGATGCCGACTGACGGGACCTATCGAGTGCAGGTGACGGCCTCGGCCGATCATGCCAGCAATCGCGGCAACTACATGTTGACGATCTTCAACGTCACTGTTGATAGCAATCCGTTGCTGCTCAACCAGCAGGTGTATGGCAACGTCGAGAATCCCTTCGCGGTCGATCGCTGGACATTCGCCGCCGCAGCCAATCAGCAAGTGCAGTTAGATCTGCTGGCTTCCGCCGTGACGGGTATTGTCTTCGACCTGGTGGGACCGGACGGCAACACGCTCTTCAGCAATGTCGGTGGAGATTCCGGTCTGACAGCCCTTACGATGCCAGGCAGCTACACGGTGTTAGCGCACAGCATCGGCGGCGGGGCTGGCGCCTATTCGTTCCGTCTGGTGGAGACAGCTCAGAGGAATCTGCCGTTGAATACCACTGTCGCCGGGACGCTGGTGGGATCGGGACAGGCCCAGTTGTTCCGCGTTGCCGTGCCCACGGCAAAAGTCTTGAGCGTCGAGTTCGACGACGCTACCGCTACCGATGATATTGAACTCTATATTAAGTTCGGATCACCGCCGACTCGCAGTGACTACGATGTGCGCTCGCTGCAGGTCGGTTCGGCCGATCAGTCCCTGTTCGTTCCGCATGCCACTGCAGGGACGTGGTTTGTTCTGGTCTATGCCGCGGGAGTTCCCGTTCCCAGCACCTTTACTCTCCGTGCCGAGACTTCCGATGTGCATCTGGAACAGGTGACTCCGGAACGCTACAGCACCAGCAAGGTCGCCACCTTAACTTTGGACGGCGCTGGCTTTGACAGCACCACCACGGTCTCGCTGGTGGGGGCGAATGCGGCTATCTACTCGGCATCGGTCGTTAGCGTCGATCTCACGACTCAGGTCACGGCGACGTTTGATCTGACCGGGGTGGCACCTGGAGTCTACTCGGTGCGCGTCAGTCGACCGGGGCAGGACACCGATGAATTGGCCTCCGCCTTTACGGTTCTGCCAGCCGGAGAGGCTCGATTGATCACGAATCTGGTCGTGCCGGCGTCTCTGGGGCGTGCCGCAACCGCTACGCTCTATATTGAATACGCCAATACCGGAACGGCCGCCATGCCGGCACCGTTGCTCGTGCTGCAGTCTGCGGACACCGACAACAGTGACCGCCCGTGGTTCCGCTTGGATGCTTCACGACTGATCCAGAATGTTTGGACATCCGCCACCCCCGACGGGCTCAGCCACTCGATCTCCATTCTGGCCAACGGCAATTCTCCCGGAGTTCTTCAGCCCGGGGAATCGTTCCGCGTCCCGGTATACTTCGCCGGACTGCAGCAACCCTGGAACTTCAGCGATTCCTCGGTCGAATTGGAGCTGCGGATATTTGAAACCACTGACACGACCCCCATGGATTGGACGACCCAGCGGGAGCTGTCGCGTCCGGACGGGATGAGTGCGGAGATCTGGGATCCGATCTTCGCGAATCTGGTTGCTCAAACAGGATCGTCCGTGGGCGACTATATTCGGATGCTGAATGACAATGCGCGTTATCTCGGACAGCTCGGGCAGCGCGTCGTGGATGTCGGGCAATTGTGGGCGTTCGAGATCCTGCAGGCCAATGGGCTGAACCCCCTGAGTCAACTGGCGAGTTCCCTGGACGCTGTAATCGCGACGCCCGGCCTGACCCTGGGACTGCAGCGGTCGTTCGGCAGTTCGCTGGCATCGCGCTACGAAGTCGGTCCGTTTGGCCGCGGCTGGGCGACACCTTGGACGACGTCGCTGGTGACGGCTGCGGACGGATCGGTCACGATTCTCGGCGCCGGAGGCTCTGAACGCCGCTTCCAGCCAGACAGTCGCTATATCGGTACCTATTTCAGTGATGCGGGTGACTATTCCCAATTGAAGCCGGACGCAGGGGGAACGTTTACCCTCCGCGAGCAGTCCGGCCTGGTTACCGCTTTCCGTGCCGATGGCAAACTGGATTACCTGCAGGACACGAATGGCAATCGCATCACGGCCGGTTATGCGGCCGATCGGTTAATCACCCTGACCCATTCCGCGGGTCAATCACTGGCGTTGGGCTACAACGGTGTCGGACGTATAGTGTCGATCACCTCGTCTGACGGTCATCAGGCCACCTACAGCTACGACGTGTCGAATCAGCACTTGCTGTCCGTGCAGGGCGCCGACGGACTGGTGACCAGTTACACCTACCAGTCAGGCTCGGGAGCCGCCACGGAACACGCTCTTACCTCCGTGGGATTCCCGGATGGGACTCACCAGTTCTTCAATTACGATGCTCAAGGCCGGCTGGCAAACATTTCGCGCGATGCGAATGCAGATCTCATGACATTCAGCTACGACACCGCCGGCCGGGTCTCCCTGACGAATAGTGCGGCCGCGACAACCCAGATCTATTTCGATCATCGAGGACTGGTCGCCAAGCTGGTGGATGCCCTGGGCCATGCCACGTACACGGCCTACGACACCAACTTTAATCTCACACGGTTTACAGACACGACGGGTGCGTCCCAGTCCTTCACCTACGATAGCAAGGGGAATCTGACCGCGTATGAGGACGCCGCCGGACAGCTGACTCACCTGCAGTATGGAGGCCCCTTCCAGAGACTGCTGTCACTGACCGACGCTAATGGCAACAGTACTTCCTACAGTTACGACGCACGCGGCAATGCGACGGCGACAACCTACGCCAATGACCTGAGCGAGCACGTTGCCTATGACGCTGCCGGCAATGCCATTTCCACTACGAATCGCCGCGGCCAGCCCATCAGCTATACCTATGACAGCGCGGGGCGAACCACCCGGCAGACGTTTACCGATGCTTCCCATGCCGACTTCACGTATGACGGTCGTGGTAATCTGAAGACGGCGACCGATGCCGCAGGAACAACAACGTTTAACTATGACAGCGGCGACCGACTGACCAAGGTGACTTACCCGAACGGGCGGTTCCTGAGCTATCAGTACGATGCCGCTGGACGTCGAACCCGGATGGTCGATCAAGCCGGATTTACCATCAACTACAGCTACAATTCTACCGGTCGGCTGGCGAGTCTGACCGATGGCACGAATGGCTTGATCGTCAGTTACACCTACAATTCTCAAGGCCGGCTGGGTCGCAAGGATCAAGGCAACGGTACCTACACGACCTATGAGTACGACGCCGTGGGGCAATTGATTCATCTCATCAACTATGCTCCGGATAATGCCGTCAACTCCCGGTTCGACTACACGTACGACAGCGTGGGACAGCGGATCAGCATGGCCACCAGCGACGGAACCTGGGCCTATGCTTATGACGCCACCGGCCAATTGATCCGCGCCGTTTTTACTTCCACTAACCCCCAAGTTCCAAATCAGGACTTGAGCTATGAATACGATGCGCTCGGCAATCGAGTCCGCACCGTCGAGAACGGGGTCGAGACGGCTTATGACACGAACGAGCTCAATGAGTACACATCGGTCGGTGCGGGAACGCTGACCTATGATGCCGACGGCAATCTGATCTCGGAATCGGGCGGCAACAGAAATGCTAGCTATGCGTATGACGCTCAGAACCGACTGGTGCAGGTCGTCACCACCGGCGGGACGTGGAACTACGAGTACGACGTTTTCGGCAACCGCACGGCCACGGTGCATAACGGCCAGCGCACGGAATACCTGCTCGATCCCACCGGCCTGGTGGATGTAGTTGGCGAATTCGATGGTGCCGGCAATGTGCTCGCCCACTACGCACAGGGATTGGGACTTGCCGGGCGATTCGACGCATCGGGCAATCCGGCGTACTACGACTTCGATGCCATTGGCTCGACGGCAGGGTTGACGAATGCCACGGGCAATTATGTCAATCGCTATCGTTACATGCCGTTCGGCGAGACTGTTGCCACAACCGAATCCGTGACGAATGCGTTTGAATTCGTCGGAAAGTTTGGAGTGACGAATGAGGAAAATGGGTTCGATTACATGCGGGCGAGGTTCTTCTCCGAAGAGCGTGGACGACTGAATTCTATCGACCCGGAAGGATTCAACGGTGGCCAGCTTAACCTCTATACGTATGCCGCTAATTCACCGAGCACATTCCTGGATCCGACGGGACGGTTTCTGTTTCTGCCACCATTGGTGATTGCTGCAGAAGCGTATGCAACGACTATGATTGTCCCGGCAGTTGTCACCACAATTGTCAATAATCCTGAAGCCGTGGATTTTGCAATTGAGTTCATTAAGGGCTCATTTGACAGTCTTGAAGATGGTTCCCCTCCGAATGCAGTGTTTGGCAACGGTTCTGGTGCGAATGCAGGATTCGTGGCCGCCAAACTTTTGAACTCAAACAAGGAACCAATTGTTGAATTCTTGAGCGACATACTTGGGGAACGTTTGGGGAACCTGCAAACAGGGGACTATTTTTCCTTCCTATATGGCGTACCGCTGCCAGATCTGACCGGCGGTCAGTCCGGCGGTACGGCTCAATCGTTCGTACCGACGGCGCGTGATCCCAACGAATTGACCGGGCCTGTTGGGTATGGTCAGGACGGATTCGTCCTGCCAGACATCGTATTCCCCTATCGGATCGACTTTGAGAATGATGCCACCGCCACCGCTCCCGCCCAGCGCGTCGACATCACCAACACGCTCAACGCGAATCTCGACCCCAGTACGTTCGAACTGACGGAAGTGGGCTTCGGCGATGTGCTGCTGGCGATTCCCGCCCACAGTCAGTACTTCCAGACGGCCGTGCCCATCACCTCGAACGGACAAGAGTTCGAGGTGCTGATTGAAATTGGTCTCGACTTCCAGAACAACCAGGTCTACGCCCACTTCCAGTCGGTCGATCCGTTGACCAGTCTGCCGCCGGACGTACTGGTCGGCTTCTTGCCGCCGGAAGACGGGACCGGTCGCGGCCAGGGGCATTTCAATTACACCATCCATGCCAAGCCCAATCTGCCGACCGGAACCCTTATCAAGAACATTGCCATCATTCAATTCGATCACAGTGAAATCATCGGCACGAATCAGATCGATCCGCATGATCCTGCACAAGGGACTGATCCTGCCAAGGAAGCCCGTAATACGATCGATGCGGGAACGCCCTCCAGCCAGGTTGCGGGTTTGCCTGCGACTGCTTCCTCGACGTCGTTTAGCGTCTCGTGGAGCGGTCAAGACGACATCGGCGGATCGGGTGTGGGTGCCTATGATGTTTACGTTGGTGTCGACGGCGGGGCTTATACGCTGTGGCAATCGGGTACGGCCGCGACTTCCGCGACTTACACGGGTGTCGGCGGGCATACGTATCGTTTCTACTCACTGGCTCACGACAACGTTGGACATGTCGAAGCTGCACCCGAAACTGGCGACGCCCTGACAGCGGTCGAAGCCAACACGGCTCCGAACATTCCCCCCGGGCAGAACTTCAACGTGGCGGGAAATGCCGTTACCGGTGCGATTGTCGGTCCAGTGAATGCCACCGATTCCGATCTGACGTCTGCGAACAATGCGAAGACCTTCAGCATCTCCTCGGGCAACGGAGCCGGCGCGTTTGTCATCAATGCGCAGTCAGGACAGATTACCGTCAGCAACGCGGTGGCGTTGACCGGCCTCGCGGGGCAAGTGGTCACGTTGGGCATCACGGTGACAGATGGAGGAAGTCCGGCACTGTCGGCAAGCTCGAATGTGAATGTTACGGTGGCCAATGTCAATACCGCGCCGGTCCTGGCCAATCCGGGGGCGGCACCCACATTTGTGGGGAAACTCAAGACGCCCGTCAAGGTCTTCCCCACATTGACCGTGACCGATGCGGATGGCAGTGCCACGCTCGCCACCATCGTGATCAGTCTGCCGTTGGGAGGGGCGAAGAAGAATCTGGACGTCGTCAGTCTACCCGGACTGGCGGCCTTGGGTAACAGGACCGACGCCAGCGTGTCCGGCCGTTTGCAAATCACCATCACTCTCAAACAAGGTGCCACCAACGCCGCCGTCCAGACCATGCTGGAAGGCCTGACATTCCAGACCAAGGGCGCGGGCTTGAAGATTGCCAGTCGCGGCTTCCAATTGCGGGTGACCGACCGCACTGGATTGCAGAGCAACCTGATTACTCAGACTCTGACCGTGCGGAAGAAATAGACAGCCTTCGGTTCCGTAGGTGATACACAAGTGAGCAAGAGTTTTCTCCTGCCCCGTACAAAACTCTGGCACAGCATCGCCAGATTAGATCCAAGGTACTCTCCGCACCGAGACGACGTGACGTGATGTGCGAGACCGCTCGCGTGGCCACAGTCAAGGTCTCGGATGGTTCGGGTGACTCATGCTTCAGGATTGAATGTGGCTGAAACAATAGGTGCAACGTCCAGTTCATGATGCTATGGTCGTGAGATCGGTTTGGTTTGAGGATTCGCAGGAAAGCAGAGTATTTTTACCTCGTCAGAGGCTACGGCGAAAGTTTGGTGGCGGTGCCAATGCGGGGAGAATTTCCCACCGGTTGGGTTCGGGCGACTCTGGGAGAGTTTTTCGAAATTCAACCCGGACATCCGTGGCTACGCAGAGCTCCTAAAGCACCATTCAAATCAGTTCTGGCGCTAACGACACTCTTTGTTCCGCTAACCGCTGGGTTTTGAACTGGCGTGCCATAGGAAATCATTCTGAGTGGTTAACGGCTTTCATTGACAAAGAGTAGATTCGTTCGCATGCGAAGCGCTCTCTTTGTTTCGCTGGCTCGCATCAAAGAGTAGCCAGGTCTCACGAAACCCCATTAAAAGCAGGATTCTGCGCGCTCTCTCTTTGGCGGTCAAAGAGAGATTCCGTAAGAGGGTTCGGTTCGGGGAGCGTTGAAGCGGTACTCGTTTAGCGTCCCGCAAACCCAGGTTCCCATGCCTGCGGCTCGCCGCGTAATCTTGGTGATCTGAAGGTCGTCACCGAGGTCGTCGCAATCTGTCGCCATGTTCCTGACTCCCGTCTGGTCTGTTGAATCGTTTCGGTCATCGAACGAGTCACACAGTTACCTCTGGTGCGGAATGACATCCAGCGCTGTTTCGCAGGATTTCGAATGATAATTGGAAGTCGCCGACTCGGGCCGCACAACTCGACAAGCAGCAGTCGCTCGAGACGCAGTCCAATCGACACTACGCGGCATTCTAGCGAGCCACTCGAAGTGTAAACCACCTGTCACCACCGAGGCAGACTCGATGGGGTTCAGGCAGGTGAAATACCGGATCCTTTTGCTGGACACCAATGGTCTCAGAGGGCGACAGGACGCGCAAGGACATCTGACGAGGGGGCTAAAGGTGCGGGAACGCCCCCCTCGGTGGGATCGCGCGCCGCTTGCGAGCAGCCGCACTCAACGTTCACAGCGGTATCCTGGAACGGGGTGATTTCCGGACAAGACCCGCTATCGCATGAACATTGTCACTAAATGCGTTATTGTGAACGCTGTAGCTGGCTGAAGGTGGGCGTGTCACTGCGTGTGGCCTGCCTGCTATGGGATCACCAAACGGCAGATTCTGACCAATGGAGCGAAATGGTGGTCAGGTTTTCGGGGAATTCGGGGCGCGGTGTGCCGGTTTGCCGACCTCAAGGTTGACAGGTCGGCTGACCTGGGGCGCACCGATTTTCAAGGAAAATTCAGTTCATGCCAGTGACACCGGTGAGTTTATTGGGGCGTCTGCGCGAATCTGGTCAAGGGGCGGCGTGGGACGAATTCGTCGAACTTTACTCGCCATTGTTGTATTTTTGGGCGCGGCGATTCAGTCACCAGGACGCCGATGCCGCGGACCTCGTGCAGGAAGTCTTCGCCATCCTGGTCCGCAAACTGCCCGAGTTCGAATATGATCCCGCTAAGGGTTTTCGTAGCTGGTTGCGCATCGTGACGACCAACAAATGGCGTGAGATCCTGCGGAAACGTGCGCGAGATGTCTCCACCGGCGGCCTGCCGGTTGTCGAATTGAGGGCTCCGCCCGATGAGGATCCCTTCTGGGAAAATGAACATCGTCAATTGTTGACGCGGCGTCTTCTGGAAATCATGCAGGCGGAGTTTCAACCCTCCACCTGGCAGGCCTGCTGGAAGAGTATCGTCGAAAGTCGCTCGGCCGCGGATGTGGGAGTCGAGTTGAACCTGACTGAAGGGGCCGTTCGGGCTGCGAAATTCCGTGTCTTGAATCGACTGCGCGAAGAAATTGACGGCCTGATCGACTGAATACAGATGTGCATAACTGCGTTGGCGGTTAGAAGTCACGATTCGATCTGCGTGAGAATTTTGGGGATTCGTGATTGAATCGCATAACGCTGCGCCCCGAGGGCGCATATTCTTAGTGGCAACTTCACAGCCGCTGATAAAAGACGCCATGTGTCGCTGACACGATCTGCAACATTTAAACACAGACGCCGTTTTGCATAAAGGAACTCCATGACTCCTATCAACACTGTCTGCCCTACTGCGGATGTTCTTCAGAAGGTCGCGTCGGGGAATGGTGCACCGGGAGAGTGTGAGGAACTTGCCAGTCATATCGAGCAATGCCGGCAGTGCGGCGAATCGCTGGACACGCTGCTCGCCAAGGATCCGACAGTTCAAGCGTTGCAGGGCGGAAAACGCCTCGAATTGCCCAACAGTCAGCGATTGGACGAACTGAAAGAAAGTCTGCGGCAACTGCGACCGGCAGCGCTGGCTGTCGCCAATCAGACGGAGACGTTTGCATCGTCTGCGGCCGAAACGATGACCCAGAATCCCGTTCCGGTGGTTACGGGAATGATGGCCTCAGTGACGTTCCTGGGGCCACCTCAACTACCCGACGAACTGGGCCGTCTTGGTCAATACCGTGTGTTGAAACAATTGGGCGCCGGTGGGATGGGCATGGTGTTTCTGGCGGAAGACACGCTACTCCATCGCAAAGTCGCGTTGAAGACGATGCGTCCGGAATTCGCCGCGAACCCGGATGCTCGCGAACGGTTCCTCCGTGAAGCACGGGCCGCCGCCGCGGTGGAGCACGAGCACATCATCACCATTCACCAGGTCGGTGAAGATCACGGTGTCCCCTACCTCGCCATGCCGCTGCTCAAAGGGGAATGCCTGGAGGATCGCATCGCTCGGCAGAGGTTGCCGATCCCCGAGGTGCTGCGGATTTGTGCCGAGATGGCGGACGGACTGGCTGCGGCACATGAGCATGGCTTGATTCACCGTGACATCAAGCCCGGCAATGTCTGGCTGGAAGGTGAGCAATCCAAAGTCAAATTGCTCGACTTTGGCCTGGCACGCGCTCAGGCGGATGATTCGAAACTGACGAAATCGGGCGCCATCGTGGGGACTCCCGCCTATATGGCCCCGGAACAAGCTCGAGGTGAAGAACTAGACAGCCGGGCGGATCTGTTCAGCTTGGGGGCCGTCCTGTATTCGATGCTGACGGGAAACCGACCCTTCGGGGGCGAGAATACCATGAACGTCCTGATGGCGCTGGCGTTGGATGATCCGACCGAGCCGCGCAAGTTGAATCGGGAAGTTTCTGCTGAGCTGAACGACTTGACGATGCGACTCCTCGCCAAGAGCCCGTCCAAGCGACCGGGAACTGCTCAGGAAGTCGCCGCCGCCTTGCGACAATTATTACCCGCTGAATCGCGGCCGACACGCTCCTTCCAGATGCCGGCATTGCCTACGGCGTCGGGAGCTAAAGGTCGATCAGGAAATCCGGCAAGCCGAACCATCGCGGTAGCCTTGGCTGGCCTGGCGAGTCTGGTCATCGTGGCGGCCGGGATCTACTTCACCGTGAGATCAGCCGATGGCAAAATCGAAATGGTCTTTCAGGCAGACGACCAGGAGATCGAAATCAGCGTTAAAACAGACGACATGCAGCAGCCGGTGGTCCAGGTCGTCGACAAGAACTCCAAGAAGGTCATTGAGCTGAAACCTGGCGAAGGTGTGATCGAAGCCCGGGAATTGCCCGACGGATTGCGGTTCAAGACCCAGCATTTTGAAATCAAACGGGGCGACAAGCCCGTGTTTACCGCCGAGATGTTGCTGGCCAAAGCGAAGCCGACTGCCAGCGAAACGCCTCCAGCAAAAACCAATCCGCCTCCCACCGCCGTTACGCCGGCTGCAGTTTCCGGGACTGCACCCGTTTATGTGGAAACCCCCGAGTTTACTACCTGGAAGACGGAAGTGGCCGCGCTCCCAGTCGAGCAACAGGTCGCCGCTGTTTCCAAAAAACTGCAGGAGCTTAATCCTGGATTTAACGGGATATTGTGGGGCCTTGAAGGTCAACAGTTCCCGACGATCAGGAATGGAGTCGTGGCGGATTTTCAGTTCAATGTTGATCACGTCACGGATATTTCGCCGATCCGCGTGTTCGCCAAGGTTCACCATCTTGAATTGAAGGGCAGTTGGGACCGAGGACGATTGGTGGATTTGGCTCCACTGCAAGGGTTGAGGCCTCGGATTCTGAGAGTCATCGGAACCCAAGTCCGTGACCTGACTCCACTGCGGGGAATGCAACTCAAGGGAATCGAACTTTCCAACACACCAGTCTCGGATCTCTCCCCGTTGAAGGGCATGCCGCTGACTTGGTTAATGTGTGGTGGGACAAAAGTGGAAGACTTGACGCCCCTGAAAGGATCGCCGTTGGAATTTCTGGAATGCCCCGACTGCCGGATCAAGGACTTTTCACCTCTGGAAAAGTGCCCACTCCGCGAAATGAAGATCTGGACGACCCGTCCGGAAGGACAGGTGGCAGCCTACGAAACCCTGCGCACCCTGAAGTCGCTCGCCACGGTGAACTATAAACCCGTGGACACTTTCTTTGCCGAGATTCCGGGAATGGCCGAACTGGAGCGGACGATTAAGAAACTCCGGGAACTGAATCCGGGCTACGATGGCGTGATCCTGGAATCGAAGATTGAACGTGAGCACGTGACCGAACTGAGATTCGCATCGAGTGACCTCACGAACCTGGCCCCGTTGCGAGAACTCAAGAAACTCAAGAAACTGGAATTGCTCGCGGCCTTAGGACCTTCATTCACTCCCAAGCTGACCGACATCAGTCAATTGGAGGGAATGTCGCTCACTTGGCTGAGCCTCCAAGCCCAGCCCATCGTTGATATCACACCCCTGAAAGGGATGCCGCTGACGTGGCTGAGTTTGGCTCAAACAAACGTCAAGGATCTCTCCCCGCTGACGGGGATGCCGTTGATCGTGCTGCATGTCAATTCCACGCCCGTTCTGGACCTGTCGCCGCTAACCGGCATGCCGCTCCAGTATCTTGAGTTCACCTTCCGTCCCGACATCAAGGCGGAAGTGCTTCCCTCCCTCAAATCACTCGAAATGGTCAATCACAAATCTGCCAAGGCATTCTTCGAGGATCTGCCGATGGAGTTGGAAACTTACCAAGCCATCCAGCAGCTCCGGGAACTCAACCAGGTGGATCCTCGCAACCCCTACGATATCAAAGTCGAGAGGACCAAAATCGAACTCACTGTACTTGGGGTGGGTGCCCCGGCAGACATAGATCCTCTACAGCCACTCAAAACTCTGACGATCTTCAGGTGTCCGAACTCTCCTATTACCGATCTCAAGCCACTGGCGGGGAAGCCACTGAGGGTTCTCGAAATTCCCAGTTGCCGCGTGTCCGACTTGTCGCCCCTCAAAGGCATGCCGCTGTCGAAGTTGGATATCAGCGACGCCCCGGTCACCGATTTGTCTCCGCTGGCGGAACTCCCCTTGATCGAACTGACATTCAAGGGAATCCAACCCGAGCGAGATGGCGCAGTACTGCGTTCGATCAAGACGTTGGAACGCATCAATGGCCGGTCCGTTGCCGACTTCTGGAAGGATTTCGACAAGAAATAGCAGACGTCCCGAACTGGTGATTCTGGCCATTCATGGATTCCCTGGGTGAGTGACAAGGTACGGCCCATCATGAGCGACGTCAGCCTTTCCGAGTATTGTGAGCGACTCATTCGCAGCCAGCTCCTGTCCGAAGCCGCGGTGCAGGCTGCGATCGACCAGGCGCGTTCAAAGAGAGGCGAAGAAATATCGGCCTCGGAATTCGCGGAGTTTCTGGTAACTGAAGACCGGCTCTCTCAGTTTCAGGCCGACTCGCTGATGCAGGGCTTTACGCGCTTCTTTCTGGACGACTTCAAGCTCGTCGATCGGATTGGCTATGGACGAATGGCCGGTGTGTACCGCGCCGTTCATAAGCGAGGCATGCCAATTGCCGTCAAGATCCTGCCTCCTAATCGTGCCCAGAATCCAGATATCCTCGCCAGATTTCAGCGGGAAGCTCACCTGGCACGGATGCTCCACCACCCGCATGTCGTTAAGACTTATCATTTAGGGTGTGTGTCCGGCCTGTATTACATCGCGATGGAACTGTTGGAGGGGCAGACACTCGAAGAGCGTCTCGTTGAGAAAAACACTCTTCCCCCGGCCGAAGTAATCCGCCTGGCCGAGCAGGTGCTCCAGGCGCTGCAGCACGTCCATAAGAAGCGGTTGGTCCATCGAGATGTGAAGCCCGCTAATCTGATGCTCGTGCCGCTGCCCGAATCGGCAAACGCGGGAAGTCGACAGTACACGGTGAAGCTGCTGGACGTGGGGCTGGGGCGTGTCTTGTTCTCGGAAGATGAACAGGATGACGGACCTGGTCCTGACCTGACGAAGGCAGGAGAATTGATCGGCACCGCAGCATATATGGCGCCGGAGCAACATGCCGATTCTCACGCTGCCGACATTCGTTCCGACTTATATAGCCTGGGGTGCGTCTTATATGAATGCTTGCTGGGGCAACCCCCATTTACTGACCGCAATGCGGTGCAGATGGCCGTGAAGCATGCGACGCAGTTGCCGTCTGAACTGGTCCTGGAAGGATACCCTCGCACGGCGGAACTGCAGAGGTGGTTGTGGAAGTTGATGGCGAAGAAAAAGGGCGATCGCTTCCGTACGCCCCACGATGCGGCTAAAGCCTTACGCGCGCTGATGGATGATCCGCTAGAAGTTGCTCCGCGGATTGAAGCTCCCAAGATTCCGTTGAAGCGGATGTCGTGGGAAAAAGCCTCTACCAAGCCGCCCGTGCAGTGGCACCCCGCGTGGACGTATACTGGCGTGGCAATGGGCGTCCTGTGTCCGCTGCTGCTCTTGATCTATTCGATGTATCATCCTGCCGGTATCGAACAATCAGGGGTCATCCATCCGGCATTTCAATCCGATCGGCATATTACAGAGCGCACTACGCCCTCAATTGCTGACCAGCAGCTCCCAGAGCAGACATCGGGGATCGCGGAGCACTTGATACCCGTGGAGAATCACCCCGCGCAGCCGGGGGCGCCGGGTCTGTCTCCGCGACCTGTCGTCGCCAGCAACATTCCCTCCCGTGAGAATCCTGAGGTTGCACGTCCTAACCAGTCAGCATCTCCAACGGCACCAACACCCTCGGCTTCTGTCGCATCCACACCAGGTTCAGCGGCCCCCTACGAGAATGATCCGCCGGAGCCGCCTCGTACAGGCCCACGTGTTCGGTGGGCCGCCGCCAACTCCGAGTTTACGGTCATCTCTTCCCCTGCAGCACCCGGCGTCGCATTCACGCTCGACGAGAATGCAGTCAAGATGAAAATTGTCGTCGAAGTGGAATGTGCGCCCACGGAAACCGTGGATTTGCGAATCGGCTTGTCGGCGAAAAAGCAGAAGATTCTGACCCCAGCGGACGCGGTCACCACCCGCCTGGCCGATGGCCAGCGCAGTGAGTTCCAACTGGCGTCGAACGAGCTGATCGACAAACCGACGGACTGGTCCCAACTACGCATGGGGCTGTCTGCCGCATGGAAATCCTCAGACGGGGTAGAACGGCAGCGTGAGCGGTTGCGGCATCTGGACCGCCGCGCAACGCATGCGGAGATGTCCAGTAATAGTGCTGACTGGGCTCCGTTGGACCTGACCGAGCACAAGCGGTTGATGGCCGACATTCAGCAGAGACTAGTCATTCCGATCAAATTGCCTCAGGCCGGCAAGACGACGGTGGTCATTGAAGACGGACAGGGCCATCGGGTCCGCAATTTGATCTCGGCCCTGCGGATGCCAGCGGGGGATCAGGCGCTGCAGTGGGACGGACTGGATGAAAACCGCGCACTCGTTTCTGCCGGAGACTACCAGTGGCGATCGATCAGCCACGACGGCATCCGCCCGGAGTACCTCTTTTCCTTCGCAAACGGGGGCAGCCCCACTCATCAATCGTGGGGACCGAACCACACGATGTTCATCGCTGCAGCGGCTAATAAGGAGTTCACATTTTTCGGTGCTCCCAGTACCGAGGGAGGGCATTGCCTGGTCGCGATCGATAATCGGGGCCTGCAGGTCAGGGATTTCCACCCCATGGACGGAGGCAACCACTTTTCAGTCGCGCTGGCGGCCGACGATCAACACCTTTACGCTCTGCACCTGCTGCCTAAAGATTGGGGAGCCCATCACAATTATGGCAAGGCCACTGCCCCGAACCGCAAGGCCAAAGAAATCATCACGCTGGTCCGTTTTGACACGACCACCGGCAATCACGTCCCCTGGGGACAGGATTCCTTCACGGTCATAGGTGAATTCGACTACGGGGCAGATTCTGCTGCCCCCAAGCGTCAGCCAGGCAATGAACTGGGCGGTGTCGCGTACTGGAATGGCAAACTGTATGTCAGCTTGAGGTTAACCGGGGCGGTGAGGGTTCTGGATGCCACCACGGGTAAGCTGATCAGCGACATATCAGTTCCCCAGCCCGGTCCCCTGTGTGCCGGCAACGACGCGGTCTTCGTCTTATTGGACAAGCGGATCATGCGGATCGATCCTGCCAGTAACGCGATCTCCGAGCTCGCGACGATCCCCTTTTCGACTGCCAATGGCATGACATGCGATGCCGATGGTGATCTCTACCTCAGCAATGCGACTTCGCATCAGATTCACGTGTTTGACCGCCAGGGAAATCCGACACGCACGATTGGTAAGGCGGGCGGGCCGTATACCGGCACCTATGATGCACAGCGCTTCGTCAATCCCGCCGGGATGGCGATCGGTCCGGACGGCAAATTGTGGGTGACTGAGGGGCGCGGCGTTCCGCGGCGCAACGCGGCGTGTGATCGCCGTACCGGCGAGGTGCTGATCGAAAGATTTGGACCGCAAGGTTATGGAGGGGGAGGTGGAGGGATCGACTCTGCCGATGCGCGGCGCTGGATCCTGCAGGGAGTGCTCTGGGAACTGGATTTTGCCGGTAAGACGGCGACGCCGAAATCGATTCTCATGGATGAAGGCCGAGCGGGAAAACCCAATGGCGGAGGTTTGCACTATCGTTTTATCCGCGACTCGGGGCGAACCTTTGTGATCGGCATGGGAACCTTGATGAACCTGTCGGAGCTGCTGCCTGAGGGACGTTTGCGGCCACTTGCGCAGTTCGGAGGCCCGCACGTTTTCTATTATGCATCGGGCCAGAAATACCCGGCGGCCTTCCTGGAAGCCTGGCGTCGCAGCAAAATCGAGAATCAGGATCCGGCGAGGTCCGGGAAGGGTCTCATGTGGGTCGACAAAAATGGAGACGGTGACTACCAGGTCGACGAATTCGATATTGCTCCGGAAGCGGAACCGTTCTCTCCGGATGGATGGGGACAGGACCAAGTCGATCTGACATTTCGTTTCACGGCTGTCCGCAACCGGCAGCCGGTCCTGGTGACACTCACTCCGCAAGGCTTTTACCCCTCAGGCGCACCGAAATACCCTAAGCTGTCGCAAGCCATCGCACAGGCTGTTCCGGTTGATTTCACCGATGTGGCAGGTGACTCGACGATCGATCGGTCGGGCAACATGTTGCTGCTGGTCGAACCAATGCGTTCGATCGCACCCAATGGCAAGACGCGTTGGACATATCCCAATCAATGGCACGGGGTACACGGCTCGCATTATGCGCCTCTTCCGGAACGTGGCGTCATGCAGGGAACACTGTTCTTCCAGGGAATCGCGCCGCTGGATGAACTGCATGATGTGTGTGTCATCAACGGCAATCATGGACGATTCTTCGTAATGACGTCCGACGGCATGTACCTGGACGAAATGTTTGGCGACACGCGCACGGGTTCCGCCAATGCGGAATACATGATTGGTGGTGAGTGCTTTGGCGGCTTCTTTACACGCGGCGAAGCGGACGGACAGTATTATCTGCAGCACGGCGGCCGGGTGTATCGCATTCACGGCTTCGACCAGATCCGCCGCGACTCCGGAAACGTCTCAGTTGCGGCGAAACAACTGGCCGCGGCGCAACGCTCACAACTGCGCCAGGTAGAGCCAACCGCGACGCCGGGTGACGCCGTGATTCCGCTGGTGACGCAAACTCCGGAGATCAATCAGTGGGTGAATGGCCCTTCGACAGCAGAATGGTCCGGGTCTAGCATTCGGTTGGCACACGATGGCCAGCAGCTCTTCGCCACCTGGATGGTCATGGATAAAACGCCGTGGATCAACCAGGGCAAGGATTGGAAAATGCTCTTCAAGACGGGAGATTCGGTCGACCTGCAACTCGGCTCGGATCCTCAGGCCGATCCGAATCGAACGGAGCCGGTCCCCGGCGACATCCGACTGTTGATTGCTCCATTCCAGGGCCAGACGATCGCCGTGCTCTACCGCCATCGAGCGACACGCGGCCCGAAGAATTCTGAGGAATTCAAGAGCCCCTGGCGTTCCGAGCGGGTGGACGATGTACGAATCTTGAAGACCTTGCAGCTCAAGGTTGAAGAGATCCGTCCGGGTCAGGAACACTATCGTGTTCACGCTGTAATCCCGCTGGGCGAACTGGGACTCGGACGACTTGGCCCGCAGCCGTACAAAGCGGACTTCGGCGTAATCTATAGCAACCAGGAGGGCACCGAAAACGCACGCCGGTCGTATTGGTCCAATCAAGTGACCGGCCTGATCAACGATGTTCCCGGCGAAATCATGTTGACCCCCAAGCTGTGGGGACAGATACGGTTTGGTGTGAAGTAGGCCTCTCGTCTGAGGAAATCGAAACATGTTCCGTAAGCAATTGGGATTCCTGGTTGTCCTGATCCTGAGCGGTGTGACTGCGCCGGCGTTCTCTGAGACAATCCTGTTCGAGGGAGTGTTGGGAAACTCGGGAGAGCAGGGAGCGACGCTCATCAAGATGGGCACTCCCTTTAAGGGTTGGGTGGGGTTCGGTGTTGTCTGCGATAAACACAGGACCCTTTGGGACCGGACTTCGCTGAATGCATTAAGTCATCTGAGCGTCGACGGCAGACTGCTCGGAGAATACCCACTGCCCGAAACCGGCCACCCGGACAATCAACTCGCGGTCGTCGACAATGACCTGGTTATAAAACTAGGAGGCATTGGGTTACTCACGCTGTCGATCGACGCACCCCCAGGCACCGCGCCGCATCCCATGAAAGATGAGGGAATCGCGTTCATCTCGTCCGGTTCGCATGATGGTAAGCTGGCGGCCGTGGACAAGACGGGCCGGCTGCTCCTGCTACGGCCCGCCGACGGATCGGTCGAGGTCATCGGTGCGACGCCAGGAGCCTATGCCGTCGAAATGACACCTGACGGGACGATCTACACGCACTGGCAACAGAAAATGCACAAATACGTGCATGGACGTGAAGTCACTGACAGTTGGCCCCGCGGCTACCCTACGTGCCAGCATGTTAATGGATATTGGTATACTTTTGGGTATCACACGACGATCGGCCGCTACACGGCGGAATTTCAGCCGGATCCCGGCGTGGTCCTGGGTGGTGCGAGCGGTTCCTTTATTGGCTTTTTGGAAGGCAACTGGGAGAACCATCATCCGCGCGGCCTGGCCCAGATTACGCCGGAACTCTTCGCCGTCTCATCGAACGAAGGGGTGCCGCATATTCTTCGCTGGTTGCCCGAAAAGAAACGGTTCGAGTTTGTCCGCCGGATCGGTGGGCTGCTGGGTTGCAGTGGGTTAGTGCTCGATCGAGCCGGAAATATCCGTTGCGAGTTTGGCTCGTGGCACTGGGATGACCTGCCCGACGCGCCGCAGCGATTCTCGGCTGGCTGGCTGCATCCCCCCGCGCTGACCGAAAATGATACTCTCGTCTCGGTTCATCTAGGACCTTCGGAAACCGTCTTTTCCCGCGGAAATATCATGAGTTATCCGCAGAATCAATGGGTTCCCAGGATCGAGTCCCTCAAAGCGATCGTGGGGAGTGTCATTTATCGGCGCGGCCAGGACGACTTGCTGCTGCTCATGAATACGTCTGGCCAGGGGCAGCATATTCGCATCGGTTCTCGGGGAGAATTCATAAACGTAGGGACGCTTTCCACGTTGCATTCCAAAGACTCCGTGAAAGAATGGAGTTCGCTCACGCGCCGTGATGACTCATCCTTAATCGGCGCTGCCAACGGGCGAGTGGTCGAACTGATTCCCGACTCGAACAACTGGAAAGAAGCACGTTCGTGGAACTCGTGGGGCAGTCAACCGGACGAAAAATTCGGCAACCAGATCCAATTGGCCGCCGACGACCGACTGCTCTGGGTCGCGGACAGCAGTCGCCACCGAGTCCTGTGTTTCTCGTCTGATGGCAAGAAACTTCTCGCCTCATTCGGCCAGACCGATACACCAGGCAACGATCTCGACCACGTTCACACCCCCCTGTCGATCGCCGCACGCGGAGACCGGGCTGTCGTCTACGATTCTACCAATCGGCGGCTCATTAAATTGCGACTTGCACACCCCGACAAGGCTGGGGAGAAGTTATCGCCCGGCAATGCGAAGAAGAAGGCGAAAAAGGGAACTCCGCCATAGCCGGTGTTCTCTGAAAAATATGATCAAGGTGTGAGGCATTGAGGGAGAATAAAGGTGTCAGGGTGCGCCAGCACAAGCCGGAGGATTGTAGCGAATGAAAGTTTCGTACAAGGTAGGACTTAGCCAGTCGCCTTGGCCCCGAGTGATGCGTCGTGCCGGGCAACTGGCAGGGCGAAGCGTTCACAGGGGAAAGACCGGGCTGTGTATTGAGCTCCGAAATCATTTCTGTGTGGTGGCCGACCTTGTCCTGACAAGGGGAAGGCAACACTGATGTCGAACGAACATGGCGAGTCCGATGTCAGCCCCACGGAGTCTGAGACCACACGCACGGTCGGAAACATTCCTCGCGGAAGCTGGGAGATCCCAGAGTCATCGACGTCCTCGGACGTCGATCGGTCGGAGAAGGCGCGATGCCACAATGCCGACGTGGACGACTCCGGGAAGTCAGACAGTCTCGTAGTACCTGAGAAGCGGGCGAACAAAGCTGGACTGCCAACGGCGGCGGAGCCTGTGGAGGAAAGGAGACTGACCAAGGAGAACGCCTCGCAGCCGCTATTGGTCCGGACTCAGAGCCGGGGCACCAAGTCGCGTGGGTTGCTGGGCGTACGAGAAATGGCACGTGAAGATAAGAAGGCCAGGTTCAACAATCTGCTGAACCACGTCACTCCGGAACTGCTACAGGCCAGCTTCTTCGACTTGAAGAAGTCGGCCGCACCGGGCATTGATGGAGAAACGTGGGCGGAGTACGCCGACAACTTCGAGACACGGATCATCGATCTGCATGCTCGGATTCATCGGGGAACGTACCGAGCCAAACCCTCCAAACGAGCTTGGATTCCCAAGCTCGACGGTAAACTGCGACCCCTGGGGATTGCAGCCCTGGAAGACAAGATTGTCCAACAGGCCGTGCGGGTGATACTGGAATGTATCTACGAGGAGGACTTTCTGGGTTTCAGTTACGGTTTTCGTCCTCGACGAGGCTGTCACCAGGCCCTGGATGCACTCAGCGTGGGCATCGCACAGCAGAAAGTGAACTGGATACTTGATGCGGATATCCGGGGCTTCTTTGACAACATCAGCCATGACTGGCTGCTGAAGTTCCTGGAGCACCGGATCGCCGACCGACGACTCCTGCGGCTGCTGAAGAAATGGCTTCGAGCCGGGGTCTCCGAGGACGGTGAATGGTCCCCGAGCACCGTGGGAACACCTCAAGGCGCGGTGATCTCACCGCTGTTCTCGAACGTGTTCCTGCACTATGTTCTGGACCTGTGGATGGTGGCTTGGCGGAAACGCCACGCCCAGGGTGACGTCATCATCGTGCGTTATGCGGACGATTTCGTTCTCGGCTTCCGCGAGGAGATCGATGCCCAACGGTGCCTCGGAGCACTCACGGAACGGTTTGCCAAGTTCGGCTTGGAACTGCATCCCGAGAAGACACGACTGATCGAGTTTGGCCGTTATGCGGCCGAACGCCGCTCGACGCGCGGCGATGGCCCACCTGAGACGTTCGACTTTCTGGGTTTCACGCACATCTGCGGGACGACACGGAAAGGCGACTTCACGATCAAACGCATCACGGCGATCAAGAAACTGCGAGGTAAGCTGAAAGAACTGAAGGCCGAGCTGAGAAAGAAGCTGCACTTGGAGCTGGCAGCCGTTGGTTCCTGGCTGGCGAGTGTCTTCCGGGGGTGGTGTCAGTACCACGCGATCCCGGGGAACACGGACCGGCCGCAACAATTTCGCACAGCACTCCAGGAACTCTGGTATCGCCTGCTGCGGAGACGCAGCCAGCGAGGCCGGAACTTGATCTGGCCCAAGTTCTCACGCCTGTTCCGACGCTGGATCCCCACGCCGAAAATCCTGCATCCTTATCCCAACGTAAGGTTCGCTCGTCAACATCCAAGGTAAGAGCCGTATGCAGTAATTCTGCACGTACGGATCTGTGCGGGGGGCGGTCAGCAATGACCGTCCCTACCGCGATGTGCGCCAGAGCTAGCTGGATGATTCTAGCGAATGAAAGTTTCGTACCAGGTAGGACTTAGCCAATCGCCTTGGCCACGGCGATATCCTGACTTCCAGTCCCTTGGATCCCATCTATTTACCTATCGCTACCATACGACGATTGGACGGTATTCGGCGGAGTGTCAACCCGCCCCCGGGTGTGGTACTGGGCGGTGCCAGCGGCTCGGTCATTTCATTTCTGAAAGAAGATAGTGAAGGGCATCTCCCGGTCGGCATGGCCCGCATCTCCGCAAATTGTATACGCCTTGTCACTTGAATATGGACTGGAAGCTCGTGCGACAAGCCGTCTTGCTAGGGATTCAGATAAGGTTTTTCGTCATTCTAAAATTGACTTGGGTGGTTAGCCAATTCAGACTGAATCAACTTTTCCAGTGCTTAGACGCAAATCGACATCTATGCAACCGTTTGGAGACGCTTGAGTCGCCACGGTTGCGGACTGATCCTTGATCAATTGTTGTTTGGGCTTCTTCGGGTGTAATTTCTATTTAGAAGTGCGTTTCCATATAAACGAGTTGACGAATAAAGGAGATTAGGAATGGCCGGCACACAGTTCAAGAATTTGTGGCGATGGACAGTCCTCGCCATGACGAAACGTCAGCCGCGCCGTCGAATGAGACCGTTGGGGAACTGTTTGGAAAGTCTGGAGTCTCGCGCATTGCTGTCGGCATTTGGCAGTGCCGCTGAATGTGCCCCCGTGCCAGGATTGAGTTTCACTGCTGCGGAAAGCGGGAACCATGACGCCAAAAAAGCACCGACCACGAGTTTTCACATTCACGAAGGTACGGTTAATATCCAGTCGCGTGACTTGGGAAGCGGAACGCTGACATTGCACCAGACTGGACTGGTCGTCACGGGCGTTTTCGACACACAACTGCTGCAGACCGGTACATTCACCGCCTCCTTCAAAAATACGAAGGCACACGCGGCGAAAGGGGCGACGCACTTGGTGTTTGCCGACTCGCCGGGCACCGAATACCACGACAAGATCACGGTCAATTTCTCTAAGGACGGGACTTACATCAAGTTTAAGTTGATGCGGGCCTGACTAGTCGTTCGAGTAACAAGCCCTCTCGCCCGATAATTGACGCCGAAATTGTGGTGCGGAGCTGCACGATGAAACGGAATTGGTAGCAGTCTTTTGCTCGGTATTAATGTTCATTTCGCCTTGGATCCCACGTGCGAGTCCTGATCGCATCTGTATGCTGACGCAAATGTCAATTATTGAAAGAAGTGCCAATGATTCCCGCCCGCATCAGACGATGGTTCAATCGAGCCAATCGCCGCCGGAACTGGTCAAGTAGCTGGTCGCGAGTGGAACTGCTGGAAGACCGTATCGTCCCTGCGGTGCAGACGTTCGACCTGGCCGACATCAGTTTGTATGGTGCCAGTGGCTCAAAGGACTCTTCGGCACCCTCGATCTCCGCCGACGGGCAGCTGGTGGCGTTTCTCAGCGACGCCGACAATCTGGTGCCCAACGACTCGAACAACCTGAATGACGCGTTCGTTTACAACCGAACCACCGGGACGGTCACCCTGGTCAGTGTCGGTCTGAACGGTTATGCGGCCGGCTGCAATACTGCCGTGACGATCAGCCCTGATGGTCGGTATGTGGCCTTCGAGAACGGCAACTATTACCTGCAAGGCTCGATTCTGAGCGGTATTAGCGGCGATCAGCTCTATCTCCGCGACCTTGCGACTAGTACAACCGCTGTGCTCTCCAGCAATGCGTCCGGTACCGGCGGTGGCAACCGTAATTCGTATGATCCTGTTTTTAGTGCCGACAGCCGTCACGTCGCCTTCCGGAGCCGTTCGGATAACCTCGCCACCGGGTTTGTTTTCCACGACACTTCTGGGAACACCAATGTCTACGAACGTGACTTGAATACCGGAACCACGCAACTCGTGAGCGTCGGTCAGGATGGGGTGCATGATGCGAACGCGAACACAGGTCCGGTCGCGCTCAGCGCCGACGGGCGGGTCGTTGTCTTCGGTAGCACGGCCACGAACTTAACCTCGCTTAACGGGAACGGCATCGATCAGGTCTATGCTCGCGATATGGTCGCCGGCGTGACGACGATGGTCAGCGTGAACTTTGCGGGGCAAGCCGGTGGCGGCGGTCACAACGTCATCAACACCGATTCCCAGGTCATTAGCGCCGACGGGCGCTACGTCGTCTTCCACAGTGGTGCCAGCGATCTGGTCTCACCGCCAACAAGTAGTAACAATGCGTTCTTACGCGACCTGCAAACGGGGACCACCATGCTGGTGGGCCCGACAACCAATAGCGAAGTTCTGAGTCCCGACGGCCGTTGGGTGGCATTCGCCACTACAGAGAAGTTGACCTCTACTGCCACCAGCGGCCGTCTGAACGTTTACGTTCGCAACGTGCGGACCGGTGAATTGTCGCTGGCCAGCGTGAACATGTTCGGCACGGCGGGCGGAAACGGCGGCTCGGGAATCGGCACATTCTTTGACTTTCCCGGCGGCTTGTGGTTCAGTGCCGATGGGAGTAGGCTGGCATTTCGCAGTCTGGCGACGGATCTGACACCTAACGTCGTGACGGCCACGCGAAACTTGTACGTGCGCAATCTCGACGCCGGGACGACGCAACTCGTGACACCCAATCTCGGTGGCACCGACGGTGGAGCCGGTGATTCGGATACCGTCAGCCACGCCGCGTTCAGCAGCGATGGCAAGATCATCGCGTTCGAGAACATTGCCGGTAATCTGGTCGCGAACGATAACAATCTAGTCAACGACGTGTTTGCCCGCGACTTGTCGACGCAGGTCACCACGCTGGCCTCGGTGCGCTCTCCGCTGCTGCCGGCTGCTTTCACCACTTCGGGCAGCGGTACCTTGAGTTCCGTCTCGGCTGACGGCCGCTACGTCGTGTTCACGAGCAACGTATTTTACGGCGTCCCCACCTCGGATCTCGCGCCTGGTGTCACATTTGAAAGCGGGTACGGGACTTCGCACGTGTTCGTGCGCGACACCCAGACGGGAGCGATTCAAGTTGTTGACCTCGGGGCGAACGGCGTCGCGAAGGGTGGGGGTGGCACTCCTGTCATCACTCCGGACGGCCGTTACGTGGCCTTCCTGGGTGGCACGGCACTGCTTCCACCTGGAATTGCGGTGAGTGACGGCCACGACACAAATGTTTTCGTTCGTGACCTGCAAACGCAGACCACATCGGTTGTCAGTCTCGACGCCACTGGCACTCACGACGCTCCGGGTGGCGGCGAACTGGCCATTAGCTCCGATGGTCGTTATGTCGCGTGGACGAGTCACGACGTGAGCGCCGTGGCCGGGGTTCAGACGCCGCCGGTCTACAATCAATCCGCCGTCTTCCTCCGTGACCGGCAGACCGGCACGAACTACTTTGTCAGCCACGATTTGGCCAATGACGGTGCCATCAATGGATACGCCTACAACATCAGCCTGTCCGCCGACGGGCGCTACCTCGCTTACCGTTCGAATGATCCCAATTTGGCGGCGAACGACACCAATAACGGCTTCGACGTGTTCCGCTGGGACCGCACCACCGGCCTGAACGCCCTCGTCAGCGTCAATCTTGCGGGCACCGGAACTGGAAACGGGCAGTCGGCATCGGAAAATCGTCCGGTCATGACCCCCGACGGGCGCTACATCGCGTTCGACAGCGCCGCTGGCAATCTCGTAGCCGGCGATAGCAATGGCCGCACCGACGTGTTTGTACGCGACATGCAGGGGACCGGCACAACGACTCGGGTGAGCGTCCCGAACTCGGGCGGCTCGGCCAACAACGACTCGGTGTTTCCCACCATCAGTGACGATGGTAGCCGTGTGGCGTTCCTGAGTAACGCGTCGAACCTGACGGCCGCCCCCTCGGGTGGCGGCGGGACCAAGACTTTTGTACGTGACCTGACGCAGGGGATAACGATCGCTGCCACGGTCAATACGGCCGGTGCCACGGTTTACGGGGGCGGACGCCTTAGCCCAAACGGGCGCTACGTCTTCTTTGGGAGCGACCGAACCGATCTGGTCGCGAATTTCATCGATGGCAACGGCGGCGGACAAGATCTGTATGTTCGCGATCTGCAGCAGAATCTTACCAAGCTCGTGACCTATGGCTTTTCGGGAACCGCCAGCGGTAACGGCAATTCGAACTCGTCGAGCTATAACTACCGCATCGCGGGCGACAGCAGTGCGGTGTACTTCGACGCCGAAGTGTCCAACCTGTTCGCCGGCGACCACAACGGCCAACGAGACGTGTTCGGCACCTCGACGGCGGGCTACTCGTTGATCCGCGGGCAGGTCTTCCGCGATGCCAACGGGAACGGCAGCAAGGACGGCGGCGACAAGGGACTGTCATACTGGACGGTTTACATCGACGCGAACGCCAACGGCCAATTCGACAGCAGCGATCCCTACGCACTGACCGATCTCACCGGCAACTATTCACTCAACGGCCTGACGCCGGGCACGTATGCCGTCGCCATCGTGCCACAGCCCGGCTACACTCAGACGATGCCAGCCGGTACGTACTCGGTCACGATTGCGACCGATGGCACCACTATCTCCGGGAAAGACTTCGGCGAGGTCATTCCGATTCCCGACTTGGCGAACTCCGCAGTTTCGTTCACTCCGGCGAGCGCCTCCGCGGGGCAGTCGATCACTGTCCACTGGACCGTAAAAAATCAGGGGAACACGGCCGCGGTCGGCAGTTGGGAAGACGCCATCTTCCTCTCGCCGACTCCCACGCTCGGCGTCGGCGCTCTGCTATTGACCACGGTTCCCCACAACGGAGGACTGGCGCTCAATGGTCAGTACGCGGGAATTGCGGATGTGGCACTTCCCGCGACGCCGGGCGACTGGTACGTGATTGTGCGGGCCGACTCGCGTAATCAGGTGCAGGAGGGCGATTTCGGGACGAACAAGAGTAACAACGTCGCCGCGTCGGCTTCGACTGTGAATATCTCCATCCCCACCCTCGCACCGAACTCGCCGGTTCAGGGAACATTTACGGGAATTGGCTCGGGCTTCTACTACCAGATCAGCGTGGCGGCCGGTCAGACGCTCACGTTCTCGCTCACGAGCGCCGCCGGTAGCGGCGGGGACGCAATTTACGTCCGCCGCGGTGCCGTTCCGACTCCCGACACGTTCGACTTCACCGCACGTGTGGCGGGGCAGGCCAACCAGACGCTCACCATCCCGACTACCGCCGCCGGTACCTATGACGTTTATGTCCGCTCACTCTACGGAGCGGCGAGCACCGCCGGCTTCACTCTGACGGCCAGCCTGCCGACATTCGGAATTACCGCGATCGATCAGACCACCGGCGGCAACACCGGGCGTGTCACGATCCCCATCCACGGCACGCTGCTGACAACCTCGACCAACGCCGTACTCGTGAACGGCGGAACGGTCCTCGCGCCGGTCGCAGTGAGTTACCAGGACGCCTCCACGCTGTACGCCACGTTCGACCTCACCGGCATCGCGACGGGAACATACGGCGTGCGGCTCACAGATGGCGCCCAGTCTGCGACGCTCGCGGGAACGTTCTCGGTGGTCGCGGGGCATACCGGAACAATCGAAGTCTCTCTGAGCGTTCCATCGGCCATTCGCGCCGGCGGCACGGATGGCGTCGTCGTGAGGTACACCAACACGGGGAACGTGGACGCGATCGCGCCACTCATCACCCTGTCGGCTGATCATGCGCTCTTCCATCTCCCTGATGAACCGAACCTGGTCGCTGACTCGGTGCAATTCCTCGGCATCAGTACCAGCGGACCGGCTGGCATCCTCCGTCCCGGCGAGAGCGGCGAGATCACAATCCCGCTGCGCTCGACAGCCGCGGCGGGTCAAGACATTCACTTCTCGACACAGATCGCGGATGACACCGCAGCAATGGACTGGGCGGCCTTTAAGGATTCGCTGCGGATGGATCACATCCCGCCGGATGCCTGGGACGCCGTCTATGCGAACTTCACGGCCGTCATCGGAACCACGGTCGGCAGCTATCACGCCGTGCTCGCCGCAGATGCGAGCTATCTTGGTCTACTCGGCGAGCGCACCCCAAACGTTGCCCGGCTGCTCTCCTTCGAGTTCAACAAGGCGGCGGGCGTCTTCACCAGCCAGACCTTGACGACAATCGTCGATGCCAGTTTTCCAGCCCCAGGCTTGTCGCTGACCTTCGTACGGCAGTTTCAGCAATCGCTGATCGGCCGCTACACGGTCGGCCCCTTCGGTCGCGGCTGGACCGACAATTGGCAATATGAGGTCACGGCCGACGAGGAGGGAAACGTCGATGTCCAGGTCAACGGCATCGGACGATACTTCGCATTGCAGCGAGACGGAGGTTACCTGGGTGCACACGGCGATCTTGGCTCATTGAGCTTGATTTCCGGAAAGTACCAACTCCGCGAGACGGATGGATCGATTACCGCTTTCAAAGCGGACGGCACGTTCGATTATGTGCAGGATTCCAACGGTAACCGTATCACTGCCACCTACACCAGCGGCCTGTTGACTAAGCTGAAGCATTCCGACGGCGACTTTCTCACGATTACCTACACGACCATCGCCGGGAACAGCCTGATCCACTCGGTGACTGATCCCGGCGGCCGGGTGACCACCTACGGCTACGACGCAACCGGCCAGCAGCTGACGACGTTTACCGACGAGTACGGTATCACGCAGTACACGTATCTCACTGGGCAGAGCAACCTCCCGCTTAACCATGCGCTCAGCGAGATTGCCTACGCGGACAACACGCACCTCTTCTACGGCTATGACGGTCAGGGGCGGCTCGTCGATCAGCACCGCGATGGCAACCTGGAAGGCGTGACCTATACGTATGGCGCAGTTGGCGGGTACACGGTCACCAATGCCGTCAATGCCGCGGCCACGTTCCTGATTGACGATGCCGGCCAGGTGCGGGAATCGATCGACCCGCTCGGCCGGGTGACGCGATTCACTTACGACGCCAATCGCCACCTGACCCAGGTGACGGCACCGCTCGGCACCTCGACTTCCTATCACTACGACAACCAAGGGAACGTGACTTCGACCCTCGATTCGCTCGGCAACACAGTGAGCTTCACGTACGACACGGGCCACCACCTGACCGGCTACACGGATGCCCGGGGAAACACGACGGGCTATCAGCCCGATGCGGCCGGAAATCTGTTGTCGATCACTTACCCGGCAGTCAACGGTGCGACGACGAGCCAGCATTTCCAATACGATCCGCTCGGCAATCTTTCAGAATCGCTCAACGCCCGCGGACAAGCCATGGATTACATCTATTTCCCGAACGGGCAACTCAAGACCGCAACCTTTGCCGACGCCACGACGCAACAGTACCAGTACGACGCGCACGGCAATTTGACCCAGGTGATTGACCGGCAAGGAGGCGTCACCGCGCTCCAGTACGACGCGGCCGACAACCTGAAAGAGATTGACTATCCGGACGCCCGGTTCCTGAAGTTCACCTACAACGTGGTCGGGCAGCGGCTCCAGAGCCAGGACCAGGACACCTTCACCGTCAATTACCACTACGACGCACTCGGCCGGCTGGACAAACTCACCGACGGTAGCAGCAATCTCATTGTGTCGTACGCCTACGACGCCGCCGGCCAGTTAATCGAAAAGGACCTCGGAAACGGCACTTACAGTACGTATCAGTACGATCTCGCGGGCAGCCTGATCGAACTCATTAATCGTGCGCCGCGGCCCGGTGCCGGACAGGACGGGCCGGTTAACTCGGAGTTCGACTACACTTACGATGAAGTCGGCCGCATGGTCACGGCCACGACGTCGGACGGCGATTGGGGGTACAGCTACGATGCCGACAGCCAACTGACGGGTGCGGTCTTCACGCCGAACGGCACGTCAACTCTGACTGCCCAGGATTTGCAGTACAGCTACGACGCGGCCGGCAACCGCACGCAGACTGTCATCAACGGCGTGACAACGCTCTATACGGCAGACGCGCGCAACGAGTACACCCAAGTCGGGGATTCCAGTTACACGTTCGACGCTGACGGCAATCTCGCGACCGCAACGACGGGCGGCGTCACGACCACCTACAGCTTCAACCAGATTAACCAACTCACCGGCATCGCGACGCCCGGCCACGACGCGACACCGGCCGACGTCTGGTCGCACGCCTATGACGCCTTCGGCAACCGTACCGGCACGACCCACAACGGTGCGACGACGACCTACCAGTTCGACCCGATCGGCCTCGGCAACCTGGTTGCTGCGTTCGACAGTACGGGATCGCTGACGACCCACTACACGTATGGCATGGGGCTGGTGAGCCAGGTGCCGGTCGCCGGTGCGGCCGGCTTCTACGACTTCGATCTGACCGGCAACACGGCAGGTATTACCGGGGCCGCCGGCACATACTTGAACAAGTACGCGTACTTGCCATTTGGCCAATTGGCAGCCAGCAGTGGCAGTCTGGCGAATCCGTTCACATTCGTCGGTTCGGCCGGTGGGACAAGCGATGGTAGCGGATTGCTCAATATGCGTGCTCGGAACTACGATCTGGCGAGCGGGCAGTTCATCTCGAATGACCCGCTCTCGATCGGGGGCGGTGACACCAATCTTCGGCGATATGTTGGTAATTCTCCAACAGACGGGCTCGATCCTACAGGGCTGTGCGAAGATGATCACGACGACTACCACAAAGAAGTCGAGCGAATCAAGGAAGAATGGCATGGAAATTTCATGCTTGCCCACGATCCATTGGTTTATGCGTTTCATCCAGACTGGTACTATTTGGCGAAGGATTGGCTCAAGACGCATGATCTAAAACAGATGTTGACGGGCGCCGAATTCATGGAACAACAACGGCAACAATTCCATCACAATCCAGACTTTGACGACGCCATGCTACTGCCGCAGCAGCTGCAAGGTGATCCCACGGGTCTTCCTCCAATTCCACCAGGCGGTGGCGGCACATGCCCCTGCGCCTGCCCAGCTCAGCAACCACCGCCCACCAGCGGTAACGCCGGTCCCGGCGGCAAGTCGGGCAGCCCGGGCTCGTTCGACCCCAACGAACTCATCGGACCGGCTGGGTTCGGCGATGCGGCATTCGTCGGCATCGACCAGACACTGCCTTACACAATCGGCTTCGAGAACGACCCCGTCAAAGCGACCGCTGCGGCTCAGATCGTCGTGGTCACAGAGCAACTCGACACCGATCTCGATTGGTTCACCTTCGCGTTTGGCGACATCCAGATCGGTTCACTAACGATTCTCGTACCGGCCGGCCTGCAGTCGTTCGCGACGATCTACGACACCAAGAACATCGACGGCACGCCGCTGACGGTGAGCGTGAGCGCCAATCTGAACCTGTCGACCGGAATCGTCACCTGGACGTTCCTGTCCATCGATCCGGCCACTGGTCTGGCTCCGACCAACCCCGTCGCCGGCTTTCTCCTCGTGGATGACAACACCGGCCGCGGCCAGGGCTACGTCCACTATACCGTGCGGCCGAAATCCACTGACACTTCAGGCACCGTGATCAGCGCCCAGGCCTCCATCGTGTTCGATACGAACCAGCCGATCGACACACCGACTGCCCAGAATACCCTCGACGCGGACGGCCCCACCAGCACCGTTTCTTCGCTCGCGGCACACTCCTCTGCCAGCTTCCCGGTGAGCTGGTCGGGAAGCGATGACGTGGGTGGATCGGGAATTGCCGGTTACGACGTGTACGTCAGCGACAACAATGGAGCCTATACTCTCTGGCAATCCGCCACGGCCGCGACTTCCGCGACGTACACGGGTCTCGATGGGCATACCTATCGCTTCTACTCAGTGGCTCACGACAACGTGGGACATGTCGAAGCCGCGCCCGAAACTGGCGACGCCCTGACAACGGTCGAAGTCAACACGGCTCCGGTCCTGGCTAACCTGGGCGAGGCACCCACATTTATGGGGAAGGCCAAGACGCCCGTCAAGGTCTTCCCCTCGTTGACCGTGACCGATGCGGATGGCAGTGCCACCCTCGCCACCATCGTGATCAGTCTTCCGTTGGGCAAGGCCAAGAAGAATCCGGACGTCGTCAGCCTGCCCGGACTGGCGGCCTTGGGTACCAGGGCAGACGCCAACGTGGCCGGCCGTCTGCAAATCACCATTACTCTCAGAGAAGGTGCCACCAACGCCGCCGTGCAGGCCATGTTGGAAGGCCTGACATTCCAGACCAAGGGCGCGGGCTTGAAGATTGCCAGTCGCGGATTCCAATTGCGGGTGACCGATCGCACTGGATTGCAGAGCAACCTGATTACTCAGACTCTGACCGTGCGGAAGAAGTAGACAGCCTTCGGTTCCGTAGGTGATACACAAGTGAGCAAGAGTTTTCTCCTGCCCCGTACAAAACTCTGGCACAGCATCGCCAGATTAGATCCAAGGTACTCTCCGCACCGAGACGACGTGACGTGATGTGCGAGACCGCTCGCGTGGCCACAGTCAAGGTCTCGGATGGTTCGGGTGACTCATGCTTCAGGATTGAATGTGGCTGAAACAATAGGTGCAACGTCCAGTTCATGATGCTATGGTCGTGAGATCGGTTTGGTTTGAGGATTCGCAGGAAAGCAGAGTATTTTTACCTCGTCAGAGGCTACGGCGAAAGTTTGGTGGCGGTGCCAATGCGGGGAGAATTTCCCACCGGTTGGGTTCGGGCGACTCTGGGAGAGTTTTTCGAAATTCAACCCGGACATCCGTGGCTACGCAGAGCTCCTAAAGCACCATTCAAATCAGTTCTGGCGCTAACGACACTCTTTGTTCCGCTAACCGCTGGGTTTTGAACTGGCGTGCCATAGGAAATCATTCTGAGTGGTTAACGGCTTTCATTGACAAAGAGTAGATTCGTTCGCATGCGAAGCGCTCTCTTTGTTTCGCTGGCTCGCATCAAAGAGTAGCCAGGTCTCACGAAACCCCATTAAAAGCAGGATTCTGCGCGCTCTCTCTTTGGCGGTCAAAGAGAGATTCCGTAAGAGGGTTCGGTTCGGGGAG
>JAKFVC010000057.1:40697-150013 GCA_021732415.1 Planctomycetaceae bacterium
CTCTTTGTTTCGCTGGCTCGCATCAAAGAGTAGCCAGGTCTCACGAAACCCCATTAAAAGCAGGATTCTGCGCGCTCTCTCTTTGGCGGTCAAAGAGAGATTCCGTAAGAGGGTTCGGTTCGGGGAGGCCCCTGGCGCGTTCTCGCAACTCGGTGAGCCGCATAGCGATTGATTGGATCCAGCGATGAATCAAGTCTCTGCATTACTGCGTGAAATTCGCATCTCGATTTTGCGGGTCGATGATGGATCGCATTACCCGTGGTATAAAAATGCAGAGAGATTATTGACAGTGTCACAAGGCTTCACTAATCTGTTGCAGCCGCTCTAGAATCGCCGGTACTCGTTCTGAGTTCTGGGCGATCGTGGCCTCACATCAACTTGATCCTACTCTATCTCATCGGGGCCAAACGATGCGTCTCACAGACTGGTTGCGCTCATTACGCGGTCGTGCTCGTCGTTCGAAGATCCAGCAATTTGCGTATCGAGGCTCGCGTCTATCGCGAAATTGTGAAGTGTTGGAAGAACGTATCGTGCTCAGCGCAGTGGGAAATACTGTCGCCACGGCCCAGTTATTGTCTCCCGTAGCTGGAACGCCCCAGCAATTTCTGGCATCGATTGGGGATGAGTCGGGCACGACAGTGGATGCGGATCTGTTTCGAGTCGATTTGACGGCTGGACAGCAACTTACTGCCGATATCGATGCCCAGGCAGTTGATTCCGGTGGTTCGTTGAGCTCCTTTAATGGCTTCTTGCGCCTGTTCAACTCCAGTGGCACGCTGCTCGCCAGTAACGACAATGGACGTGATCCTGAGACAGGTGTATTTGGTGGCGATTCGCTGTTGACGTTTACGGCCAGCGTCACCGGAACTTACTACTTGGGAGTTTCTTCAGCGGCCAATCAGAACTACGACCCGATAACGGGAAACTCATCTGCCGTCTCACTTGGTGTGAGTAGTGAAACTGGCGATTATCAATTGCAGATGAGCGTCACAGATGGACTCGGCTGGTCTTCGTCGATCACTCCGGCAGTGAGTGGGCTGGGGCTGGTCAACGATACAGGAATTGCGAGTGACGGAATTACCAGCGATCCGCGGATTTCCGTAGGCTTGGCGTATGCCAGTGGCACCAGTGCGTCGTCAGTCTGGATCCAGTATGACCTGAATGGCGACGGCATGTCAGATGGCACCGCGTCCTATATGGGCGGTAGCCAGGTAACCTTGGATCTCGGCAATTCGAATCTGAGTCCGGGGACAATAAATTTGAGTGTCCGCGGCGGGGTATGCTTCGGCCTATGCGACATCGTACGGAAATTGGTCGACATTTTCGTTCACCTACGATCCCGGACTGCCGGTCGTTGCTGGACTGTCACTCACGAACGATACCGGGACTCCCGGCGATTTAGTGACCTCGGACCCACGACTGTCGGGAAATTTAACCGCATCGAGTGTCTCAACAAGTTATCTGCCAGTTCAATATGATGTGAATGGAGACGGCATCGCTGATGGCTCTTTGCAAACTGACTCGATGGGCCATTTTACCGTCGATTTGACGAGTCTGAATTTGGCGGCTGGTTCCAAGACAATCGCAGTACGCGGTGGACGATATCTCAATGACCCGATGACCCCGCAATATGGAGCGTGGTCGTCCGTGACGTTTACGTTTGCTCCCGTGGCGAATGTACGTCCGCAAGTGGGAAGCCTGCATCTGGTACAGGATACTGGTACGCCGAATGATCTCATCACATCGGACTTACACGTCGCTGGAACGGTGACGCACGCCGATGGATCCGTCAACTACCTGCCCTTGCAATTTGACGTGAACGGTGACGGTTACGCTGACGGATATTCGTATACGAACATGGCGGGCGAATTTGTGATCGACCTGTCAAACACAGTTGTGACACCGGGAGCTGTGACGCTGCGGGTGCGCGCTGGTGAATCCGATCCAATCCTGATGACCGCGTATGGTGACTGGTCGACGTTCTCGTTCACGTACTCGCCACCGGCTCCCGTACTGCCGGAAGTCTCCGGACTCGGATTAGTCAACGATACAGGAAGTCCGGGGGATCTCATTACCGGCGATCCACGGATTTCGGGTCACGTGACGTTGACTGACGGGTCGTCGTCTTATTTGCCGGTGCAGTATGACCTCAACGGTGATGGCTACGCCGATGGCTCATTGAGCACCGACTGGCTGGGGAATTTTACCGTCGACCTGACCAACTCGAATTTGGTGGCCGGAGTGCAGACGGTCAAGGTGCGTGGCGGACGCTATGTGAGTGGTCAGATGTCGCCTCAGTATGGAAGTTGGGCGACGATGTCATTCAGCTATGCAGTGGAACCTCCCGCATTGCCCAGCGTCTCCGGGTTGGCTCTCGTCAATGATACAGGAACTCCGGCGGATTTGATCACGAGCGACCCCCGTTTGTCAGGGTCCCTCACATTGTCGGGGATGTCCAACTCATACCTGCCAGTGCAGTACGACATCAACGGTGATGGCGTCGCAGACGGAACGACCCAGACCGACGGGATGGGCCTGTTTACTGTCGACCTGACGAACTCCAATCTCACCGCGGGGTTGCAAACGGTGAAAGTTCGGGGCGGACGGAATGTCAACGGTCAAATGACGCCTCAGTTTGGCGCCTGGTCGTCGTTGACGTTTACGTATACTCCGGCGTCACAGGCCCACCCAGAAGTCGGTAACTTGCACCTGGTAGTGGATACAGGCGTCGCCGGCGACTTGGTAACTTCAGACTTACGCGTGGCAGGCATTGTTACGCACGCCGATGGACCGGTGGCCTACCTTCCCTTGCAGTACGACTTGAATGGCGACGGATATGCAGAGGGAACTGCCTGGACTGACTCGATGGGGACTTTCACCATCGATCTGTCAAATCTCAATCTCTCCGTGGGAACGATCGCGTTGCGCGTGCGGGCCGGTGAACCTGGTGTCGTGCCGATGTCCACTGATTACGGGAGCTGGTCGGCGTTTTCCTTCACGTACGCGCTGCCCGCTCCTGTGCTGCCCGTCGTTTCCGGCTTGAGCCTGGTGAATGATACGGGAGTCGCGGGTGATTTGATCACGGGAGATCCGCGGTTGACTGGCAGCGTGACATTGTCCGATGGTTCTGCCAACTACCTGCCGATCCAATATGATGTGAACGGTGACGGCATTGTCGATGGCTCCGCGCAGTCGGACTGGACGGGGCATTTCACCATCGACCCGACCAGCCTCAATCTGAGTGCTGGTTCGCTGACGATCGCTGTACGGGCCGGGCGAAATGTCAGCGGTCAGATGACGCCGCAGTATGGGACATGGTCCACGCTGACATTCACGTTCGCCCCGGTCGTGGTCGCCCACCCGGTCGTCGGAAACTTGCACCTCGTGGTGGATACGGGGGTCGCCAATGACCTGATTACGTCCGACTTACGCGTTGCCGGGACCGTGACACATGACGATGGCACGAATGCGTATCTCCCGTTGCAGTACGACTTAAACGGCGATGGCTTTGCCGAAGGCTACGGATCTACGAGTTCGACGGGTGGATTGACGATCGATCTCACTAATTCAAATATCGCACCGGGAACCGTGTCGCTCCGAGTGCGCGCCGGTGAGTCCGACGGCATGATGGGGACAATTTTTGGAAATTGGTCGACGTTTACGTTCACATATACTCTCCCGCCTCCTGCAGTCCCACAAGTGACAGGTGTGGCGCTGGTCAATGATACTGGAACCCTAGGTGATCTCATCACTGCCGACCCCCGAGTCGCCGGAAACCTCACCCTGTCGGATGGGTCTTCAAATTACTTGCCAGTGCAGTATGACACCAATGGCGACGGCATCGCTGACGGAACCACGCAATCGGATTGGACGGGGCACTTCACCATCGACCCCACCAATCTCAATCTCACAGCGGGAGCGCAGACAATCACGATCCGGGCAGGACGCTATGTCAGCGGAACAATGTCGACGCAGTATGGTGACTGGACGGCTTTCACCTTCACGTTCGCCCCGATCGTGCAAGTCCATCCGGAAGTTGGAAATCTGCACCTGGTCGTCGACACGGAAACGCCGGGAGATCTGATCACATCCGATCTACGCGTTGCGGGAACCGTCACTCATGGGGACGGCACTATCGCTTATCTTCCACTGCAGTACGATCTGAATGGCGACAGCTATCCGGACGGATCTGGTTACACGAATCAGGCCGGCGAGTTCACCATTGATCCCACCAATTCCAATCTCAGCCCCGGAGTGATTTCTCTCCGCGTCCGTGCTGGCGAATTCGATGCCGCTTCGATGACTACGGTCTATGGAAGCTGGTCGACGTTCACATTCACCTATGCCGTTCCCCCTCCAGCGCTACCCGTCGTTTCGGGCTTGACGCTGGCCAACGATACCGGGACTTCCGGAGATCTCATAACAGGTGATCCTCGGATCTCGGGTCAGATTACGGTTACGGGGGCTTCGGCCGCCTACTTGCCGCTGCAATTCGATCTGAATGGCGATGGCGTTGCGGAAGGAACAGGATCCACTGACGGTCTGGGACATTTCACAATCGATCCCACCAATGTGATTCCCTCGGCTGGAACGCAGACGATCGCGATTCGCGGCGGACGCTATGTCAATGGATCAACGTCACCGCAGTTTGGGGACTGGGTGTCTATCACTTTCATTTATGCTCCGGTGGTGCAAGTACGGCCCGCTGTCGCGACTCTGCACCTGGTTTCAGATACCGGTGTGGATGGCGATCTGATTACGTCGGATTTACGCTTCGCGGGGAGCGTCACCCATGATGACGGTTCAGTCGCCAATTTGCCGGTGCAGTTCGATTTTAATGGTGACGGATTCGTGGACGGTACACTCTACACCAATCAGTCGGGCGGCTTTAGTGGCGACTTGGCAAATCTCTCCGTCCCTGAAGGAACCGTGACGCTCAAAGTACGTGCCGGGGACCAAGACCCTCAAACGATGTCGACCAGTTATGGTGCCTGGTCATTGCTGACGTTCGACTACACGGCAGCCGTTCCGAATGTCGGGACATTGTCTCTGACAAATGACACGGATACCCCTGGAGATTCCATTACCAGTGATCCTCGCATTTCCGGCGAGCTGACGATGTCTGCAGGATCTGCGGCCTATTTGGCCGTGCAGTATGACGTGAATGGTGACGGCACAGCGGAGGGATCCACATATACCGATTCGACCGGACATTTCACCGTCGATTTGACGAACCTGAATCTTCCCGCGGGGGACCATACAGTCACGGTTCGCGGCGTTTCTTATACCAGTTCGGGAATGGTGGCGCACAATGGCCCATGGTCGACGGGCTTGACGTTTTCCTACACGCCGTCGGCAGCGGGCACGCCGCCCGGGGGCGGAGGCGGTGGTAATCCCCCGCCCCCCGTGGTGACGTACGTGCTCGTACCTGGTCAATCGATGTCCAGCTTCGAGAACTTAGCCAGCGTCATCAACAACTCTCCTGATCCCGACGGCCCTGCGGGGCCCATGGGAAACATTGTGGTTTCGTTTTCGTACCGTTCGGTGACAGTCGAACCCGGTGCAGGTACGGAATTCTCTGTCAAAGTCGATGGCGACGGAACCTGGAAGAACGGGTCAGGAGTCAGCAAACTCACCTTCACCACGACCGGCTCCATGGGAATCCCCGCGATCAGCGGAGCAGTGATTTTGGACGCCGGGGGTAGCATCGGTAACATCGAAGCAGGCAGTGTCTGGGCGAACGCAGGTGGAAGTGTCGGTGAGGTCAAAGCGGGCTACATTGACTGGCTCGGGGCGATGTCTGCAAAAGATGTGACTTGCAATGGTGACTGCAACCAGATGATCGTGCAACACGGTGAAGACCTGACGGTGAAGGGCAACGTGACCAGCATGAGAGTCGGTTTCGACACCGTCCTCGTCGAAGGAAATGTCCTCTTCTACGCCGAATCCAAAGGCGGGTCGTCTTTCCATGTCAAAGGCAATGCCGCCAGGCTCTGGTTCTCAGGTACTCCCGATGCCGTCAACATTGATGGCAGTTGCACTAACGTCACGTACGATCAATGCGATGTCAGTAAGACATTCGAGATCAAGGGAACACTCGGATTGGGGCGCTACCAGACGCAAGACAATGGCCCTCCCGTTTGGGTCAGCGACGATACCATGGATCTTGCCGGTCTCACCGTTTGGGGCTCAATTCCTGACGGTAGCACGGTGAAAGCGAACGGCATCAACCGCATCTACATTTTTCACGATATTCACGGCGATATTGCGTCGACCGGAGTATTGAAAAGCGTCACTGCACAAGGCGAGATCACGGGCTCCAAGATTACCGCGACCGGGAACATCGGCGGGATCGATTCCGACCACGCACTGGATGCCGAAATCAGCTCGCAGCAAGGCATTTTGATTGTCAACGCCGGCACTACTTTCGCTGGCAGCCTAAGCGCCGTCAACGATATTGGATCAGTCCACGCCACAAGTGAGATCTCAGCATCAATTGAATCGACTGGGGGAAAGATCGATTCGGTCGACACCCAGGGTTCGATTACGAAGAGCGTCAAGGCCGCCACGAGTCTGCGCACGATTTCGGCCGATGGAGCCATTGACGCCGACATTCAAGCTGGAAGTGGATCCATTGGTTCGATCACAGCCGGAGGGTCAATCTCGAAGAGCATCACGGCGGGCACCATCATTGGCCCGATCAAGGCCACACTGGGTGAGATTTCGGCCAACATCAGCGCGGGCGGATCGATCACGTCCATATGGGCCAAACAGGATATCGATCCGACAACCATCAGTTCCGGTGGCTCCATCGGCCCGATCACCTCCGACACCGGCGTGATCGATGCCGAAATTGATGCGGCCGTCAATATCGGTGACGTGATGGCAGTCCATGGTTATATCGAAGGGAAATTGACGGCAGGCGCAAATTTCCAAGATATCTGGGCTGGTGGCAATATTGGCGCAACGATCGAAGCCACGTTCGGTGACATCGATTCCGTCCAGGCAGGACGAGATGGCGGGGGCGACATTACGGGGAATATCGCTGCTGGGCGAACGATCGGTGTCATCGACGTAGACGGTTCGGTGCAAGGGGATGTGGGCCTGCTCCAATCATTCTTGAGTGCCTTCAATGTTGCGAACCTCGTTCTAGACATGTTTTCAGATAACCCCACAGGTAATGCCAAGCCGGCGCTCCCGCCGGGCTTGACCTCCACCAAGGGCAATATCTCCGGCAACATTTCTGCAGGTAACAATCTGAGTAAGGTCGTCGCTGATGGCGGGATCAGCGGCAACATTACTGTGGTGGGAGCCCTTGGAAGTGTCAGCGCGGTCGGTGATATTACCGGCAATATTCAAAGTAGTCAGGGGAACTCCAATGTTTATACCTGGGGTTCGTTGATCGGCGATGTCACAGCGCGTGGCCTGGTAACCGTGCAGGCGTTTAAATCCTTGGTCGGCACAATTCAGAGTACAGCGACGGACGTCGTGGCCACAACATGGGGGAATTTCCAGTCGACGGTCAAAGCGGTCGGTCTATTAACACTGTCGTGCTATGGCAATTTCGCGGGAAGCGTCATCGCCGTGGGCGCCGATGTCCAAATTGCCGCTTTCGGGGCGATCACCGGGGCTATCAGCAACGTGAAGGACCTGGCCGCGTTTGCCTACGGCGGATTCCAAAACGTCAGCTATGACGTCGGTGGATCAATCGAGACTTTCGCTGCGAATGTCATCTCAGGCACTTTTAAGGCTGGGTTGAAAGGTATTTATGCCTACTCCCGCTGGGATATCAATGCCAACTATGAGGCTCCGGTTGTCGAAGTCGAGACCTGGAAGGATTATACCGGGACGATAAAATCCAAAACCAAATGCGAAATCGAAGTGCTCGGCGACGTGAGCGCCACGGTGATTTCGACCGGGGGCAACATCAATGTCAAAGCCACCAATGTTCGAGGGAGTTACAACACCACGGCTTCGGGAAGCGGATCGCAGATCGCTTCGGATACTTGGGGAAATGTCAACATCAAGAGTTGGAACGACGTCAGTGCTCAAATCGATGCCGAGCGAAATGCGACGGTATTTGCGTCAAATGATATTCGTGGATCGGTCACAGCCAAGAATCGAGTGAACGTATCCGCATTGCACAACATTTCTGCGTCTGTGACAGGAGGAAATTATCAACCAGCGAATGCTGATCCCGCCAATCCAGTGACGCACGTCGTTAACGCCTGGGGAACGATTTCGGGAAATATTTCTACCAAGTCGACCGTAAGTGTTTTTGCACTAGAGAATTTCACGGCGAATATTACGGTACAGTCGACGCGCACAGACGCACATTCTGGCGAGGCTCAGGTTGCTGTGCTGGGAACAATGCAGGGAAACATTACCGCTTCGGAAGATGTTCAACTTTATGCTGGTAAGCTGAAAGGCAATATTGAAGCAGGTGACGATGCTCAGATTCTCGTCCGAGGTGACATGCAAGGAAATGTCCTGGTCGGAACCGGCACAACTGTCATAGGTGATGATGCACTGCAAAATGTCGCTTATGTCAATGCCATTGGCGATATCAAGGGTAATGTGCAGGCTCCCGACGGCGTCACAGTTGATGCTTTCGGCAACATTCAAGGGATAATCTCTGGAGGATCGGGACCGGCATTCGTGGCGGCGCGAGCCAAAGTTGATGCCAGCAATCCGAACGGTTCACCCACGAATGTCCGAGGATCTATCACTGCCGATGGACCAGTGACAGTCGAAGCCTCTGGAGATATTGTAACGACTGATATCTCAGGATCGACCGTCATTGTGAATGCGGGCGGCGATTTGTCGTCTGACGAGGTCACTGCCACGCTGGGCAGCATCCAATTGTCGTCTGGTGGAACAATCGACACTACGGGAACTCTGTCAGCATTGGGCAGCGCGGGGGCCGTCAGTTTGGCGGCAGTTGTTGATATCAATGCCGGAACGGTTTCAAGCTCGGGCGATATCGACGTATTCGCCGGAGGCACCGTGGTGATCCAGACGGGAAATTCTCAGTTTGGGGAAATCGAAGTCGATGCTGGAGGAAACGTCTCCAATTCCAATTTATCCGCCTTATTGGAATTGGATGTCGTCTCATACAGTACGGTTCAAAACAGTCAACTGACCTCGCGAACTGACCAAGTCAAGATGCTGGGAGCAACGGGAATCACAACGGTCACCGCGAAAGGTCAGACAGGGGTGACAGCGAGTTCCGTCGGCAGCATCACGGCGGGTAGTGTTTTCAAATCGGCCGCCGGGCCGGTGAGTTTAGGAGCAAACGGAGCTATCACGGACGTCACCGTGAATAGCGAACTGAATGTGTCTGTCGATGCCGATGGCGCGATCTCCGGGACGATCGAATCCAACCAAGGCAGCGTGGCTGTCGAGTCCGTTCATGGTTCAATTTCGGCCAAAATACAAGCCGAGCAGAATGCTTCGGTCGTAACCCTGACGGGAAACATTTCCAGTGAGATCACGGCGATTCTGGGCGAGGCTGATGTCTCGTCCGCAGGGGAGATCACCGGAACAATTCAAGCATTGCAGGGCAGCGTCGATGTGTGGGCCTACGGAAATATCTCCTCGCCACAAATCGATGGCGAAGTCGATACGTCAGTGATTGGTCTCGGCTCAATAACAGCCGCAACCATTTCGGCTTCCTCTGGAAATGTCATCGTATCTGCAGCAAACGATATCAGTTCTGAGATCAGCGGAAAGCTGTCAGCGACGGTAAACTCTTCACTGGGTAGCGTTACTAAAAAGGTGACTGCTGTTCTGGGAGATGCCTCGGTTTTCGCGGAAGTCAGTGTTCTGGACCAAGTGACGGCCGGCCAAGATGCAGAAGTCTTTGCATATGGTAACATCGACGGCGAAGTCAATGCCGGACGTGATATCGTCGTGACAGGCGTTCTAGGAAATCTAAGTCAGCCATTATCCGCGGGACGTGATGTCACGACATTTGCAGGCGGGGAGACCTCAGGCACTATCGATGCGGGCCGTGACGCCAGCGTCGAATCACTCGGGTCGATTACCGGCACTGTCAATGCAGGTCGAGATGTCAGCCTCGAAACTCTGGAATCACTCACGAGCACGGTCACCGCTGGCCACAATGTCGGTGCGTTGATAGGCGAAGAGTTGACCGGTGCCATTCAGGCTGTAAATAATGCCTCGGCCTATGTGGTCGGCGGCGTCACCGGCGATATCCTCGCGTCGGTCGGCACCGCCAGCCTTACAGCTTGGGGATTGGTGACCAGCTCAGTTTCAGCGGGATTAGACGTGTGGATCTTCGCAGGGAGCGGAGCCACGGGCACGTACCATGCAGGTCGCGATTTGGAAGTCGATGCTATCGGCATACTGAGCGGACTAATCTCAGCGGGCCGCGATGCCACCGTACTTGCCTCCGATGTCATGACAGCACCCGTTGATGCCGGTCGCGACGCCAGCGTGATCGCCTTCAAGACGACTCAAACTGTCATCACTGCTGGACAGGATGCCTTCCTGTTCGCCGGCGGCGATACCCAGGGCCCGGTGACCGGTGGCCGAGACGCTTCTATCGTCACGCTCGGAAATTCGAGCGGAAGTGTCGTCCATGCAGGGGGTGACGCCTTACTCTATGCCGTCGGAGGCATCACGACTGCTGGAGTGACAGGTCAATATGGGACCATGATCAGTTGGGGCGACATCTCGGGACCATCTGCCGTGGCGGGCATTGATGGAGCATTCGCCTTCTCATACGGAAACTATACGGGCTCCGTGTCCTCGGTGCTGGGTGATGCTGAACTAATGACGTATGGAAATGCGGTCCTGATGGGTGGATTGCACGCAGGTGGTGAAGCCATCGCGTTGACTGTCGGAAGTTTTACTGGTTCGATTCTCGGCGGCACATTTGCCGGAGCCATCACGCTGGGCGATTTCACGGGATCAGTGACTTCGGGCGGCGACGCAATGCTCATCGGCCAGGGCAATACTCAAGCCACAGTTGTTGCTGGACAGGATCTTTCAGCATGGAACGTGGGCAACCTCAGCGGCAGCTATTCCGCTGCGCGAGACCTTGGGGTAGTCTCCTTCGGGAATATCCCAGCCAGTTTGCATGCGGGACACGATATTGTCGGTGTGGCGGCCTTGGGTAATCTTTCAGGCATCATCACCGCCGATGACAACATTGGTGAGATCTTGTCGTACGGAGACATCCTGGCAACTGTATCCGCGTTGAACACTCAAAACGTCACAGGGGGTGGAACAATCGGACCAGTCACTGCTTGGGGAGCGATCGACGGGTCCTTTACTGCCGCGACTTCTCTGGAAAGTTTTCATAGTGGTGGCGCGCTGAACGCTGTTTTATCAGCCCCATCTAGTGGTTCGCAGCTGCCATTTGATTCGACCATCTTTACGACCAATCCGGCACCGTCTGTGCCCGCCTCGGTCACTGCAGATGTCCAGGCAGGCGGAGCGGCGGCCTATGCCGATGTAATCGCCAATCGAAATGCGTTCCAGACTGATGTTTCGACATTCAATACGACTGCGGGCAATCAGCGTCAAGATGCTCCGGCCGATGTCATTCAAGCGCGCCTGGACCTTGCCCCAGATATTGCAGACGATCTTTTGCAAGATCAAACGGATGTCGCCCAAGCCCGCGGGGCCGCAACACAAGAGCTGAATGCAGACGTATTAACAGCAACTGGAGAGCAGCTGCAGTTCACAAACAAGGTCAACGGCGACCGGACCAATTTGCAATCTCAGGTCACCTCCCGGCAGACCCAGCTGGCGGCAGTTTTTGCAAGCTCAGTCACGCAAGCCAATCAACAGCAAGTTGAGACCAATAACAAAGTGACGACGGCCGGAACCAAGCGTACTGAACTCGTCAACAAAGATGCGGAAGCCCGGGCCGTCGATCAAGATTGGCAATCTCAAATCAACAGTCAAGTTCGGCAGGCAGTAATCAAGGGAGCGATCGCGGCGGCCTCTGTGGCACTGGGGCCTTTTCGGGTTGTCGCCCTGATCGCTGGCGGCGTTCAATTTGTCGGGCATGTCATTCAAGCACATGGCCCATATGTTGCTCAGGCTGACCAGTTGCAACTCGAAGGACTACAGCGCGGCTACTATATTTGGGCGAATGCGACCAGTGAAGCCATCGGATTGTCCAAGTTGGTGAATGCGTTCGATCCCGTCGATCCGTATGCCGACAATAGCTGGAGTGTGAAACAACTCACGAAGAGCGCAGGCTTGGCCCTCATTGAAGCGGCCACGACAGCCGGATTGGGAGCTCTCTACAGCCGATTCACGTCGCCTTGCGGCAGCTGGCTGGGAGGCAAGTGCTTTGTGGGCGACACGCAAGTGTTGACTCGCGAAATCGAAGACGCAACGACCTCTGCCGTTGTCGGTTTGGACAAGGCCTCGGCGGATAGCCTCGATTGGTTGACACCGGTCTGCATCTTGATCGGCGTCTCTGGGACGTTGGTGCTGCAACGCAAGACGCGCCGGCGACTGAGAACAATGCCTGCTCGTTGCTCGGCGTTGGACGAAGTGTTTAGTCAGCCTGAACTGGAGACGTCGACCACGGCCGAATCAATTTCTCGTGGCGTAATCAGGAATTCGATTCGCAATCGGTACCTCGTCCAAATCGATGACAAACATCGAGCGAAGTTACCCGAAGAACGTGTGACGGATATATCCGAACGCAAATTCGTGTCATCCGTTCAAACTGTGGCAAATTCCCGAACTGAATTGGGTGTCGCGAAATTGCAAGCAAATTCGCTACTTTGCGACGAGATGTCTCGAGACAGCAAATCTGGCGATGCGACCGATCGCTGGCGGCCAGCCACTTGGGCCTGGCTGCTTTCGTGGTTTGTCTTGGGAGCCGGATTCTTTTTGCAATCGAGTGCCACCAGTTGGTCCGTTCCCACTCAGGCCAAGGAAACAATCACTGAACCGACAGCAATTCAACGCTTCGAATCACGTGCGATTCAAGAAATCCGCACGGGCATGAAAGTGGTCGCGGATAATCCTGAATTGGATGGGCAAGAGGCCGTCTCAAGTGCAATCGACCCGGAAACGTGGCGTAACATCCGGTTGCGGATGGACAAACCCGACGGCAGCGAATTGCAGATTACGCTTTTGCGGTCTGTCAACTGGCTGGAGTCGCGACGCGGGAAAGTCGGCCGAGATATTGACGTCGCATTAAGCGAGTTCGGAGTCGCCGGCCCCGCAACGATTGAGGCAATCGAACCCTGCCCACCAATCGATCCGGGGCCCGGTCGAGTTGTGACGGGTACCTTCCGCCATTCCGCCGCAAATGTCATCGACCTCGATGTAACCGGCGAAACGAAGCCAATCGGAACAACCGCGAATCATCCTTTCTGGTCAGATACGCGTCAAGATTTTGTTCAAGCTGGGACATTGCAACCGGTAGAAGAGCTCCGCACCGCAGTGGGCAAGATTGCGCGGGTCGTTAATCACCGACCGCGGGTTGGCTCGCATTCTGTTTTCAATTTGGAAGTCGATAGCGAGCACGTATTTGCCATCGCCTCTCAGGGCGTAATCGTACATAATAGCCATCAATACGATGCCACCCCGTCGGTCCCTGCTCCAGCAAAAGTGGGGGAAACCGCCGCCACAGCGACAGGAAAGAGCATTCATAAGAAACTCGCTGATGCGAGAAGAGCGAGCGGCGATTTTGACTTGGTACAATCGGCTATCAAGGATAAGGCCGGGAACCCCATCCTCGTGTCCAAGCGGGTCGATCTAAAAACCGGCACGCCGCAACCGGGATCACCGCTTCAGGAGGCCGTTCCTGACGCGGTGAGTTTCAAACGGAAATTGATCCTTGACGATAAACCCTTGGACCGGGCTATCGCCAAAGATCGACAAGAGATCGTCCGCTTCATCAACGCATACAAGCAGCGTGAAGGAAATCTGCCAGACGTGATTGGCATTACAAGGTACGACCCGAAAACCGGCCTGCCAGTCGTAACCGAGTTGTATTCACCGTATGACTTTTTGCCATGAGAGCCATGAGAAGGGTATAGTGCATCATGATGGAACATAAGGCATTCCTGTTCGATTACGACTCGTTCGACCGAGAACTTCGGGCAATCCTGGAAGACGGTCTCCGGTCTGGTGACCACACCAGATTGGTGTCCTTCGTCGACGCCACCCTGAGTGACTTCCGAGACCCATACGAAGGGGAACCGTTGGACGATGATTGGGAGGCGATGATCGAAACGCAAGACTCACATCAGTACGGTGATTTTGCACTAACAAAGTATTACAATCCTACTGCTGATATCGGACTCGGTGCGGCATGGGAGGATATTCAAGAGTTGGTCGCGAACGGCCCAGTTATCATGGAGTCGCCCATCCTGGGTAGCATCATTGGCCCAACGGATGACCCATTTGACCCTGGAAAAATGGGATCGTACTTCCAAAGCCCCCAACAGGTTCGTAATAGCCAGGAGTATCTATTGAGACTTGCAAAAAAAGAACAGGCAGAAGTCCTTAATAAAGCGATCCAGATGCTACAGGAAGCGGCAGATGCCAACACAGGACTGTACATTACCTTTTGACCTGCAGGGCAGTAAAGGGAATGGTGCTGTCAAGATATGCCCGGTTGGACCGAGGGTCCAACCGGGCATATCTTTTGGAGAGGCAAGTTTGAGAGAGACAAAGGGGACAGTGAAAGCACCGGTAAAGGCCGGAAGAGAGTAGCGGATGCAAGTTCTGTACGAACGAAGGTGTAGCGAGCCTGTTCCAGAGCATACTAGCGCCGCCGTGTGGTCGTCCGCCTCTTCCGGTTCATGCTGTGACGGATATAATCTTTCGAGAGACGCCCGAAAGGCATCACGCCTCTCCAAGGGCCCTCCGGATCTCCAGCCACCCCTTCTTGAGAGACCCATGAAGCCACAACCGCCGCTCAATCGCCGACGATTTCTTGCAGTCACAGCAGCATCTGCGGCACTCGGTGGATTGCTGAACTCAGGTAGCACCAACCTGAGGGCCGCGCCCGCGAACACGATGGGCGAAACCGATCCTGTTTGGTACCGTCTCGCGCCAGAGGGCGCCTTACATCGATTCGCAACGAGACCACAAGGCGTTTGACTGGATTCTGTTCGCGCTCGGCAGTTTACATTGCGGCAGCGACTGTGACCCCGAGTTTATAAGATACACCCATGCCGAACCAGCATGAGGGAAGCCCAGACTATCGGCCACAAACTGGTCGCTGCACGGCGCGTGACAGGTATCCAGTGATTCGGGAAGAGTATTTATTTTCCGACCAGCGCCTCTCAGGACGTCACGATCTAGACACACGCCATAGTTCAGCGCGCCAAGTGACCCATGCCAGCCACGGTCCCGCCACCACTGGTCCTCATAGATAGGCCAGGCGGGATGCGGGTTGAGAGGACAGGACGATGAATAGGTCGATGCTTGTAACCAAAGTCCAGCCGCTACCACTCGACGTGACATCTGCCTTAATCAAGGGGTGAAGTTCTCGCTAATGATCGAATCCTGGCCGTCCCCTTGGATCTTCATCCGGGATAGATTGAATCGGATGACATTCTGATTCGCGGATGTCTCCTCGATTACCGGATTAAGCTGACTGGGTTGCATTTGCACGTCTTGAAAATTGTTGTAAAAGAGCCCGCATTCCCTCGCGCTCCCAGAAAGTCGAATGCCGCAGCCGTCCGTCGACGATTGATTGTTGCCCGCCAGCATATTAGCCACCAGCTGGGCGTTTGCAGTATTGATCACGGTCATTCCGTCGCGGTCGTTGAAACTCGCGTTGTTGGCATATGCTGCGATTCCTGGCGATTGATCGAACTGGTATCCATTCGCACGATTGCCGCCCGAGATATTCGCTTCAATAATAGATTCCGGGCGACTTTGGCTGACCACGAATCCATGGGCACATTCCCGGGCGATGTTGCTCACGCAGGAGATCCGGCACCGGACAAAGTCAAATCCATTGCCCGCACAGCCCAAGGTGCGACAATCGCGCACCTGAGAGTTTCCGCCCGTGATGCTGATCGCCGATCCTTCCCAGCCACGCACATCGATCGCCACCAGTTCGCCCTGCGTGACGTCGTGCAACACGATCGCAGCGGATCGAAAAGTTCGCCGTTCGTATTCCCACAGGGAAGGTTGGCGGGGCGTTGGGTTGGTGAAGTTCGGCGAGTTCCTGTTGGAAGATGGAACGGCCGGTTTCCCACTAGCGGGTCACTTAGGACACCACAGAACGACAGCGATGCCGTCCGTACCGTAAAGCAGCTTTTGGTCGCGGCCGTCCCGGTGTTTGTCGGAGAGGTAAGCGATCGTCTTGGCTTGTGCCCGATGCGGCATTTGAAGTCCCCTTGAATCTATTACGCATAATAGAAAGGGGGCACTGTTTTCGTCGCACGGTGCGACATCGGTGACGGCAAACGGTAGGGATTACACGCGCTGGACAATGACTCAAACGTTGGTTGTACTGCGATTGTTCGCCGTCAAATGCGCTTGACTGCGGTGATTTGCAGAATTGTTCCAACGCACGTAAGATGCTGATGTGTAAGGAGTTTTTGCGCTGCCACCAGATTTTGCCACGATTAAATTGGTAGTCTGGGGGTCAAGGGGTCGCAGGTTCAAATCCTGTCATCCCGACTAGCGTTACGGCGATTCGGAAATAGAATTGCAGCAAATCTTGCAGCAAAAAGACCCCGGCAGGCGGCAACCTGTCGGGGTCCTGCGAGCCTTTCAGCTCGACTTGGTGTTTTCAAATCCAAAGTTGAGAGGTTCGCAATGCCCAATCCGCAACCGTATTTTCGTAAGCTCGATAGTTGGTGGTATGTTCAGACCACCAACCCTGAGGGCAAACGCCGCCAGGTCAAACTGGTGAAGGGTCTTGATCAGAAGGCCGCAGCTTTTGAGCGTTTCTATCAGCTCATGGCTCAGAAGGATCCCGCAGCCGTCGAGGATCGCTCCCAGGTCAATGTCGCTTCCTACTGCGATTTGTTTCTCGAATGGCAGCAGAAACACCACTCGGCCAATACTTACGACTGGTATCAACGCTTCCTGCAAGACTTCTGCGATGCCAGCGGCTCAGTCCTGGTCAAAGACCTCAAACCGTTCCACGTGACCCGCTGGATTGACACCCACACCAAATGGGGCCAATCCACACAACGGGCGGCGATGACCTGCGTTAAACGTGTTTTCAATTGGGCGGTATCGGAAGGCTACTTGGACGCCTCCCCGGTCCGTGGACTTGTTCGCCCAGCTTGTTTGCGTCGCGACAAGGTTGTCACCGTTGAAGAACACCAGCGCATTCTGGAAGCGACTGATGACGACTTCCGCGACTACCTCACCGCACTTTGGGAAACCGGCGCCCGCCCAGGTGAATTTGCAGCAGTCACTGCTGCAAATTTCGACCGCCAGCAGAACATCTGGGTCCTGATGAGCCACAAGACGGCCACGAAGACCGGGAAGCCCAGAGTGATCTACTTAACCGAAGACATGGTGAAACTGACCGAACGACTTGCGACAGCACACCCGACCGGCCCGCTGTTTCTGAACTCTGACGGTAAGCCATGGAACAAGAATTCAATCCGTTGCCGCTTCCGCAGACTCCGGTCGAAGCTCGATTTATCCGATGACACCGTGGCCTACGCATATTGCCAGATAAGCGTCTTCCAACGAGGAATAGTTCCCTTGATCGATTCGTAATACGATTACCGCATCAGCATCTAGCTCAACACCATCGTCAACTAGGTGCCTGGGGTTCTCAATCTCCAGTGCCTCGGCAATTTTGAGAATGAGCCCCATTGAAGTCGAATCTCCTGCTTCAACTTGCTGGATTTTGCGAACGCTACAATTTGAAGCTTCGGCCAGCGTTCGCTGTTTCCAGTCTCGTGCATTCCGAAGTGCCTGAATGAGACTGCCATTCGGTGTAACGCTGGATCTAGCCACAACCGCAACTCGATTCTAACTGTGCGCTTTGGCTTCGGGTTAATGCGCTTTGGCTTCGGCGACACAGATTACGTCCCGTCATAGGATTCTGATGTCGCGACAACTGATCAAGCCAAGGCCTTGGCGTATCCTTCAACTCAAAGGAAAACGCCGTGAGTGCAAAAGAGACAAGTGACAACGTCGGAAGCAAGAATCGTCGGTCATCTGCCGTGAGAAGCGGCCGGAAGCCCCGAGCGACGATCATCGTGTTTGGGATTTGCCGACTGGGGTTTCTGTTGGCAGTGTTTGCTCATGCCCTGCTGTTCATCGGGGCATTGTGGATGGTTTTTGTCGAGAAGAAAACTGAATACCTCTTCTTCCTGGGTGGGTATGGGTTATTGACGGGTCTCTTTGCTGAGAAAACCGTAGCCCTCTTCCGCCAAAGGAGAGGGCGAGGGACAATGACTCACTCCGAGACCGGCAACTGAAAGCAACACGATAAACGCAAACATTGGGGGTGGTCCAAATCTTTGGGCTGCCCCTTTTTCCATTGATGGATACCGCAGCATTCATCCTAACGTGGTGCACAGACAGATATTGTCCAATTCCTTCTGCTTCTCGCAATAGTCCCCACGCCACGATCAGCGTTTGCGGAAAAGCTTCGGATGCTCTTCAGCGTATCCGAAGGCTACCTGGACGCGTCCCCTGTCCGTGGACTACTCCCATCTCAGCCAGCAAGTCGCCCACTTGAGGCAGGCGGCTCGCCGGGTTGCTCACCAATGACGGTCAAGGTGGCGTGAAGCGGCCGCGAGAGGAGTTGGTTTTCCACTTCCCCCACTACCAGAGCGGCGACGGCCCGCAATCGGCGATCCTGCTGGGCAACCTAAAGCTGATGAAGTTCTATGAAGACAGCGGCCTTGTATTCGCTGACCTGATGAAGGATCTTTTGTACTCACACTTGAGAACGCTCCAACGGATGTACTGCATCGCGACAAATTGACATCTTGTCAACAATCTCTCCTGACGTCTCTCAGAACTCCAATTCGAGTCGACGAAACGTAGGTCCTCAGCCAACTCCAGTCCATGCGAATAGCCAGAATCTCGTGTTAAATACCGGCAAGAGCGATGGTTGAAAAGCTTGACTTCCGTGTCGCGGGAAGGTCTATTCTAAGCTCCATCTCAACCGCTCTTCGTGATCCTGCGAGAAAGCCCTAAATCGTGTACATGAATTGGCTCCGGCGGTCGAATTGGTTCAGACGTTTGGTCTTGGTGGGATGGGTGAAGTTTCCGAATCGACTGGGCCGCAGAATGCGGCCGCCCAAACGTCGGCGATTGAATCGACTGGGCACCATTCAGACGCTTGAAGAGCGTATTGTGCTCTTCAAGCCAAATACCCATATCGAGTACGCGGTAGACGTCAGAACAGATCTGATCGATGACGGGATGGTGACGATCGAAGGCCGCGAATATGCCGTCGATCCGCGCGTCGTCGAAGCCTTGACCCGCTACCCGTCGTACTACTATGCCGGCGCGGTCGGGCCGGACGGTTTCCCGGACCTGGTGATGGGCCAGAGTGTCATCCATCCCGACTCGACCGGCATCTGGATCGCCCATGTGCTGGACGAAGCCTGGGCCGCACAAAACAATACCAATTATTCCGAAGCGGAACGCTTGCAGATCCTGGCCTGGGCCTACGGATTCCCCACTCACGCGGCCGGGGATATCTGGATGCACACGTTTGTCAATCAGTTCAGTGATGGTCCGTTTCCGGAAGCCGCGAACCTCACGACGGAAGACCTGGCCACCGTCAATTCAATCCGGCACCTGGTGATCGAAGGTTATGTCGGCGATGCGACGCCCGGTGCTACGGTGCTCGACAAGCCGGAAGGCGAAGATCAGCCTCGAGGACAAACGGCCTACGGGGACGTCAGTGATGACCCGTCGATCGCCCGCGAACTGAATGCCCCACATCAGTTCATCTATGACACCTTCATCCAGAATCCGCCACATCTGACCGGCGAGTTCGAGGAATTCAAGTTCGCCCTGGGACAACAGAATAATTTCACTCCAGCTCAGATCAATCAGTTTGTCTCTGTACTTGACTCCAAGACTCTCAGCACCGGGGCCAATTCAATATCGTTCCTGGCACAGTTTGGCAATCACGGCATCGTCATCGAGCAGGTTCCCACGGTAACGGATCCATTGCACGTCGAGCAGATTCAGCCGGGTCAGGTGTGGACGTTCCGCAACGGTTACGACAGTTATACGATTCGGAAGCAAATCGACAACAACAACGATCCGTTTCTGACAATATCGTTGAGCGTTCAGTCCCGCGGCGTGCTCCTCAACCGGTTCATCGATCTGCGGCGTGAACTGGTGCAACTGCGCGGCGGGCCATTGTCCAGCCAACCACTCGCTGCCGAGCCGTTCGGCGCTCTGGTCGACGATATCCTGGCGCAAGGCCAGGGTATGCTGCGGGGGCAGGCGGCACTCAACCCGAGTCAACTGATCGGCGATCTCGCCGACATCGGCAGTGATTTGATCACGCCTTTCGAACCGCTGTTTAAGAAGGCGCTGAGTGGAGCCACCGTCACCCTTCAGGATGTTGAAGATCTCGCGAATTCATTGGGGTTGGCGGTCAACGACTATCTCAGCTACTGGATCAATAATATCGACGCTGGCCTGGAGAACTGGAGCCAGTTGGGACTCGCGGTCTCACGTGCGTTGTTCGACCCCCAAAGTCGCCGTGACTTACAGAATCGCGATGCCGAAGGGCTGGGGCCGGATGTCGTTGGCCCCGATTTCCCTGACCGCCGGGGCGACGCGGAAAGCGATGTGGGATTGTTTGATACCATCGGCGACGAGATCGAAGATCCCAACAACGACGGCCACGTGGACGATTCGTTCGTCAATCAATACCTGTTACCGATGATCGGTGTTCCGCGCAAGATCGGTGAACTGCGGGCAGGTATTACTGATCTATTTACCGAATTCAGCGAACAGGTGTTTGATCCTGTTTCAGAAATGCTGGGCGACATCGACCCGCTATATCCATTAAAAACGTGGATCGTCGAGACCGTTAAGGACTACGCCCGGGAGGTAGCCACTGAATTTATCGAGGATCGCACAGGTCTGCCGGTGTCACTGTTTCTCTATTTGTCCGATACACCTCAAGCCACATTGATGGATCTGAAAAGCCTCGACATCAACGGCACATCCGTGCCCCTGTTTCGTTCGACTGATCATGCGATGGTCGATGCCTACCTGGGATTTACCGACTCCACGCACCTGGAGGCTCCCATCGCCATGGCTTCTGATCCCCACTTCACGGCGGGCGGCAGCACTTACACTTTGAGTTTCCACGCCGGATACCAGGGTGACTTAAAGGATAACGCGACATTCGACAAACAGACGTTCGCCCCCTACGCCAATGCCGTCACTCTCAGCAAATTGTTGCTCCTGCAGGAATACATCGTCGGCACCGACCCTGTTAACGCTCCCCAGCCGCACACCATCAGTCATCTGCTGAGTGACCTGATCGGCCCGAACTCCAATTACAATTTCACTCTTCTGAATCCGGACGTCGGTCACGGAGGGGACATCCTGACGACAGTCATGCCGGCAGTGATTGATCCCCTCGGCCAGTCACCCTATGCAACTGCGCAATACCCGGCGCCAGTCAGTGGCGATCTCTGGCTGCCGTCCATCGATTATGACCACACGTTTCGGCAGGACAGCGCCACCGACTATACGCAATCCTATCGCTATCATGCGACGGGCACCGGACAGAATTCCGCTCAGTGGGTCTTCACAGGACTCGCGGATGGCGACTACTACGTACTGACCGACTGGTTACTGAACGATTTACTGACCGACGAGGGCCAGCGGTCTCCAGCGACCGCCGCCGCGTATGCGATCAACGGTGGGGCTCCCATCTTCGTCGACCAAAGTCAGTTCTCTGACGATGTCCTGCCGATCAGCATCCGCACCCGGGCGACTGCGCCCGCGCCGGGACCGTCGGGACAACCAGCCGGATCAACCTGGAAGAATCTGACACCCACGACCCCTGTGCATGTGTCGGGCGGAATTCTGACCGTCCAGCTCAGCGACGACAGCGGCCTGAATGGCTTCCGCGATCAAGATGCTGATGGAATTGACGATGATGGCGAGTTCGTCGTCGCTGGGCGCGTGCGGATCGTCCAGGCCGATGGCGGCGCCATCGACACCCATGACAGCGAACAAACTAACTCACTGACGTTTGACCCCCACGGGGTCAATATCGTATCGGGCAATTCCTTAACGTTCTCTAATCCCGTTCGGTTGCCGAATGGTACGCCGGTGATGTACCACGCCGGCTTCAATCCAGGGACGCTCAACCCGGCTACGGGTATTACCGGACTGACTGAGGGGCAAACTTATTACCTGCGAGTGAACCCTCTCAATTCGCGTCAGATCACGCTGCATTCGACCGTGGCGGCAGCCATTGCGGGAAGTAGCCCGATTGCGCTGAATGCCCAGGGATCGACCGGCATCCGGCATCATCTAGACGTGGCCGTGATCTGGACCGCAGCGCCGACTGCCGGCAACACGGCCGGTGATATCGCGTTGTTAGACAACAACACGTTGCCACAGTCTGTGCGGGATGCACTCGCGGCCAATGGCATCAGTTCGGCGCTGTTTACTGCAGACGATGTCTACAGCGAGTACCTCGTCAGCGTACCGCTCGCCACTCGATTACTGCTCGACATCACCGACCCTGTCCACAATCCGCTGTCAGTGTATCTAGCGGGCACAATGGCACCAGGTCTGCTTGATTCCATTAAAGCCGAAGCCGCCGCGCTCGGTGCCGCCATCGCGGCTGGTGATCCGGGGCAAATTGCCGATCGCACCGCCGAGCTGCTCGATTTGCGAAATAATTTTGCCGATCAGTTGAATGCCGTACTGCACGGTCCCAACCTGTTTAATGTCGTACCGCTCGATAATCGCCGGTTGCAGGCGTCGACCGGGGCATTGGACCAACCTAACTTGACCGGGGAGCGATTACTGCGAATTAATCGGCTGGTGTTAGAGGATTACTATCCGGCTGAGATCGCCCGTGCCGTTCGTAATGATCTCGTGGTGACCAAAATTGCCGCAGGCGAGCAGTGGACCATCACCCTTCGAGAAAAACTCGACACGACCAAGAGCAACAAGGTCGCGTACACTGATCAATACACATTGTCCCTGGTCGGTAAGGATTTTGTCTTTCAACAAGACTGGCGCAGCATCAATTATTCGACGGGGTCCGGCACGTTTCCGTTGTGGGAAAGCCGCCTGTTGCGCGACAAAGTCTTCAGGGTGCTCTTTCAGGATTGGCAGAACGACAGCAACTTTCCAATGCTGGGTGATGAGACGACCAGCGATCCCAACGTCTTGCCGGCTCCGGCTCCATTCAGCTATGCCCCCTTCCCGGCGTATCAGCCCTACACCCCGGACTTGAAGGGGCCGACCACCGCACCGTTATTGATCAATGGGAATCAGACGCTGAACCTGACTGGTGATCAGACCTTCGGCGATATCTTTGGAAATAACGACGGGCTGCCCGATACCTTGCACATTATTGTTTCCGGCAACGTCACGCTCACGGGTTTCATCGGCGGACGCGGACTGACGAACGTCGAAATTGTTTCGCTCGGCGGGACAGTGACCATGTCTGATAAAGCCACGATCACCACTCGCACTGTCGTGAATGGTGAGAATCATTGGGACAGCCCTTCCACCGGCAATTCGGGCAACATCGTCATCACGGCGAACGAGATCAACCTTGGGAAGCAGGCCCGTCTGGTGGCTCATGCCACCGGCAATTTCACATCCGGCAATGTCACGCTGACGGCCACGCAAAGTTTAAGTCAGGAATGGAACCTGCTGGGACTCAATGCGTTTCATTGGCTGCACAGTGAAACAGGGATCACCGTCGGCATGGACGCGGCCATCACCGGCAATGATGTGCAACTGTCTTCGAATGCCACAACTCACAAATCGGCCATGCTCGACCAGCAGTTCTCCTATACCACGCGCGGCATGGCACTCGGAGATCTGGATGCCGACGGTCGTCGCGATCTGATTGTAGTGACCGACGGTCAGGGAATTCTGGGGTACGAATACGATCAAGGCACATTCGGACCGTCCAGTATCATTGATGCGGCCGCCTACCATTCGACCTCTGTCGTCTTGGGCGATCTCGATCTGGATGGTGACAGCGATCTGGTGGTGGGAAATGCCGGACAACCCAATCGCGTCTACCTGAATCAAGGAGGCACGCTGACTTTTTCCGGGCTAGTGGACGGAGTGTCGCGTGAGACGACATCGCTGGTGCTGGCGAATGTCCGCGGTGATGCCCGGCCGGAATTGATCGTCGGAACCAGAGGCGGGGGCGTCCTGCTCTATTCGTTTGTTGGAAGTGCATTCGCGGCACCGACGGTGATCGAAGGCGGGAATTTCTCGACCACGTCGCTGGCGGTCGGGGATGTGGACGGCGATCTCGACCTGGATCTCGTCATCGGCAATGCCGGGCAGGCGAACCGCCTGTACCTGAATAATGCCGGGAACGTCTCCTTCGCGTCGGCATTTGGTGCGGCCAGTCAGACCACCGCCGTGGCACTGGGAGATCTCAACGGTGACGGCCGGGCCGAATTGGTCGTCGGGACCGACGGCGCCGGGGTGCAGCGCTATGCTTTTGCTGCCGGCACGTTTGGTTCACTCGCCACGATCGATTCCGCGACGACTCACGTGAGCGCCATCACGCTGGCCGACGTTGACGGCGATTTTGATCTCGATCTGGTGGTGGGAAATCAGGACGCAGCGAGCCGCTGGTATGCGAATGCGGGAGGCCATCTTGACACCGGCCACAATGTCACCAACGACGCCCGCCCGACTCGCGCCCTGGCCGTCGGTGCGATCGATGGGCAACCTGGGCTCGATATCGTGCTGGGTAACAATCTGCAGCCCAATCGTCTGTATAACTGGCTGCAACTTGACGCGGGTGCCGGATATCTGATCGGGCAGGACATTAATGTCGATTCGCAACTAATTTCTCGGACCAACGTCTCGGGGCCGACCGACCTGTCCACCAGCTTTGCCATCGGAGTGATCGCCGAGGCCGAAAGCCGGATCATCCTGGAGCCGGGTGCGTATCTGCGGGCGGCGCATGATGTGATCCTGAGCTCGGTCGCCACTGCGTCCGCCGAGATCACCACGCTGACCTCGGGATACGGTGCCACCTACGGCAACTCGCAGCCGACCTCCGAAGTCATCGTTCAGAATGGTGCGCTGATTTCAGCCGGGAACCTGTTGCAAGTACAGGCCCTGTCCAATAACACGTTGGAAGTGCGGACTTTCATCCCCAGTTCGGGAGAAAGCTACTCGGTCTCGCTGTCTTTGGCGGACGCTCACACCAGTTCGCTGGCCAAGATCAGCAGCGGCGCTAAGGTCGACGCTCGGAATGCGACCATCAACGCCGAGAACCAGAACTCCTTCCGAAATGAAGCGATTTCCGCCGGCCTTGGCACGGGAAGCGGTTCGCAGGCAGGGTTCGGAATTGCGATTGCGTTCAGTTACTATCAATCACGAGCGATGGCCAGCGTGGGCGGTATCATCCATGTGACGGAGAACATGGAAGTCATCGGCCGCTCGAACAACGCGGTCAATGTGACCCGTTCGCTGGGAGCGGTCGGAGGTGGTATGGGCACCTCCAGTCCCACGGTCAATCCGCTGGCTTTCAAAGCGATCACGGCAGTTGCCGGCGTGCCGGCGTTGTTGAAATTGGGTGCCTCGGGAGCAGTGGGGATCAACCCGCTTGGGGATCAGGTTTCACAGGGGTTTGGCGCAGCCTTTGCCGTCGCCACGACCGATAACAGTGCGAACTCGCTCATCGCCGACGACGCGCTGATCACGGTCGGCCTGCCGCAGCTGATCAACAATCAGGGTGTCGTCATCGGCGGCAATCTGACGTTGAACTCCACGGCGACCGATCCGTTCCAGGTGAGTGCCGTCGGAACTGCCGGGGCCCAGGGAGCGACCAAGGAACTCAGTTTTGGCGGTGCGGTGACTTATACCAAAGCGGCCAATCAGGCCAATACGTTTGTGGGTTATCACGCCACGGTTGACGTCGCGCGTGGCTTGACGATCGATGCTCAGTCCAAGATGGAGAGTCCGCTCAATCCGTTTGATCTGGCACTCAGCTTTGCCGGCTTCGGTGGCGACCGCGATGCGACGCAAATTGGTTCCGAGTATTCCCGTCTGGCTCAGTACGGTGACCAAATTTCCGGAGCACTAGGCGATCGGGTAAAGGGCAAGCTCGACGACTACGATGAGAACGATGATCTCGGGACAAGCTACGTACATGCCGGCGGCGTGGTCGAAGGGGGCGGTACCGCCATCGGTGGGGGCGTCACACTGCTGTTTCCCTACAACTCGGCGACCGCCGGGATCGCGGGAATGGCGCACATCAATCAACGCGATCTGACTCCCACAGGCGAGCAGGACGTCCTGATCCATGCCGACGGTTCCATGGAGCTCATTAACTTTGCTGGGAATGCGGTCGCCAAGAACTTTGCCTCGAGTTCCGAACAAACGGGAGTGGGTGGATTCTTCGACGGTATCTTCTCCCAGAACTTCGCCACCGCTTCAATCGGCGATCTGGCGGAAGTCCATGCCGCGCGTGACGTCCACGTGAGTGCCGAAACCGAGAACATCCAGTCGAATATTGTCCTGGCGGGCAGCCGGGCGTCGAGCGTAGGGGTGGATGGTGCATTTCTATTTGACCGCATTCAGAATGTGACTAAGGCCAATATCGAAGACCTGGCGATCGTCACCGCCGGACGAAACGTTGCAGTTAACGCCGATAGTGATATTACGGCTATTAATATTACTCCGGCAGTGGCGATCGGCAGTTCGGCGGGCGTGGGAGTAGCAGCGGCATTTTCCGATGTCCGAGAAACGACCTGGGCGTTCATCGGCGACCAGCACGGCGAGATCATCTTCCCGGATCTGCCTGATTTGACACTCGAGGCCGACCGGCGACAGACGACGGGCAGCGTGACAGCTGGCGGCAACGTCATTGTTGACGCTCATGCCGATCCGCGAGTCTACTCGATCGCGGCTTCCGGCGGCATCGCGCCGCAGTCCGGAGGAAGCAGTGACCAGGGAGATTCAGGCGGCATCCTCGCGCAGTTGGGATCAATTAAGAGTGCCATTCAACCGGTGCTCGATATCTACAGCGGAGGCAGCTCCGGAGGTGGTGGTTCCGGCGGTGGGGGTGGTGCGAGCTTTGGATTTGGACTTTCCGGGTCGGTGGCGTTCAACTCCGTCGAACAGAATACGCAAGCCTTCATTCAAGATGTGACAGTCACCGCAAACTCGGGAAATCTGACGGTGCAAGCGGTCAACGACCCGCTGCTGGTCACGGTTGCCGGCGGCTTCGCTTACGGCAATGACCTGGGAATCGGCGGAACATTTTCCAAGACCGCCCTACACCAGACGACTCAGGCATTTGCCTCAAATGCCCGCATCATCGTACGCGACGCTGCCCGCTTTGTGTCGCATGCCGAGAACGACGTCGTGGCCATCGCGGGGAGCGGAGCAGGGGGAAAACAGGATGGTGCGGTGGCGGGTGGGGTCCCGTTTGTGTTCATCGAAACCAATACTCAGTCGTTTGTCGGACTGGGTTCCGAACTGACGGCCACCGACCTGCGGCTCGACGCCAGCCAGACGGGGGGAATCGCGACCGTCGCCGGAGCGGGAGCAATCGGTGGCAACTTCGGCGTCGGCGCTGGAGTCGCCGTGATCGCCCTGGACAATCTGACGCGGGCCCGGATTGACGATCAACAGCCGTTAGACCCCGCGTTCGGTTCCACCCTGATCAACACTACCGGAGACGTGGTCATCTGGGCTCATTCCGATGTGGACCTGAATGCGGTCGCGGCGAGTTTTGCCGTGTCCACCGACAGCGGATTCGGCGCTGGCGGGTCATTTGTCTCCGTAGATTCCGAAGAAACGGTCGAGGCCCTGATCGGTCAACATTCCACCGTGACGGCCACCGGCAGCGTGTACGTAGCGGCGACTCACGATTTGGGAGAAACGGTCCTCGTGGGGGCACTCGGATTTGGCAGCTCTGCCGGAGTCGGAATCTCCGGGGCCGTCAACAACATTACGCAGAACGTCCGCGCATTCGTGGCGAACGGGGCCAACGTGTCAGCCCGTGGACAAAGCACGGAAGCGTTTCACCCCGATCCCCAATTTGGTGGTCGCGGACTGGTGGTCCATTCGCGAACCGACGATGACATCCTGATATTCGTGGCCGGAATCGCCGGCTCGGAAAGTATCGGGTTTGCCGGTTCGGCCTCGATCAATATCGTCGCCGGTACGACGGAAGCCTTCATCGGCAGCGGAGCGCACGTGAACCTCGATAATACCGGTTCGAATTCCGGTCAGAATGTGCTGATGCTGGCAGACCATTCATTGAACGTCGCCAACTTGACCGGGGGTTTCGCAGGGAGTGCCGGTTCTGGCGCGGGTGCGGCTGTGTCCACTAACTCGTTGACTTATACCGTAAGTGCACGTCTCAACGGTCAGGTCCAGGCCGACAACTCCGTAATCGTGGCTGCTCAAGGTGACGTGAACCTCCATACGTTTTCGCTGGGTGGCGCAGGGGCCGATACGTACGCCATTGGCGGCTCGGTATCATTCAACGACCTCGACCGTACCGTGGAAGCGGTGATCGGCTCGGGTGCCCTGGTTTCGGCCAATAACACCGTTTCTGCGACCGCCAGCGACACGCAACAGTTATTCGCCTTCAGCGGTGCGGGTGCGGGATCTGGTTCCTTCTCGTTCGGGGCGTCAGTGGGGATCAATCACGGGGGCAGCACGGTACGTGCCGTCATCGCGGACGCGACCGTCACCGCCCCGAATGTTACGGTCAACGCGCAGACGGCGGGCACGATTCAAGTCTTCACCGGCCAGGGAGCCGGAAGTGCAGGCGTCGCCGGCGGGGGGGCGGTCAGTATTAACAGCCTGACCAATAATACGTCCGCCGTGCTCGACGGAGCCTCCGTCAATGCGACCACGGCGCGCGTCACTGCGGACGATCATTCCACGATCAAGGCCCTGATCGCGTCGGGCGTCGGTGGCTCGAATGCCGCCGTTTCTGGCACAGTTTCCACCAACGACATTAACAGCAGCGTGCGCGCTCTGCTCATCAATCAGGCGGACGTGAACGCCGTCAACGTGGTAGTCACCGCCAGCAACACGCCCCAAATCCGGGCCTACGGTTTTAACGGTGCCGGCGCCGGATCGGTTGCCGTCGGTGCGGCCGTGTCGCTCAACGATATCGGAACGATCACGGAAGCGGCGATCGATAATTCCGAGGTCACGTCCACGAACACTTCCGTCGAGGCCCGCACGTCGGCAGACCTGGGGGCGTTGAGTATCGTCGGGACGGGGGGCGGATCAGTGGCCGTGTCGGGGACTGTGGCGACGAATGATATCCAGAATCAAACGATTGCCCGCATTGCGGCGGGGGCTGTCGTGACGGCGTCGGCACTGCTGACCGTAAAGTCGTCGGATGATTCACAAATCGAATCGTTCGCAGGTGCAGGGGCCGGCGCGGGCACGGCGGCCGTTGCGGCCGTGGTGGCTACGAACGACATCGCGAATGTCGTGACGGCATTTATCGATGGCTTGTCGGTCGTCGAAGTCGGGGCCCTGGAACTGGCCACGACCGAGCAGGCGGAGTTGAATGCGATCTCGGCGGGGGGGTCGGGAGCCGCGACTGTCTCGGTGACCGGCGTTGTGGGGATCAATGACATTTCGAATACTGTGGATGCCCACATTTCCGGCGGCGCGCGGGTGACTTCGACAACCGATACCTTCGTCAGGGCCGAGGATCATTCGACCGTATCGTCGCTTACTGGCCAGGGTGGCGGGGCACTCGTCGGAGTGGGTGGGGCGTCTTCCTATAATGAAATCGAGAATCAGGTCCGAGCGTATATTGCGAATTCCTCGGTCACATCGACTGGAGGTAACGTCAAGGTACAGGCCGGCTCTTATGCGACACTGACGGAGATTGCCATTGGAGGCAATGGCGGGTTCGTAGGCGTGACGGGCAACGTGGCGGTCAACCTGCTGGCAACAACGGTCGCGGCCTACATCGAGCAATCTTCGATTGATGCCTGGGGCAGTGTCATCGTCTTCGCAGAATCGGAAAATCACCTGGGGGTGGTGGCCGGTTCGGGAACGGGTGGGTTCGTCGGAGCCAACGGCTCGATCTCCGTAAACACGCTTCGAAATTCCACTCGCGCTTTTGTTGAACACTCCGATGTCTTAGCTCGCGGGCGAGCCCTCGGAATCTCGGTGAAACGCTGGGACGCAGAGTCCGGTGCCGCCTACACCGAGTTGATACGCGGGCTGGCGGTCATTGCGAATTCCGTGGAACAGCCTCCGTCGGGTCCGGATGGTAAGACGCTGGTGGCCGCCAATGGCGGCGGTGGATTTGTCGGCGTGGCCGGACTCGTCTCGATCGTCAATCTGAGTGATTTCACGGAAGCGTTCGTGGCCAGTGCCAATGTGAACTCCCAGGCCGATTTCGGTGGCGCGGTGATCGTCCGGGCACACGCGGATACCATCCTGGATGTCGTTTCCGGCAACACCTCGGGGGGACTCGTCGCGGTCGGCGGCAACTACTCCCGGACCAGTATCACCAGCACCACGCGGGCATTCATTTCGGACAACGACGAGAGCGGCAGCTTCGCCCAGCGCCGGCGGTCACAAATCAATGCTCGCGATGTCGAAGTCAGCACGGTGTCGCGAGAAACGATCGATGCCACGGTGTTTGGAATTACCGGCGGACTGGTGGCGGTCGCCGGCACGGTATCGGTCATCGATCTGGCCGCGCACAACGAAGCCTTCATCCGCGACTCAAATGTCCTGGCACTCGGCAATCTGTCGGTACTGGCCGATGATACGGCGTCAATTGACACGGATGTCGGCACCATCGCGGGGGCCGGCGCTGCGATCAGCGTGAATACGATCGGCAACGTTTCACGAGCCCAGGTCCAGGGTGGCAACCTGAATGCCACCGGCACCATCACTGTGGCCGCAGACAGTGATGAGTTTTTGGATGCCCTGACCGGAACGGTGGGGGCGGGTGTGGGACTGGCCGGAGCCGTGGTCGTCAACTCCATTGAGACCACGACCGAGGCGCTCATTCAAAGCGGTACGACAGCGTCGCAGATCAATCAGGACCCGCGATTCCAGAGCGGTGGCCAGTTCGTTCCCGGTTCGGGACAGCGAGTGTTCGTTACCGCCACAGATACCGTTTCGCTCGATACCGATGCCGGATCACTCGCCATCGGCGGCCTGGGTTCAGGAGCCTCGGTAGATGTTTCCGCCGTTCGTAATCGGACGGTGGCCGCCATCGGGACGCTCACGAAAATCAGCGCTGTGGGAGACGTAGCCATCACTTCGAATTCCGACCGCGACCTGGATGCGACGGTCGTGGCCTTCGCCGGGGGGAGTCTCGGATTGTCTGGTGCCATTTCCGTCTTGAGCCTGGGAGCGGCGACCGATGGCACGGCTGGCAGCGAATTCAATCGTGCGGGAGCGACGCGTCCCGACCAGAATCTGATGGGACAGACCAACTCAAGCATTGCCACCCCGAACGTGACCGGCAGCCTGCGCAACGGCAGTCGCACCGACCAGTTTGCCAGTCGGGCGGGCCAGGATGTCAGCGGGCTGGGATCGCGCACGGTCAACGGGGCAGTCAATGCGATTTCCGGCAGCGACCGCGTCACCTCCGCATTCGTAGGCGATGCCGGCAACGAATTCCTGGGAGCAGAAATTATATCCGGCGGCAACATTCGGATTTCCTCGGGCACGTTGTATCACGTTGACCAGGCCACCGGAAATGCCTCACTGGGCGCGAGTGCCGTGGGGGCCGGCATTGGCGTGACTACGGTCCACAACACGACGGAAGCTTACGCCGGCAGCTACAGCAAACTGCAAGCGGCCGGTGACTTGTCAATCACCGCCGTGGATGCCGAGAAGAGTACCAGCGAACTGTCGAGCATCGGTGGCAGCGGAGCGGGAACGGTTGCCGTTCAGGCGAACGTCGGCACGCTGACCGTGACGAGTCGCACCGATGCCCACATCGGCAACTTTGCGACTGTCCGCGATGCGAACTCGGTGGCAGTGGTGGCAGACCAGCGAGGCAATGTCGAGGTGGATGGCGCGGGATTGGCGGTCGGCGGCCTGGCCGCTGCCGGAGCGGTGTTCGGCACGGGCAAGATCGATACGACGGTAACTGCCGCCCTGTTCAACGGGGCGCGCATCGGCACGACCGACACGGTACAGAATGTGACGGTGACCGCCACGGGCCAGAACTCGGCCACGACCGATGTCCTGGTCGGCCAAGCCGGAACGCTGGGTTTTCATGATGGGACCTCGAAGGCAATCGTCCGCGCGAATGTCGACGCCCATGCCGGTGACGTGGATATTCGCGCTCGCGGAGACGTCACCATTCGTGCCAATTCCACGGCGACAGTCGACTCGCAGGCAGGAGCCTTGGGAGTGGCGTTTGTCGGGGGAGGTGTCTCCATAGCCGAGTCTGAGATCAGTGGCGTGGTCCATTCCGGAATCGCGACCGGGGCCGCCATTCAGGCGGGCCTGTCTGGCGCAGGCGGAGTCACTGTGGCCTCGATCGGAACCAACGCGGCGGATTCCGAAGCGAACTCCATCGGCGTCGGCGTCGTGACGGGGAACGGGGCCGTGGCTACGGCGACTGTGTCACCGGTCATCGAAGCCGTCGTGGGTGACTTCGTCGCGATCAATGCCGCCAGCAACTTCAATCTGAACGCCGACTCGCTCGGCCGGGCCAACGCCGAAGTATTTAACCTGGGTGTCGGCCTCGGCGCGGGGGGTGCGAGCGTCGCCACGGCCGTCGTGACTCCGCAGGTCACGGCCCTGGTGGGAATCGCATCCAATATCACGACCGGCGGCGATTTCAATGTCGTCGCGCGGCACAACTTCAATGGCGACCCGCGGACGGACCAAGTGGCGCGGGCCAAGGCGAATTCGCCGACGTTGGGTGGATTCGTGGGGAATGGCGCCATCACGACGGCCAGATCCGAGGCCGCCGTCAATTCTCAAGTCGGCGGTGGCTCAACGATCAATGCGGGGGGCGCCGTCTACGTCGCGGGACAATCCTACAATTTCGCAATTGCCGACAGCGACGCCCTGTCCATCGGTGGCGCTGCGGTGGGGGTGAGTATCGCGACTGCCACCGCCAACGGATCAACGCAGGCCCACCTTTGGGGCTCAGTTGCGCGCAGCACGAGCCTGACCGTACTCGCAGACGCCCGCAATGGATCCCGTGCCGATGCCGATGCGCCAGGCGGCGGACTGCTATCGGTCCAGGGAGCGATTGCCAACGCCTTTGCCAAGCCTGAGGTACAGGCCGACGTCGGCAGCAACTCAGTCGTGAACGCCACGGGCCAGATCAGCATCCTCGCGACGACAGCGGGCGAAGCGGAAGCTCAAGCCCACGGCCTAAGTCTGGGGGGGGTGGCCCTGGGAGCGACGTTTGCCAATGCGGTCTCCGCGCCGGCGGTCCGGTCCTTCGTCGGTGATCAGGCCACGTTGAATGCCGGTGGAAGCATCACCGTGAGTGCCACGAATATCCACTCTGGCCCCGGGGCCCGGGCCGAGGCGGAATCGCCGGCAGTGGGATTAGTGAGCATGGGATTGTCCTCCGCCACCGCACGAGCTGCCGCGGATGTCGACGCTCACCTGGGGGTCGGCGCTCACATCAACGCCGGGCAAGCGGTCTTCATTCGTGCGAACTCCGACGATCATTCCGATGCTTATGGGAACGGGCTGACAATCGGCATCGTGGCCATCGGTGGAGTCTCGGCCACCGCTTATTCGGGTCTGCGCGAGAACGGTTCCCGCACGCTCACTCAGGCGTACGTCGCCGACGGGGCAACGATTCGCTCGGGAGCGCTGTTCGTCGAAGCTGCAGGCAGCCACGCTGCACAAGGTGTGGCGGAAACGGAAGGGGGCGGCTTTATCAGCGGGCACCTGGTCAAATCCGACGTCCATGTCGCTCCCGAGCTGCGCGCTTTCATGGGGGCCGGGGTCAATGCCGAGACCTTCGGAGATTTGACTGTTCGCTCTTATTCCCGGACGGATGGAGATGCGGTCGCCAATGGATTGACCGCAGGCGGACTGGATATCGGGGGTGCCCAATCAGATGTGGAAGTGTTGCCGGTGCTCGACAGCCATATCGGTTCGGGCTCGCAAATCACCGTCCACGGCAACTTCATCCTCGATGCAATCCACGGTGTGCAGGGGGCAATTCCCGATCGGCCGGTGTTCGGCGACGGAATCTCATCCGCGTTCACTCATGGGGCTTCTGGCGCCCTGGTGGGATTGAACGTGTCTGATGCTGAGGTCACTTTGAACCCCGTCGTCGCCGCCCGGATTGATGATTCCAATGCCGCGCAAGCCGTGCGAATCACCGCGGATGGCAATCTCAGTATTAGCTCGATCGCCGACACCTTGACAAGCGCCACCGTCGATAACGGCTCCATCGGCGTGGTGGCCATCAAGTCTTCGGATGCCACGACAAACTCCGCGACACAGAGCACGGCCATAGTTGGCAGCCACGCCATTCTAAATTCCGGCGGCTCGTTCACCCTGACCGGAGCGACGTCATTGGGTGCGCGTCCCATCGCCACGGCCAATGGTGGCGGGGCCATCGACGTGGCCAATGCCGAGACTCACGCGAATCTGTTCTATCAAACGCGGGCCACCGTCGGGGCCGATGCACAAATCACCGCCCACGATGCCGTCCGCGTGCAATCCTTGTCGAGCATCGACGCGGTCAGCAGGGCCACCGCAGATAGCCACGGGGTGGGCAGCGCGAGCCAGGCCGAGGCGTCGACGGACATCGGCTCGGCCGGCCAGCGGACCGTCAACGTCGTGGACATTTTAGGAAACTCGCGCATCACCGGAAAATCAGTGGCTCTCGTCGCCGAACTCCCCAACATCCGTGCCGAAGCGTTCGCGATCTCGGACGTGACGGCCGCAGTCGACATCAACACAGCCAACAGCCATGTCAACTTCTATGATCCAACCGAGGTCTTTATCCACGGCGGTGCTCACATTGCCGGGGCGGACAGTATCGAAGTGGCGGCGCGAGCCCCGCAGTTGCTGACAAATTCCAACGCCGAAGCCGATTCCAGCAGTTTGGTCAGCGGGACGACTGCCGATGCCTACAACGACACGTCGGTCGTGACCTACGTGACGGCCGAAGCGGGAGCTCTCCTGACTACCCAGAACTTATTGGTCGAAACACAGGTCGAGGACCGCGGATATCTGAGCCATGCCGATGCCGATGGTGGCATCATCGACATCGGTGGACTCCTCGAAGGTGACATCGATAACGATCACGAACACGGCAGCTTTGGCGCGGACCGCAGGATCATCTTCGAAGCGGACGCGGTGCTGCTGCACGCTGGACCGCGGCTGGACATTGCCGCCGATGGCACAATCGCCGCCGCGGGCGACATCCAGTACTCCGTGCTGCCAAATCAAATCCGAGTGACGGGTTGGGACAACGCCGGACCGTCGGCTCGATTTATCACGCATACATTAACCGGTTCACCCAACCTGGAAGTCACCCCCACGTTTGGATTCGGCACAATCGTCAATCTGTCCTCCAAGGACCTGGTCCTGGGAACATTAGGAACGGTGAGCGCCAGTAACCCGGTCATCGACGTGGCCGCCGATGACGCAGCCGGTTTCACGATTACCGCGACGCGCAGTGTGCAGCCGACCTTACTCGAATTCGTTCAAGCCGGTGGTGGTGACATTATCGTCGAGGGACTGATTGACAATCCGCTGGGCGAGACGCGCTTCATCAATCAGACCGGCAACATCTATTCGACCGGTGAGATCGGTGTGGTCCGGACTAATGCCCTGGAACTGCGAGCCTACGGCGGATCCGTCGGCATGCCAGGCTCGGGAGATCTATTCAAGGCCCAACTGCTCCACGGCATCAATCAACCTGAACGACTGAATGTCTTTGCCCACTACGACGTGCGAATGAGCCTGTCGGCCGAATTCCTCGACCCGGCAGCGACCGGTACGACGTTCTCGACGGGCACGATCCACGCTGATCGCAACGTCGATCTGATGTTGTTCGCCACCACGCAGGCTGAGGAAATCCCGTTGGTCGGAGGACCGGGTGCGGTCCAACGCACCGGCAACGGAGCAGACACGATACCCACTACGCCCGCGGGCGGATTGGTACGCGGCGTCGGATCACAGAATCGATCGCAGCGTCCGGTGACCAACTATCGATTCGACCTGTTGCAGGCCGGGAACAACATCAACATCGGGACGACGACCTTCGGCAGCACAGTGCAGCTCAGTGGCATGATCGACACCTACGGTGCGGGACGTGTCGATGCGAGCACTAATGGAGATGTGACGCTCACCGAACTCTACGGTGATTTACGCGTCGGCCTGATCTCGTCGACTGCGGGCTTGGTATCGCTGACAGCGCAGCACGCGATCGTCGATGGTGCGGGCGATGCGGCAGCGGACGTGGTCTCGACGAATGTCGTCTTAACTGCCCTGTCAGGAGGGGTCGGCACATTCTTCGATCCTGTTGAAGTTAACACGGCGGCAACTGGGTTCCTCACCGCGACTGCGGCTCAAAGTATTTTTATCAACGAAACTCAGGGCGCATTGCAGGTCAATCAAGTCATCTCGTCAGGCGGATCTGTCTGGCTCACCGTGGCGGAAACGGCGGCCCCGGGCGAGGATCTGGTGGTGGGGCCGGGCCGGCGGGTTTACGCCGGTGGCGGGGATGCGGTGCTGCGAGCCGGTGACAACGTCACCCTGGCCGGCACGGTGCAGGCCCTGAATCTGATTGACGTCTACGGTGATTTTGGCGATGCCGATAGTGGCACGGGCGCGGCCCTGTTCGTCACCGTCACAGGGCGCTTGGTCGCCCGCGAGGCAGATCTGTCAGGAGGGGCCGATGACGACATCATCGCCGTGACGAATGTCGTCGTCGGAACCAGGACTCGCATCTTCGGGCAGGCGGGGAACGACCAGATCTTCCTGGGAACCAAGGCTTCGCCGCAAGGTCAGCTCGGCGGCACAGTCAACGAAATTCGGGGCGCTGTTACGGTGGATGGCGGGTCAGGGAGTGACACCCTGGTGCTGGATGATTCCGGCGACCCGGCGACGAATACCGGCTCGCTCAGCGGCTCGATAATTTATGGACTCGGTCTGGCCACCGGCAGCGCCGGTTTCCAGGCTGTCGAAAGTGTCATCGTGCAACTCGGACTGGGAAGCGACACTTTCACCGTGGCGAGCGTAACCGCCGGGGTTGCCACGCAGGTTCGTGGTAATGGCGGTGCCGACACCCTGGTTGTCTCGGCAGCCCTGGTCAACGGAGCCGATCTGCGAATCTATGGCGACGCCGGGGACGACTTCTTGAACGGTGCAACTTCCACTCACTCGACGCGGTACGAAGGGGGAGCCGGTAACGATCACATTGTGGGGGGACAGTCCCTGGATTGGATTTTTGGCCAGGATGGCAATGACGATCTGCACGGAGGTGACGGAAACGATCAGATCGACGGCGGCGCCGGCGCAGATTCCATCTTTGGCGACGCGGGCGCAGACCAGTTGCTGGGGGGCGCGGACGACGATCAAATCGACGGCGGACTGGGAGGCGATCTGGTCTGGGGCGGCAGCGGGAACGACACCCTTTCCGGTGGCCTGGATGACGACACGCTGTACGGCGAAACGGGCAACGACATCCTGAATGGAAATGAGGGCCAGGACCTCTTGTTCGGTGGCGACGGCAACGACAACCTGCAGGGTGCGGCGGGACGAGACGTCCTCAATGGCGACGAGGGGAACGATACGCTGTCCGGCGGAGCAGAGCGCGATCTACTGTATGGCGGCAACGGCAATGACGACCTGGCGGGAGGTGACGGCAACGACGATCTGTTTGGTGAAGAGGGCGCGGACACGCTGCATGGAGGTGCGGATATCGACGTGCTGCAGGGCGGACAGGGCAACGACATCCTGTTCGGCGATAGCGGGAGCGATATCCTGTGGGGCGGTGTCGCCTTGCTCGGTCGCGAGGATTTCGACCTGACCCGGCCCGAGTTGTTCACCGTCGCGATGGCTGCTCCGGATTCCGATCCCATGCTGGCCAACGGTTACGTCCTGCCGCGAATTGTCCCAGTCGTCCTGAATGGTCTGTCGCTGGAGGGCTTAGCGGATGGCGACGACACACTCGACGGCGGCGACGATACGGACTTCGTCTTCGGCGGCGGCAATGAAGATACGCTGGATGGGGGCCGTGGCAGCGATTATGTCGATGGCGGGGCCGGCCGCGACGACGTCAGTGGTGGCGCGGATGATGACGTGATTCGCGGCGGGGCCGCCGACGATGTGCTGCACGGCGGTGACGGCATCGATCAGATTTATGGGGACTCTGGTGCCGACAACTTGTTCGGCGACGCCGGAGCCGCGAATGGGAGCCAGGTCGGCCAGCGCCTATGGGGTGGCGAGGGAATCGACTACCTGTGGGCCTATGCACCATCGTTCGATGCGGCGCAGAACGCATCTCAAGTGGGTGATGAACTGCACGGCGGAGCCGGGGGCGACTGGCTGTACGGCAATCTGCGGCAGGACTACCTGTTGGGCGAAGCGGGTAACGACACGCTATATGGAGACTATCTGATTGGCCCCGGCTATGCGACGAACGATCAGGCCGCAGTGATCGGCGCGGCCGATACCATCCGTGGCGGCAGCGGTGAGGACAAGCTGTATGGCGGCGGCGGCAATGATGTCATGTGGGGCGGAACGGATTCCGATTGGCTGGAAGGACAGAACGGCGATGACACAATGTACGGCGGCAGTGGTATCGATCTGTTCGTGCTGGATGTCTCGCCGGATTACTCGCCAGATTCACACGATGCGTTCGATGGTCATGGCGGTAATGCCGCCATCGGGGATCGTGCCGACGACAATGCCACCGACATTCTGCTTGTTGAAGGGACCAGTGCCAACGATACCATTCTGATCAAGCCGCGGCCCAACGTCGTGACCGATCTGCAAGTCGATTACCAGTCAGGTCCAGGCGAAGTGCGACATCTGTTCGCGACCTGGCGGATCGCCCCCGAGGCACGGTACCCGCACGGCCAGCCGCTGGTCGAACAGTTCCGGATTTCGGGGCTCGGCGGCAACGACGATCTCGGGTTCGCTGCGGGCACCGACGCGCTCGACTTTGCGGCCATTACGGACCGCACGGATGACCGGGTCGGCGTCATTGACGGGGGCTCGGGTGATGACATTCTCCGTGGCACGAATGGCCGGGACCGTCTCGATGGCGGCTTCGGCAGCGACGTCCTGTATGGGTTCGCGGGGGACGATCAGTTGTGGGGTGACGGCGGACCGGGTCAGGGACTGACAGCCAATCATGATGTGCTCTATGGCGGCCAGGGCAACGATGATCTCATCGGTGGTCAGGGGACGAACGTGTTGTCGGCGTGGACGCGAGATCCGCAGCCTGCGGGCGACGTTCAATTCGGTGTCTACGTGGATGCAGCCGGGGTTCTCTATGACGACAACGGTGACTTCACCGGGGCGTTCGACGCCGCGGGGAATCCCCTGCCCGATGGTCTGATCGACGGCACCAGCCTGCCGGCCCGAACCCTGGAAGACACCGGCTTGAACCGTTCTCTTGGCGGTACGGTGTTCGATCAATTGTACGGCGCTACGGGTCTCGACTTCCTGTACGGCAACGACAACACGGATCCCGCCCGCGCCGACGAACTCTACAATCGGCGCGGTGAATTGTTCGTCTCAGCGGATGGAGGCCTGGCCGGCGACGAATGGAAAGCGTACGCCAGATCCACCAACAAGGTCTGGTACTACGGCGGGACCAACAAGAACGACCAGATCAATGTCGACTTCGTCACCGAACCAGGTAGCGTCTTCTCGGGACATCACCTGATTACTCGGCTGACTGAAAACAACGGCGCCTTCTCGTTCGATGCCCAGGTGCAGCTCGATTTCAACGCCGTCGACAGTTCAGGACATCGTATCTGGAATCCGGACGATACGTATTTCGGGGCCGCCCTGACCGGCTCGGCCCCCGCGCCCGTTGATGGGCAACTGAGTGCCAACGCCGTGTTCTCAGTTCAGCTGGACGGCAATCAGCCCGTCGTGATCACCCTGCCCCGTGTCGCAACCAGCGACAATTTGACAGTGCGGGACCTGGTCGCCGACTTGAATGCGGCACTGGCCACAGCAGGCTTGAACACACTGGTCACGGCGCGGAGCGCGAACGGCGCGATCAGCCTGACACGGATCGACCGGCCGGACGACGCGGATAGCAGCCATTTCAAGATCACTGCGACCAATCAGGTTGCCCTCGATGAACTGCACTTCGCCGAGAACCAGCAGGCTCAATTGGGATTCGTGGGCTCCCAGGGTTTGTCGAGTCTGTTGCCGCCGGAAGGGGATTTCCTGGCCATCATCATCGACGCCCTGGAGGGCGACGATCACATTGTGGTCGGGCCGACGGTCACCAAGACCGTCTGGGTCGATGCGGGTGCGGGGGACGACCGGGTCGAGTTCACCGCGGGCCGCCCCATCTTCGTGGATCAGGCGGAAACAGAAGTCCGCAACGATACGCCGGGCACCGCGTTCGATCTCGCACTGGCCGCAGCGGGCCCCCTGGCCGGGAATCGCCTCTTCACGGGACTGACCATCGACAACCCCGATGACCACGACTGGTATCGCTTCCGCCTCGCGGCGACTCCGCTGACTGGCGACGCCCTGACCATCAGCAGCTGGGCACTCGATGATCAATTGACCGTCGAACTGCGGCAGTCCAACTCAGACCGGACACTGATCAATTCGCTAACACCCGATCCACAAACCGGGATCACTGCCGCCAACGGTCGCCTCTCGCTGGCCGGTCTGCAGGCTGGCGTCGACTACTTGATCCACATCTTCACCAACCGGGTGCCGACGCTGTACCAGCTGGAATTCTCAACCCAGGACTGGGCCGGCAACAATCACACGCCGGCGAATGCCACGGTCCTGCCTAACCTGACCAGCGTGGGGCTGGTGACCGATCTCACCCTGACTGGCACCGATACCGACTGGTTCAAGTTCACTCTCAGCGACCTGGCCACGCAGAACGATCATCTCGATTTCACCAGCATCGCGGGTTCCGCGATTGACGTGCGCCTGGTGCAGATCGACAACGGTGTGGAGACGATCCTGCAGTCCATTACCACCGCGACCTCGACAACCGCGCGGCTGGAGCTAGCCGGGCGGGCGGCGGGGACCTACTACCTTAAGGTGGACCGTCGGCTGGCCGGTTCGCTCGCGTATGCGCAGTATGAATTCAGACCCGTCGTCGGCGAAAATCCCGGCCACGACATCCTGCCCACGGTTTCAAACGTGGTCGAGACCAACCTCGCAGGCGGGCCCCAGAAGACGATCCGCCGCGACATTATCCTGGGTGGAGCGGGGAACGATGTGCTGCGCGGCGGTGCCTGGGAAGACTGGATATTTGGTGGCTCTGGCAATGACGTGCTCTCGGGTGGCTTTGACCGTCAGGCCCAGGATCTGATCTTCGGCGGAACGGGCGACGATATCTTCCAGATCATTCCCGATGATCTGCCGTTATTGAAAACGGGTTCACGTTCGCTCACGTTGAATTCGCAAGCCACCTACCTGCCCACCTTCAGCGATCGATTCGATGGCCAGGATGGAAATGACGAAGTGCTGTTCCTGGGTGGTGATACCGATGCCGCCGGGCGGGTCGTCCCGGACCATCTGGCCGTCCGGTATAACACCTTGCTGCATCGCTATGAAGTGTCCGCTCGCATCTGGGATACCGTCACCGGCCAGTACGTGCTGAACTCAGATGGCACAGGTTATCAACAGGCGGTCGCATACTTCACCGTGCCGCTGGTGAACGACGTACCGACCGTGGAAGCATTTGTCATCGACACCCGTGCCGGTGACGACGAAGTCCATGCGGACCCGGGATATCTGATCGATGGCAGTGAATGGGGGATCGCCCCCGAAGCCCGGCCGCAGCGCGGGGCGCTCGTCAACTTGATCATTCACGGGGGAGCGGGCAACGATCGGCTGTTTGGTGGTGCGGGGAACGACACCATTGACGGCGGGGCCGGCGCGGATGTCATTCGAGGTGGTGCGGGGAACGATCAGCTTCTTGGTGGTGATGGCAACGACTGGCTGGCCGGTGGTCCGTCCGAGTCTGTCCCGGATCGCTATGAATACGTTTCGATCCAGGGCACCAGCGGACAATCAACGGGGACGAACGATTCCGTCCAGTTTGCCGCTCTGTTGCAGGAAGATTTCCGGGGCATCGCCGCGGGTCAGAACGTGACGATTACCGATCTCAACTTCAATTCGGGAGACACGGGCGACTGGTACATACTGCGCACGCCGGATGCAGCACACAGTTTCGGCACTATCAAGTCGGCGTTCCTCACCCGGGATCAGATCGCCGTGACGTTCCTGGACGCCAATCACGTCCCCGTCGTGTTCAACGATCAGTTTGATCATCTGGAATTGTTTGCCGGACAGGACATCGACGCGACTTCGAACCTGCATGTGATCCCCGTCGAACAGTTCGCTGGAGTGCCCGATTATTACATTCTACACGTCAAGCAGAATCCCAATCTGCTGCCATTCACGGGTGACTACCGGCTCACATTCAAGGCCGCTGCTCCCAGTCCGCTGGGCCAGACAGTGGATGTTTCTACGGCCCACCAGTCCGGTGAGGTCGAATCGTCCAACTACTCCGACCTGCCCGCCGTCATCGGCCTGGGTGATCTCGACGGCGATGGATACGGCGATTTCGTCGGCGCCGTCAATTACGATGCCAGCTTCAGGCACGAGTATCGCGTCTACTTCGGCAGTGGGACCGCCAGCAGTGCGGATCTGGCCCGCCACGAGTTGACGATCGCGCTGACCGATTTCACGTATGACTCGACGCCCATCACCGGTGATTTTAACGGCGACGGGATCGGCGATCTGGCGTTTCAAGTGCACCGCGCCGAGATTCCTTTCGTCACGTCTCCCGGCTCGATCCCCGCCAAGGGTGGCGTTTCGATCGTCCTCGGAAGACGGGATGCCTGGGGGCTGATCGGCACGCAAACCATCCCGGAAAATGGGCGTCTCAGCGGCGCCGTCACGTTCGATCTCGTGCTGGATGGTGCAGCGCCAACCACCGTCATCGTGTCGGCCGCAACGACCGCCACGAACTCGTCGCGGGCCCAATTGGTGGCTGACTTTAACACCGCATTAGCCGCAGCCGGTATTGCGGACCGGGTTACTACGGATTTAATGGACAATCATCTCAGGCTGTTGCTGAAGACGGGAAGCTCGATCCAGATTGCATTCCGGAACGGCGCCCCGACGGGCGTGCTATTGAACGAACTGGGATTCACGGATCGCCTGCAGAACGCCTGGGCCCAGACTATCACGACCGGTGATGTCAATATCCTCGATACGTCGCTGTCGAATGGGAATCTGATTCTATCGAATTCGGGGAACGTCAACGGTGATGAGGCGATTGCGGGAATTGACGACATCGTCCTCGCGAATCGCAACGGCACCGGTAATCAGGCCCAGATCCACATTCTGTACGGCCAGGCCGACTGGGTTCCCGCCGAGCGCTGGTTGACGGCAGACTTCAGCAGTCCGGATGGGAACGACTCCGATCTGGATGGCTTCGTGATCAATAACGAGGCCACTGACGCCAACTCCAGTGACGGCCTGTGGCACGTCTCCGACGTGCGCCGTTCGTCCGGCATCGACTATGAAGTCCCCACGCTGAATACGACTGACAATCACGTGGGCATTGCCAAAGACCAGAACGGCTTCAGCAACTACGACAATGTCATCCTGGACGGTGTCGACGATGGCGTCGTCAATGTGTCGTTGCCCTTCGATTTCACATTCTATGGAAAGTCCTATTCTTCGCTCTTTGTGAATTCTAACGGCCTGGTCACGTTCGATTCAGGGACGAACGCGTACGACAACAGCGCCGGCATCTTGAGCCTGGGGCAACCGGCGATCGCCGTCTTCTGGGATGACTGGACGACTCAACGCGGCAGCAACGATGCGGTGTATGCCGCCCGCATCGACGACGCCGAGCATCCCGGGTACTCGCAGTTCGTCATTCGCTGGAACGAGCTGGACCACTTCTCGGCAGTGCATGATGCACGCACGTCCGTCACCTTCGAGTTGGTCTTGTCGCAATTCGACAACGGGATTCAGATCAACTTCATCGATGTCCAGGGTGATGATTTCCAGCATCACAACCCTACTCTGGACAACGGCGGCTCGGCGACGATAGGCATCAAAGACGCCTATCCGGGTGCGTTCACGAATCGCGAAATCGTTTGGCAGAATGGCGTCTTACAGCAGGGGTATACCGGGGATGCCCCGGCCAGCGGCAAGAGTCTACGGTTTGAGAATCCCGCCGACGTTCCCGATGCGGCTCATACTGCACCGTACAGCCTGTACTATGGTCAAAACGAAACAGCTTATCAGGGGGGCGACTTCGAAACCCCGTTACCCAATCGCGGCACAGCGACCTCCCCGATCATTGATTTGCGCAACGTCGCAACAACGTCGGACGCCGTACTGACCTTCCTGTATCGCCTGGGGCAAATCGATGCGGGAGATAATGGCACCCACGTACATGTCAATGTCGCAGTGGACGGCGGAGCGTTCACGCCGATCGCCGGCGCCGGTCTCAATACGCCTTTCGATCAATATGACCTCAACCTGCCGACCTATAACTGGAACACAGCAAACATCACTCTGAATGCCTATCGCGGGCACCGCATTCAACTGCAGTTTGAATTGTCGGCCGAAGCCGCAGAATCCGGCCTGTCCTCCGGCGAAGGCTGGATTGTGGACGACGTCTCGGTTCGTGTCCGCCCGCGGGAATTGAGCCTGGCGGAAACGGCACAAACCACATTTTTGGGTGGTACCATCAACGGCGTCTGGAACTCACTGGCGCTCGCGGACATCACCGGCGACAGCCGATCCGATTTGATCGTGACCACGACCTATGACCCAATCCGCGTGATTGCAGGGGCCGCCAACCTCGCGAACGGAGTGCTTACGGATCCAGGGGTGACGCAGCACGTCATCCAAACCTTCAACAGCAATCTGGAACTCCAGGCAGTGGGTGACGTGACCGGCGATGGTCGCGCCGATTTGCTGATCTCGGGCGGCGGCGAACACTACTTTGTCTTCGGGGGTCACCTGCCGGCAGTCGGATCGCTGACGACAATGGCCTTCCCACCGCTGGGAACCGCGGCCAGCGCCTCACGCTTCCTCAGTTCCTCATTCCGCTTGATTCCCCTCGGCGATATAAATGGCGACGGTGTGGCCGACATCGGCCGCGAGGCTGTGGAATCGACCGATGCCTTCCAGGAGGGGCAATCCCAATACCATCGGGTCGCGCATGTCTTCTTCGGTGGTCCAGAGGCGATGACCTCGACCTGGCTGGACGTTCCAGATCTCGTTGTGGAAACCGGCGTCCCGGCTTATTCGGGCTACGTTCCCAACTTCTACTATGGGCAACCCGACTTCTTTGGAGCGGTAGGAAATGTGAACGGCGACATGTCGAATGGACGTCCGGTGATGGACTTCGCCATCACCGACGATGTCGGCGGGCGCCGTACGCATGTCTTGCTGGGTGGACTGACAGCCACGACTTTCGTTTCGACATCTGTGGGTGATCTCGACAACCGGTACATTTACGAGCTGGCGACTCCCCTGACCGAACTGCCGATTTCCACACTACCCGGTGTCCACATTGCCGACACGAGTCACGCTCCGCACATCTCTGATGCCGTGGGTCTGGAAGGCACGACTCCGACCGATATCGGCGGCACCAATCTGCTGGCCACGGCACGAACGGTCGGCGACGTCAATGGGGACCGCATTCCCGACTGGATGTTTACGGGTGCTACGCGCAGTTACCTGATTTACGGTCCGGTCGATCTGACGACGGTCGTCGACATTGCCGACCGGGCGGACGTGATCATTAGCCACGACTCGCTCGGGGTATCGGTTGAAGGCTTCGGCAACATTGACGGTGATTCCAACGGAATTGATGATCTGGCGTTCGTCTTCCAGTCGGGCAACACTTATCTCGTGAATGTTGTCTGGGGCGCAGCGACACTGCCGCGATACCTGGGTCTGGACTCGGCGGCTCGACAGATCGACCTGACCGGTTCACGCTGGTCCGACGGTACCAGCTTCACGTCCGTACGCCTCCTCAACTGGAACGGTGACGGACACGCGGATGTGGCCGCCCTGCGCAACGGCGTGACGACCAAGGCGGCTGTCTTCTCTGGTGCCCAACTGACGTCGGCTCCTGTCGCTCTCGGTCTGGCTGACGCGCTGACCTACATCTATGACGCCGAATTCACACATGATCAGCGGGGCTTGACGGCAGGCGATTTCAATGGTGACGGGCTGGACGACTTGCTATTCGTGGATCGAACAACCAACGAACTTCATCTCGTGCGCGGCCGGCCCGGTGCGGCCCTCCAATCGGTCACCCTGCGAACCAGCAGCGATCCCGCCACGTCGACCAGAATCCTGGCAATTTCCAGCTTGCAGGTGGGGTACACACTGCGGAACGTGTCGACATTAGGCGATGTGAATCGGGATGGATTCGACGATTTCGCCGTAACCTATGCGACAGCCAATGGCCTGGGGCGCGAGCTGTCGATCTACCTGGGGGGCGTGGGCCGCATCCCGGCCAGTCCGCGGACGCTGACGCGGCCCTCCACAACCTCGACTGGTATCGGCGTCGAACTGACGCCCACGGCAGGTGACTTCGACGGTGATGGCCAGATCGATCTGGCCGTTTTGGAGACCACGTCCGCCCAGTCGGCCCTGGCGGGCGGGACCGTGCATGTCTTCTGGTCCCTCTCTAATCTCCCGACCGCCACCAAGACCCCCTTGGCATCGTCGGCGGTCAAGATCGCCAGCGGCGGAGTTTCCGGAATTGTCGATCGTCTCGCCACCGGTCCACGCCTGGATTTCAATCACGATGGACTCGATGACTTGTTCCTCGGTTCCAGCAACGTTGACAGCTTTAATGGCGGAGTGAACCCGGATGCGGGTCGTGTCTATTTTGTGCCCGGGGAACGTCGCAGCCGGCTTCCGGCGAACTACAATTTCGAAATCCTGGCCAATCGCACCATCACTGGCTCGGGGGATTACCTGGTCGACCGAGCGTTGGGTCACCCCGAGGACTTCCGCGATGCGGACGCCGATTTCGACGGGCTGCTGGATACAAACTTCTACACCCTGGATGCGGGTGAAACCGAGCGTTGGTATCGCTTCACCACGTTGGGCGACGGACTGCCTGGAAACTTCCTGGGGGTCACGCCGGATGCCCAGTCGCTGCTGATTCGTCCCTCCGCGACGGGAGCCTTGCAATATACCGTCGGCGGCGTGGGGCCCGTGCAGGCCCTCAATTTGTCCTCGTTCTTCTTCTCCACTCCGTCCCAACCGGGCGGGCTGGACCTGGACCTCGCGGCGCTGTTGGCTTATCGCGACGATCCGCTGGGATACCTGGCCACGCTGAATCTCGACTACACCGCGTCTCCGGGACGACAGCCAGACCACGCCTCGCTGCAACAGACTGCGATCATCGATGGCCGAGTCTATTTTGTGGGTTCCAGCGGCCAGTTCGGCACGGACAGCGTGTGGCGAACTGCCGGTACTGCCGTGACTACAGAGGAGACTTTTGCTCTTTATAACGCCTCGACGTTAACCGCTGTCGGCTCGAACTTGTTCTTTACCGCGGATGGATTCCTGCATGAGTACCACCCCGATCTACAGTTCACCTCGCTGGTGAACGGAGTGCTGCAGGTAATCCACCCCGTGGCAGCCAATGGCCAGCTCTATTTTGCGGCTCAAGAGAATCGCCGTCTCTACTCCATTGCTCCCGCGGCCACAGAGTTCGCCGACGTGCCCATCGCGGTGACTGTACCTGCCGCTGCCGATGCCTTTGTCACCGGAGTGGACTCAACCGCGAATGTGACCATCAATGGCGAATCCGTCCTGGTCGCTGTCGGTCGCGATTTGACGCCGGACGGCAATATCATCGCAGGCAGTACTGCCGTCTGGCTCGTCAACAACGGCACCCCTGATCACGCGGTCAAACTGACTTCATCCACAGGGGCCATTAACCAGCTCACGCCCAGCTCGCTTAATGGCGGAACGCTCTTTTTCACCATCGGCACTGAATTGTGGAAGTCGGACGGAGTCGGGACGCAATTGGTAGCGGACATCGGGTCAGCGCCCGGTGAACTCGTGGATGTCGGCGGAAAGCTGTTCTTCGTAGCCAATCAGAAGATGTTCGTCAGCGACGGTACTTTGTCTGGAACGCAGGAGGTCTTCGCCAACACTGACAACACGCAGGCGGTGCAGAATCCGTCACATCTGGCCAATTTCAATGGCCGCCTGCTGTTGTCAGCGGGAAGTGATGCGGAACCCTGGATGTACGATCCGACTCAGCCGGTCAATCGCCCGCAGCTGCTGAAGAATCTGCTGAACCCGGGCGCTTCAAGCCCCCGCTCCTTTACCGTCGTGGGCAATGTCGCCTATTTCGTCGCGACGGACAGCGGCGGCATCGATCAACTGTTCCGGACAGACGGCACGGGGTCGGGTACGGTTCTCATTAACAACGGCAATCCCTTGCGGGGTAGTCTTGACGGCCTGACCGCGTTGAACGGCGACCTGTTGTTGACTTCGTCCGCCGATCAGCGGGTGGAGTTGCGTAAAGTCGCTGCGGGCTCTGCCACCGCAGTGGCCGTCCGGGACGACCTGGGCGCGACCGTGACGGTCGAAGTGTTTGCCGACGAGGCTCACGGCAACGTGACCATGGATGCCGGCGACGAACTCCTGGTTCCCGCCCAGACCGTCACCGTGAGCGCCACATCGGGACTGCTCTCGGTCGATCTGTCGGCTGCGGTGCGTGAAGCCCTGCGTCGCGGACTCACGCGGATCGGGGTGCGACTGACCTCTACTGACAATCAAACTTCATTCAGCGTTCGTTCGTCATTCGGTGGGACCGTCCCCGGTGCCGGACGGACGGGGTTGGTGGTCACCCCGCAACATGCGGGAGCGACTCAACAGGGCGTGCTGCTCGATGTGTACGATCGACACGGCGGCATCCTGGCAGAACGGCAGTCGGTCGTGGACCTGCGGGCCTTTGATGCAGGGACCTACTACGTTCGCGTCCATACGCCCGCCGGCCAGGCCGCACCGACAGCGGCCTTGCCGTTCACGCTGACTGTCGCGGCGCCTGCCGCCGGACAGACCCGAGCCATCTTCAGCGATCCCGATCGTGACGAACTGCATGGCGGGGACGGAGCCGACCGCCTGATTGGCAACGCTGACATCGATCGGCTGTTCGGAGATTCGGGCAGCGACAGTTTCATTGCCGATCCCGGTGAAGTCCGTGACTACTCGGAATCCGAGGCCGATCAATCGTTAAGTCTGCCGCCCACTTCGGAACAAGGTCCGACACTCAAGTCGATACTCGATCCTGTCGTCGCAATTCCTGATTCAGACCTGCGTGCGGCCCTGGGGGCCGCGCTGGGATTGCCGGTTACCATTCGCTATGACGGCACGACGCAGCTGGGAGCGCCCATTCACTCCAGCGATCTCGCAGAAATTTCACGCCTGGACCTGAGTCACCGTGGAATCGTGAGCCTGGCAGGATTGGAACACGCGGTCAATCTGCGAGAACTCAATCTCAACGACAACCTGATCAGCGATCTGTCCCCCTTGCAAAAGGGACGGCAGACCACGGGCGACAACGTCGGCGCCGAGATCGGTACCGCACAATTGCGAACGTTGACCTTCGACAATAACCGCATTCACGACCTGTCCCCGTTGCGGCTGCTGACGCGTTTGGAATCGATCAGCGGCGACAACAACGGCGTGTTCGATCTCGCGCCCCTCGCCGGACTGACCGAGCTGCGGTTCGTCAGCTTCGATCAACTCCGTTCCGGCGTGTTCGACACGTCGTTTGACTCGGACGGAATTAAAGTGCTGTCACTGAGTGCCGGGGACGACTCGGTCCGACGGCTGCTGATACAACCCGATGGCAAGCTGATCCTGGTCGGATCTGTGGATTACGGCGAAGCAGCGGTGGTCCGGCTGTTGCCAGATGGCAGCCTCGATAAGTCCTTCTCCGAAGACGGAAAGACGACGGTCACATTTGGTCTCGGTACCTTTACGCAGCTCAATGACGCAGTCCTGCAACCCGATGGCAAGCTGGTGCTGGTGGGAGAAACCAGCGTGGGGTCGGGGATCGCGGTCTTCCGTCTGAATGCCGACGGCAGCCTGGATACCACGTTTAATGGTGTTGGCAGTCGAGCCCTGTCGATTCCCACGGCCAATTATGCAACCGCCTACGGAGTCACTCTCGATACTCACGGCAGGATCATCCTGGCCGGCACCGCGTCGCTCGACCTGAATGATCAATTCGTCATCGTGCGGCTGACACCTGACGGAGCTCCAGACGTCAGCTTCGACGCGGACGGGATCAAGCTCCTGTCCCTGGATGTCGGTTCGGACACGGCCGTGGGCGTGGTCACTGAAGGCGACAAGATCGTGGTGGCCGGGTACTCCATCGATGCGGCCTTTGACTCTAATTTCACGTTCGCCCGGCTGCTCTCTGACGGTCAACTTGACGCATCGTTCGGTGTCGTTGGCAAGCTGATCGTTCCCATCGGATACAACGACGAGACCACAGCTACTCGGCTGGTCCAGCAGGCCGATGGGCAGCTGGTTCTCGTGGGATATGTTTACGACGCCGTGACGGGGTTCGATTTCGCCGCAGTCCGGATCAGCCCCAACGGCACGCTCGACACGTCGTTTGGTGACAACGGTCGGGTGACAATTCCCGTTTCCGCCAGCAGCGGTTTCGATTTCGCCCGTGATGTGGTGGCGCTGCCTGATGGAAAACTGGCGATCGTCGGGGAGTCGGTACTGGGTAACGATTTCGAGTTCTCGACGATTCGACTCAATCCGGACGGGACACTCGACACCACTTTCCGCGGCGATGGAAAATTTATTATCACGACTGCCGTAGATGCTGCATCAGCGGCAAGCGCAGCGGCACTCGATCCCGTCGGGCGGCTGTTCATCGGGGGAGTGTCATCCGTCGCCAACAATCCGACCAGGGCGGCCCTCGTCAGTCTCAATCTGGGATGGGGAATCTCGGGACTCGATCCGTTACGCAACCTACCCGACCTCGAAGTTGTCAGCTTGCAAGGAAACCACATTGGTGATCTGGCACCTCTGGCCGGGGCCGAGTCTCTGCAGCAACTGATTCTCGATCGCAATCATGTCAGCGACCTGCAAGCCCTGACCAGCGTCCGGATCGTCGATAATGGCGATGTTGGTCATTCCGAGTTTTCCGAACCGACAGCCGGAACGTGGCTGGGTGATCAGAATCCCAATGCCGTGGACGGCGACTATCGCTTCCATGCACCGATCGTCCCCTATCTCGACGCCACCGATGGCCACCTGGTGGTCCCGGTCGCGACAACTCAGTGGCAGTTCGACGGACTTGAACCAGGTGCCACCTATGCGATCTACGTCACGTGGCCGGAGTTTGACAACCGCAGTTCCACTGTACAATACACCCTCTCCACGGCGGATTCGAACGGCGTAACGGTACTGCTCGCAACGCAGCCGGGCCTCGTCAATCAACGTCTGGCACCCGTCGGTGACGCGTTCTGGGGACGACCCTGGCAGCGTCTATCGAATTACCTGGTCGCTACGCCCGCAGAAGGCCAGTACGCTGCAAGCGGTCTGCGGATCTCCGTGACCGCGAGAACGGATGGCACGGTGGCGGTGGACGGAGTCCGTCTGGTCCGTATCGATCCTGCAACGGGACTGCCCGTTCCAGGACTTCCGAACTTGGAACACGTTGATCTCACCGGCAACCCCCTCAACAACCTCGCGCAGGAAGCTATCCTGGTCGGTCCAGCTGCGGACCCGCGGCAACTGTTTGATAACTCCCACACGGTCGTCCTGACCGACGCCAATTTGCATCGGCCAACTTTTGTTGGCCCGCTGCAGTCACACACGGCGAGCAACCTGTCGTCCATTTATGAGTACCCCGCAGTCTTCGATCTAGACGATGGCGACCTGGCAATTGTCGCCACCAGCGATCACGAAGCCGTCAACAGCTCCCACGGTTCGCTGGAGTTCAATGACACCATTGCCGTCATGCCCAACGACGTGCTCAACGGGCTCTCCAGCCTGACCTTGGAGTTCTGGTTCCGCACTACGACGGACCACGAAGTCACGTTCCTGAGCTCTGCTCGCAGCGATAACACCAACTATTTCGGACTCGGAATGTACCAGGAGGGGAATACGAAGTTCTTCGTTTACGCTGGTGACGGGTCAGTTACGCTCCAGGAGTTTGACTATTCCAATGTCGCGTCACAGCTCAATGATGGAACATGGCATCATTTGGCGCTGGTTCGCGACAGCGGTGCGTCGCTGCTGGGTCTGTATCTCGACGGGTACTCATTAGGAGCAAAATTCCTGGCGTTGCCGACTCTGTCGGGCATCAACGGCATTGTTCTCGGGCAGGATCAAGACGCGGTGCTCGGTGGATATGACTCGCAGCAATCCCTCGTGGGGGGCCTCGATGAGTTGCGCGTGTGGAGCGTACCGCGTACCGAGCTCGAGCTTCTGGAGTCTCGGCAACGCAGTCTCCCGACCAGCACTCCCGGGTTGAGCGCCGGCTACACGTTTGAAAACATCACTGCCAATTCCGCGGCCGATTCCAGCGGCCACAGCTACAACTTGACGTTGGGCGATGCGACCGGCGGCGCTGCAAATCAACGCGGCGCTGCCCACGGGCTGAACTCATCCCCGTTCCTGGTGAGTACCCCGGGCGTCCGGACTTCTCTGGAGAACGGACTAATAAGAGTCGAGGCGATTGCCGGCTTTATTGGCACGGCGCGCGTCACCGTCACAGCCTACGACGGATCGACTGACCTTCCCGGTCAACCTGCCGGTCGTTCCAACTCACACAGCTTTACAGCGACGTTCTACCCGAATCGGGTTACCGAATTGATGGGGCTGCAAACTGTAGGGGCCGCCCTGTTGCAGGGGCACGCTATTGATGCCGCGATGGGAGAAGGCATTGAAGGGCGTGAAATCTACCTGGATCTTAACAAGGATGGCCTGCGACAGTCGAACGAACCATCGACGCTGACGGATGCTGCTGGCTACTATGAATTCCCGAATCTGCCCGTATTGGGTTTTGGTAATTTCTATCAAGTGGCTCAGGTTCGCGATCCCGCCTGGCATACTTTACCATTGATCAATCAGGTAACTGCGGAACCGGATCAAGATCCCGGATTGTATCAGTATGTCGCGTATGCCTACGACGTCTACAATCTGGACTTCCCGTCAGTTCGAGTCGTCGAAATCGGCCAGGACCGCGAGGTAATCGAAGGGTCATTGGTTCAAATTTCCGCGACAGTGACTGACCCCAATCCGCACATCGATTCACAGCTGACTTATGAATGGTCTGTCGCCCCTCCGGCCGGCTATACCGGCCCGGCGATTGTGGGTGCCACGACACCGACGTTCCAATTCATCGCCCCCGACGATGGCGTGTTCCTGGTGACGCTGACGATTACCGATATCAACGATGGCAGCCGCGTCTACAGCGATACCTTCCGGGTGTTGGTGCTGAATGCGGCTCCACAGCTCAGTACGGGGGGCACGCGGTTCGTCAACGAGGGCCAGGCTGTCGAATTCGACTTGGCCACGATGTACTCTGATCCCGGCGTGCTCGACACCATTCCATCCGCCCAGTCAATCCAGTGGCAATTGTACGGACCCGCGGGGGAACTGCTGGCGGGCGAGGATGGGACAGCCTTCTCCTTTATCCCTGCGGATCAGGGAACTTATACCTTAATGCTGACTGTGGTTGATAAGGACGGCGGCGAATCTCAAGTGTCAGTTCAGATTCAGGCCGCGAATACCTCGCCCGAGGTCGCCATTGTCGGAGCTCCCGCGGGCAGTGCCGAAGGATCAGAGATTACACTCACCAGCACCGTCCAGGACGCGGGAATGTTCGACTCCCCGACACTCCTGTGGACTGTAACCAAGCAACGCGGCCTATCTCCCGCCACACTCTATGCGAGTGCGACGACCAGCAGCCTGGAGTTCACGCCCGATGACGATGGAACCTATGTCGTCCAACTCGTCGCGACTGACAAGGATGGTGCGGCAACTACCGTGACCAAGACCATCACCGTCGAGAACGTGGCGCCCGCTGGAGTCGACCTTGGGCTTAACCGCTCAGTAGACGAAGGTGCTCTAGTGACTCTGTTGGTGCCGACGATTACGGACGCCTTGGCTGATCTCGCAAATCTGACCTACGCCTGGCAGGTCGTGGCCTCCAATGGCCAGGTGATACCGAGTGCGACGCCCCAGACTTTTTCATTCATCGTACAGGACAATGGAGCATACACGGTAACCCTGACTGTGACTGACAAGGATGGAGGCCAGACCAGTGATTCGCTGCTCGTGACGGCCGCTAATCTGGCTCCACAGTCAGTGACCGCAGCCGGACCGTACGTTATTGCCGAAGGAGATTCCTTGACCGTGCTGGCATCCGCGACTGATCCCGCCGATGCTCACGACCCGCTGACTCCCACCTGGGACCTTAACGGTGATGGCCTCTTCGGCGATGAAGCTGCCGGAACTGTCAACGGATTCGGTGTCACGTGGACCTGGTCCCAACTCGCCACGCTCGGCATCAACAATGGGACCGCCGATGGCACAAACTATGAAATGCATGTGCGATTCTCCGACGGAGATGGGGGCGTGACCACTTCGGCCGTGGCGTCATTGACCATCGTCAATACGCCACCCACCGCGGTGTTGACGATCCCGGGAATCACGTTTGATTCCAACCAGACATCACAACCGATCGCGGAGGGAACTCTATTAACGATCAGCGATCCGCCACTCGATCCGGGCATCGAGACATTTACCTACGCCTGGGTCATCAGCCTCAACGATGAAGTTGTCGCCACCAGCGACCTCGAATCCTTCCAGTTTACCCCATTCCGGGAAGGGCTTTATACGCTCGACCTCACAGTTACCGACAGCGACGGTGGGGTGGGCACGCTCCGTCGGCAGCTCCTGATCATTAATGTCGCTCCCACCCTGCTCAACGCACCGACTCAATCCGCCGTGTTGATGCAACCCTTCACATTGACCGGTCAGTTCATCGATCCGGGAAGGGATTTCTGGCGCGGCACGGTCGATTTTGGAGATGGAACGGTCGCGAACCTCGTGATCGATGCGGAACACCACTCCTTCAGTGTCGATCACGTTTACTCCAGTTTCCCGATCCACGATCCGATCGTGACCGTGTACGACTTCGAAGAAGGCGGCTCGGGTGGACAAAACACGCGCACATATGATGTTGAACTGTCCAATCCGAATGTCGCGCCGACAATCACGACCATTAATTCCCAATCCACCCGCGAAGATCTCGGACTGGCGGTATCGTTTACCGTGAGTGACCTGGAAACCGCGCCAGGCCGATTGCGAGTCACCGCTGCATCGATCGACAATCCCACGTTATTCTCCGCGGACAATCTGGTGCTCGTGGGTGACAGTGGCGAACGGATTCTGTACCTGCTACCCGCTGCGAATCGCTCCGGGACTGCGACGATCGAATTAACGGTATCTGATGCGGGGGTCGACGACATTTTCGCCACGGCGGATGACCTCTCCGTCACGACCCGCTTCGCCGTGACTGTCACAGCCGTTAATGACGCACCGATCCGGACCGCCGGGGCCACCCAACAGGTCTTCCTCCTGGAAGATTCTGCACTGACCGGGCTCAATCTCGACTTCTTGAGTTATGCCGCCGGGGGCGGAGCCGATGAAGCCGGCCAAACACTCAGCTACCGTGTCACGTCACTACCAGCGGCATTGGGGCAAGTCTACCTCGCCGACGGCACCACGCCCGTGATCAGCGATACAAATTACACCCTGGCCCAAATCCGCGGCTTCCGCTTCTTGCCCGCCGCCAATGCTTTCGGTAACGCCCAACTAGAATTTACTGTACGCGACAGCGGCGGTGTCGCCAACGGCGCCAGTGATACCCTGGTGGAGACACTCGCCATCAGCATTACGGGGATCAACGACGCGCCCACGTTCAACATGCCGTCCACGCTTGATGTCTCGGAAGGAACTGGTGCAGCCACCGTCACGGGCTGGATTACCGACAGCACACCCGGTCCCGGCGAATCATCCCAGGGTCTTTCCTTCATCGTCACCACGGACAACGATGCCTTCTTTGCCGTTTTGCCCACAATTTCTGCAACCGGCACCTTGTCCTTCACTCTCGCTGCCAATGCCAGTGGAAATGTGCAGCTCACCGTCCGGGCCCAGGATAATGGCGGCACCGCCAACGGCGGGGTCGATCTCAGCCTACCACGCACGGCCATTCTCTCCGTCACCTCGAACAACCCGCATCCGCCACAGATCACCTCCCCCAGTGCCGCCACAGTTGCCGAGAATACCTCGACAACGACCGTGATCCTGGATGTCAACGCCGTCGATCTCGATCTCCCGGCACGGACGATCGCGTATGCGTTGTCCGGTGATGACGCCGCTCGATTCTCCATCAATGCCACGACCGGCGAGATTCGCTTCCTCGGTTCCCCTGACTTCGAGCATCCCACTGACGCCAACGCCAACAATGTTTACGAACTGACCGTCACCGCCACGGAAAACAGCACTCCCGCGCGCAGCACATCGCAGCAGTTGACCATCACCGTCACGGACCTCAACGACAACCCGCCCGTCAGCACCTCGGCCAGTGCCGTTCAGGTCGCCGAGAATACCACCGCCAGCAGCGTCATTCTCGATGTCAACGCCACCGACGCCGATCTGCCCGCACAGGCACTCACCTACACCCTGTCAGGGCCCGACGCCGCACGATTCTCCATCGATGCCGCCACCGGCGAGATCCGATTCCTGACCGCACCCGACTTCGAACAGCCCACCGATGTCGGATCCGACAATGTCTATAACGTCACCCTCTCTGTAGCTGACAATGGCTCGCCGATTCAGACGACCACCCGCGCGTTGACCATCACCGTCACCGCCGCCAATGACAATGCTCCCGTCATCACTTCCGTCGGCAATTCGGCGCAGGTCGTCGAGAACACCTTGTCGAGTTCGGTAATCCTGGATATCAACGCCACCGACGCCGATTCACCGGCACAATCGCTGACCTACAGCCTGGCTGGTGCGGATGCCGCTCGCTTTACGATTGACTCCGCGACCGGCGAGATTCGATTTGCAACGAGTCCCAATTTTGACAGCCCTGCCGACGCCGGAAATGATAATGTCTATAACATCGTCGTGACGGTTGCCGACAACGGTTCGCCGGCCCTGTCCACGACCCGTGCGCTGACGATCACGGTCACTGGCGTCAACGACAACGCGCCGGTAATCACTTCCCCGAGCTCCATCCAGGTCGCGGAAAACACCGCGTCGAGCACCGTGATTCTGGATGTGAATGCGACCGACGGCGACCTCCCCGCACAGCTACTCACTTATAGTCTGACCGGCCCGGATGCGGCACGCTTCTCGATCGACCCAGCCACCGGAGAAATTCGCTTCAACAGCTCGCCAGATTTCGAGAACCCCGCCGACGTGGGAACTGACAATGTTTATAACGTCACCGTCTCAGTGGCTGATAATGGCTCGCCAATTCAGACGACCACCCGCGCGTTGACCATCACTGTCACCGCCGCCAATGACAATGCTCCCGTCATCACTTCCGTCGGCAATTCGGCGCAGGTCGTCGAGAACACCTTGTCGAGTTCGGTAATCCTGGATATCAACGCCACCGACGCTGATTCACCGGCACAATCGCTGACCTACAGCCTGTCTGGTACGGATGCCGCTCGCTTTACGATTGACTCGGCGACCGGCGAGATTCGATTTGCAACGAGCCCCAATTTTGACAGCCCCACTGACGCCGGAAATGATAATATTTATAACATCATCCTAACGGTTGCGGACAACGGATCGCCGGCCCTGTCCGCGACCCGTGCGCTGACCATCACGGTCACTGGCGTCAACGACAACGCGCCGGTGATCACCTCCGCGAGCTCCATTCAGATTGCGGAAAATACCGCCTCGAGTACCGTGATTCTGGATGTGAACGCGACCGACGGCGACTCCCCCGCGCAACCACTGACTTATAGTCTGAGCGGCCCGGATGCCGCACGCTTCGCGATTGACCCAACCACCGGCGAAATTCGGTTCCTCAGCCCTCCCGACTTTGAGGCTCCTGCTGATGTTGGAGCCGATAATGTTTATAACGTGACCGTCTCGGTCTCCGATAATCAATCTCCCGCCCAGGTCTCGATCAGTGCATTGACGATCACCGTTACGGCGGGGAATGACAATGCCCCCAGTATCAACGGCGGGAGTGCCGCCCAGGTGGCCGAGAACACCACTACCGGGACTGTCGTTTTCGATGTCAATGCGATTGACATTGATTCGCCCGCGCAATCACTGACTTATAGTTTGTCTGGTGCTGACGCCGCCCGGTTTACCATCGACTCGGCAACCGGTGAGATCCGGTTTGGCGCCGTTCCTAATTTCGAAGCTCCGGTCGATGTGGGTTCCGACAATGTCTATACGATCTCGGTTGCTGTCAGCGATAACGGTTCACCGATATTGTCGGCATCACGCACGCTGACGATCACTGTGACACCGGTCAATGACAACGTCCCGGTCATTACAGGTTCCAGTTCGGTGGCAGTCGCAGAGAACACCGCATCAACCAGCGTCGTACTGGACGTCGATGCCACAGATGCCGACACCCCCGTCCAGTCCTTGAGCTACAGTCTCACTGGTGTCGATGCAGCCCGCTTCGTGATCAATTCCGCCACCGGCGAAATCCGATTCGTCACGTCCCCCGATTTCGAGAATCCAGGCGATGTGGGAAGCGACAATGTCTATAACGTCTCAGTGACGGTCAGCGATAACGGCTCGCCGCCTCAACTGACCTCGCGCAATCTGACTATCACCGTGACGGGAGTCAATGACCAGCCGCCGACTATTACCTCTACCGCTTCCACCACGGTTGCTGGCGGCACTCTGGCCGCTACAGTCATCCTGGATGTCAACGCGACTGACGCCGACCTGCCCGGACAATCGCTGACTTACAGCCTGTCTGGTGCCGATTCTGCAAAATTCAGTATTAATGGCGCCAGCGGCGAGATTCGCTTCCTAGCCTCACCCAGCTTCGCGGCTCCCGGCGATGCTAATGGCGACAACGTTTATCTCATCCAGGTCGCGGTCAGCGACGGTCAATTGATCGCCACTCAAGCACTGCAAATCACCGTTATCAATCCGAACGTCGCGCCGACAATTTCCTCAGTGAGTAATCAGACCACCAAAGAGGACGTGGCGTTCTCTCTGCCATTGACAGTGAGTGATGTCGAAACGCCGGCCGGTCAACTGCGGACGACGGCTGCATCGATCGATAACGGACTTCTGTTCCCAGCAGAGAACCTTGTGCTCTCGGGTTCAGGGGGAAATCGGACCCTGCAACTCACCCCCGCAGCCAATCGCTTCGGCACCGCGACGATCCAATTGACGGTGACTGATGCCGGAGTCGACAACATCTTCGGTACAGCGGATGACCTCTCGGCCACGACCAGCTTTACCGTGACCGTAACGGGGATCAACGACGCCCCGACGTTCAACATGCCGTCCACGCTTGATGTCTCGGAAGGAACTGGTGCAGCCACCGTCACGGGCTGGATTACCGACAGCACACCCGGTCCCGGCGAATCATCCCAGGGTCTTTCCTTCATCGTCACCACGGACAACGATGCCTTCTTTGCCGTTTTGCCCACAATTTCTGCAACCGGCACCTTGTCCTTCACTCTCGCTGCCAATGCCAGTGGAAATGTGCAGCTCACCGTCCGGGCCCAGGATAATGGCGGCACCGCCAACGGCGGGGTCGATCTCAGCCTACCACGCACGGCCATTCTCTCCGTCACCTCGAACAACCCGCATCCGCCACAGATCACCTCCCCCAGTGCCGCCACAGTTGCCGAGAATACCTCGACAACGACCGTGATCCTGGATGTCAACGCCGTCGATCTCGATCTCCCGGCACGGACGATCGCGTATGCGTTGTCCGGTGATGACGCCGCTCGATTCTCCATCAATGCCACGACCGGCGAGATTCGCTTCCTCGGTTCCCCTGACTTCGAGCATCCCACTGACGCCAACGCCAACAATGTTTACGAACTGACCGTCACCGCCACGGAAAACAGCACTCCCGCGCGCAGCACATCGCAGCAGTTGACCATCACCGTCACGGACCTCAACGACAACCCGCCCGTCAGCACCTCGGCCAGTGCCGTTCAGGTCGCCGAGAATACCACCGCCAGCAGCGTCATTCTCGATGTCAACGCCACCGACGCCGATCTGCCCGCACAGGCACTCACCTACACCCTGTCAGGGCCCGACGCCGCACGATTCTCCATCGATGCCGCCACCGGCGAGATCCGATTCCTGACCGCACCCGACTTCGAACAGCCCACCGATGTCGGATCCGACAATGTCTATAACGTCACCGTCAACGTCGCCGATAATGGCTCGCCCACACAGGCCACTTCCCGAGCACTCACCTTCGCTGTCACTCCGACTGATGACAATACACCGGTGATCACATCGCAGGCTATCGTGGCGGTCACCGGCGGGACCCTGTCGTCAGTCGTGGTGCTGGACGTGAATGCCACCGACGCTGATCTGCCCTCTCAAACTCTGACTTACAGCCTCTCGGGGACGGACGCTGGTCTCTTCACCATCAGTCCGACCACAGGGGCGATCCGCTTCGCGACTCCGCCAGATTTTGGGAATCCGGCTGATACCAATCGAGATAACATTTACGTCCTGCAAGCGGTGGTCAGCGATGGGCAATCGTCGGTCGCGCAACCGATCCAAATCACCGTAACAAATCCCGACCCGGTGATTGCACCGGTGCTGTCGCTGAACGGTCCCCATGCTACCTTTATCAACGGACAATCCGCTGTGGTCGTCGTGCCGAATATCACGGTGACCGGTAATTCGTTCGCAGGAGGCACCCTGACCGTGAGCATCAACGACGTCAATACCGGCAAGGTCAAGTCTGACATCTTCAAGACAGACAGCCTGTCGCGACTGGGCACAGTGACCAAGCAATTGAGCGGTGGGCGCCAGATTGCCACCGTCCAGCTGAATGCCGGTGTCACCGCCGCCAGTCTGCAACAAGCGTTAAGAGAATTAACGTTCTCTACTTCCAAAAAGGGTTTGAAGTTTACGACTCGCGACATCCGGATCACTCTCGTCAATTCCGAGGGTCAATCGGGAAGTCCGCTGCCACAGACAGTGGACGTGCTAAAAAAGGCACCACGCACCCGATCCACATTCCGCTAGCGCGATCCAACTGGGCCAGAGCAATTCGGCGACACTCTATTTCAACCGCGTCTGAACGCGGGCGTACTCAATAAAGTTCCGCGCGCACGTGTTCGCAGTTTGTAACTTCCCGGTGTCGGACTCGATCCGAATCGCGGATTCTTAGAGCTAGCTGCCTCCCCGAATAGAGTCCTCTGACGATAATACGCTTTGGCCGTTAGAGAGCAGAATTCAGTAAATCCTGGATTTCATGCGGTCTGTTTTGACTCGCCATGCTTTGGTGAATTGTTGCGTTCGAACCAGCTCACCGTTTCATGAAACAGTTTGAATCTAGGGGAACATCGGTGGATGTCACGCGCGGGCTGCTGGAGAATTCGTTGCTGCGGCTGATTAACAGGGGAATGGCCACGAGACAACCTGCCGCGGAGAGTTGGCGGACAAACTGGACTGATTCGGGCAACCCCTCACTCAAGCCGCAAAAATTTCCGGCGTCCAGTCGGCATCCGGCAGGGCGACGACACCAGCGCGCAGGGTTGCCGGAACAAGTAACAGTCCTTCCGCAGTGACACCGTCGAGCACCGGCCAGCGAACGGCGTGGACGGTGACTCCGCTCGTTTGGGCGACGATTGACGATCTGTCCAGAGTGGAGACCAGTTCGAATCGCTGTAAAGAGATCGGTGTAGGTAGGACCGTGCGTCGAGCGTCCACGGCCCCGATCACATGTCGAAAACGTTCACGCCGTCGAGCGATGCCTGCCGCATAAACCTTGGCATTCGAGAAATCACGACTCCATTGGGCCGCTCGTTGTTGGCGTGAGTCGGCCAGTTCGCGGAGGCAGAAGCGGTTGAGCCCGTCGACCATAACCTCGTCGAGCGGCCGTTCTTCCGTTAAAGCTGTGGTCCGGTCGAGAACCAGATCTGAGGCGAAAATTGAAGAATCGGTGAATACGAGAAGGGACAACAGACACGCTAGGGAGCAAGTGCCGGAGGAGCGGAGCATGGCGACTTTCCTAATCAATCTGACCAACATTGGCTTGGAGGGGGATTCATCGTTGGTTCCCCTTTTCCATTTGCTGAAGCGACTGAAGCAATTGCAATCGGCCGGTGAATATCATGGCTTCTCGTTGCTGTCGAGTTCCTGCCGAGTGACGATGGGCACGTACCCGACTTCGAGGCCCTGCGGTGGAGTCACGAGTACCGCCGGATCGAGGTCGGCGAGATGCCCGCCCGCGGGCGGAGCCAGATATTCGCGATCCTTGCTCCAGTGACGGTGTAAGAGTTCAACTCGCTTTTGGATGGCTTCACGCTCAGCGTCGGTCAGGTCGGCATTGAGCATCGCAGGTTGATCGGCGAAGCGGTACCAGTAGTAAGTCGCGACGCTGCTATCGCCGAGTTTCGCTTTGAATGGTCCCGCTTTGGGACCGGGCTTCTGCCAGCAACTGTCGGCGTCCGAGGGAGTCTCGTAAGTTTTCGGCGGTCCGTTCCGCTTCCGGTCGAAATGCACGTCGGCGAGGCCAGTCTCGGCGGGGACTTCAGTCGCGGGTACCGGCGACCACACGGGTTTCTGTTTGTCGTTCTGTCCAAGGCGGAAGAACTCGGGCAGCACAACCAAAGTACGATCGGTTGAGTTGTCCCGCCTCACCCACTGAGAGTTCCACTTGTAGCCGAAGGTGTTGCGATCCGGCGCGAAGGGCGTCGCAAACGAATTCCAGGCGACAGGAACCTTCTCTTCTCTCCTGGTCCCGTCAGGATAGATTTGCCATGTCGCTCCGCCGCGACCGGGGAACTCGTGCAGCGCCGCTCCGTCCGAGTTGACCTCACCGCTCGCGGCCGCGCCACCGTCGAACCATACTTGCACGGCATCCCACAATGCCTGCTTGTTGTATGAAGTAATCCGATGCACCAGCGCCGATTCGCCTAGCACGTCGCTCGGGAACTGCGTCGGACTGACTCGTGCGTAAGTCACGCCCTTTGAGTCCGTCGCCTGCACACTCGGAATGTGCTGAGTCTCCATCTGCAATGCACGGTTCGGATTGGACGGGCGAGTGTCGAGTAGATTTCCGGCAAAGCGCGGTTCCCGGACTGCGTTGCGAGACCAGAAATACGGTGTAAAGAACGCGACCGGTCCCTTGAAATTGTCCGTGTTTAGAAACAGCGTCCAACAGTGGTTGCCGGTGGGAATGTCTTGCCCGTCGGTCTTCGTCTTCGACTGAGTGAGCGGCAGCGGCAGATAGCCATATCCAAACCATTCGCCGCGCGTCCCTTGCTTCAGATTCAAGCCGTCCGGCGGCCACAGCACCCAAGGGCTGAGCTGAGCGACGGCGTACTTACCATTGGGTTTGGCCCAATCGCGCCCCTTACCCGCTCCGGGACCATTGGCCCACTCGACAAAGTCTGGAGCGACTCCGCCCATGATGAATTTGGGAGTCTCCGTGGCGTACTCAGTATCGCGCCACCAACCAAGCCCGCCTTCGATGTCCGAGTACCCTTTCTCCAACGGCTTATCGACGGGCTGTGCAAACATCCAAGTTCCGGGTAGTCCCGACTGAAATCGCTGCCCCGGATACTGCTTCAAGAGCGGCCAGGCGGCGATGTACATCGAGAAACCCGCATTGAACGTCTCCGGCACTTTCTCATTCGGCACGAGCAAATAGCCCGCCATCTCGCCTTGCCTGGGCTCCGTAGCAACCCGCTCTTTGGGCGGATTCCGCATCGCGAGATTCGCTTCGGCGAACGCCTGGCCCATGAGTGCGAACGTCTTTGCGCAACCGAGGTAGTGATAGCCAGCGTTTGATGCCCCTCGCTTCCAGAGTGCGACTTCAGCAGGCGAGATGAGCTCGGCTTCAAACTTCTGGAGGTACTCTCGCTTTTGCTCGGGAGTCATCGATCCATCGGCGTTGGCGTGATCCTTGTGCTTTGAGTCGAGGTAGTAGCCCATCTGCCGGACCTTGCCGTATTTGTCGTCGATGGCTCCGAGCTCCTCGGACCAGAATGGAGCGGTCTGCACGGCGACGACGTTGCCTTGGAACTCCGGCAGCGACGCCGGAGCGGCCATCGCCTCACGAAACGCCACGACCTCAGAACCTGCCTTAGAACCTTCCACGCCCATCACGCCGATCACGAAGGGCATCTTGGGAGCGGCAAGATCCCGCCGTACATCGCCGATGAAGTGCGCGAGGCAGTCGCTGTAGCGTGCGAAACGCGGAGTGGCGTCGCCCTTGTTCGGCTGCGGATAGACGTGACCGTCCACCATGTCGTTCCAACCTTGGAGCCACACGAAGCCCGCGATCTCGTAACCGGCTGCGGGGTCGTAAGCCGGGCAAACGCGGTTCGGATCTGCCAGCACGCGCTTCACGTGCTCGATCATGAGGCGATAATAAACGCCGGTCTCTTTGACCTTGTCGGCTTTCCACTTCTCGAAGTCCTTTGGGATGCCGTGCCCTTCCTGTTTTGGATAGTTCTCATTCTGCCAATCGCTCAACACATACGGCCCGGCACTCGGAGGACGGAAGTCGGTATGGAGCGACTTCCCGCCCCACGCCGTCTTGATGATCAAGACCGGTTCCTTGAGCTTCTCGTCGAGCGTCAGTCCGAAAGTAAATTCAGGCCCGATCTTGCCGCCATCTTCACTCGGCTTCTGCCGCGATCCATAGCCCGCAGTTAGCTTGCCGAAACCCTCGCCATTCGATTCTCCCACCCCCGTGTAATACGAAATCCAGACATGATCACAAACCGTTGACTTGCCATCCGTGCCGCGCATCTGCTTGAGGAGCAGTGCGGTGGCAGGGTCATCGCCGATGTAATCGAACGTCTCGATTTTTGCATGCCCTTCCATGTTGGACTGACCCGCGAGGATGAAGACCTTCAGGGGGCGATCGGCCGCCTGAAGCGCCGGTGCCTGGATCAGCAACAGAATGAGTGAGACGATGACTCTCATCAGCGATGTCCTTGAAAAGATGATGGCGATCTTCATGGACAGCTCCGCCCAGTGGATTTTGGGGCATCGAGTACCGATGGCGAGGGTCAAGCAAGTTTCAACGGCTTCCGTGATCTTCGGTTCGTCCATCATGGCATATTATCGATTTGAAGGACTCCTCGCACGTCCCGCAACCTTTATATGGATCGCCTTATCCCGTTCAAATTTCTGCCGCCGGAATTCGTCCATGCCGTGATGGACGGCCTCGTTCGCCAGATCTGCGAGCGCGCTCGCAATCAGTCAATGGGAGTCGATTGATAAGGAAGTGGGAGCAGTTACAAGGTAAGTAAATGCGTGTTCGCGATCGCGGTTACTGTCACTTTGGCAGCCACGACCCGCTCAATAGATTTCGAGCTGCGAGTCGTTATTTCATAAAAACCCATAAGTTACGTCGAGATTCGCCATCACAACGAAGAATTGGCACACCTTTTGATAATTTGAGACGGCGTGAGCAGCATCCGGTCAAAATGACGGCCGTCAAGTGAATCGGTTCGCTCTTAGTCAAAACAGTCTGCCTTAACGTATCGTAACGGTGCTCTTTTTTGGAGGATTTACAATGTTGACGACTCTCCCCAATCGGGTGTCGGCGTTGCTTGCCGATCCCATCCAAACTGTGTTCCGTGAGTTGGATCGCGAGTTCCCGTGGAATGGCGATAGTGCCGGAACTCTTGCTCGCAAGATCGCCCCGCTTGCCATGTGGGAAGATGGAAACGCTTTCTTCATCGATGTCGACGTACCGGGAATTGCCTTGGCCGATCTTGAAATCTCGGTCGAGAAGGGACGGTTGTTAATTCGCGGTGAACGCAAGGCTGCCGAGTGCAAAGAAGTGACGCATGATGAGCGATTCTTCGGGCAATTCGAGCGGATGATCGCATTGGGCCAATGGGTGGATCCCGGTACAATCGAAGCCACACTGAGTGATGGCGTCCTGCATCTCACGCTGTCCAAAAAGCCCGAGTCCCAGCGTCAAAAGGTGGCCATTCATTATTGTGATGGCGCAGACGCCAAGCGGATCGAGACGTCCACTTAATCCGACGCTTCGCTAAGCTCGGTATACGATGTCTCTTCGCTGGAATTCGCCGCGCGAGGGGCGAGGTCCTCTCGCGCTGGCGGATGTTCTTGATCTTCCCTCAGATCGCCCGTCGGGCGAATGCACAACGCGTGGATGAGAATCCGCGGGCATTTGGCCCCGTAATCGAGATCCGTGTCGATATGGCAATTTGTGCTGGTGTCGGCTTTTGATCCGCACCGGTAGAAAGGAGAAATACTATCATGAAAGGTAATTGTTTAGATCCGCGACGGCTGCAGTGTACGCTCTGTGCTCTGCTTACGATCTTAATCATCTCGGGCAACGTCACTTCGGCGAAGGCCGAAGATGTTGGCTCGCCAACAGCGACTCCGTTGAGTATTCCTGACAAGGACTCGCTACGAAACGCGACGAGTCTTTCCGCGGCGTTTCGAAAAGCTGCTGAAACTATTCGACCGGCGATTGTCAGCATTCGCGCCAATCAACAAGCATACGCCGCAATACCCTCGGCGAAATCGATATTACCCGATTCCTGGCACAGCTACTTTGGCTACGCGCTCAGTCAAATCGATGCATTCCATCAAACCCGTGGCCCGTTGATTGGCCCGCAACCGATTCCACAGCAATGTGGCACTGGCGTCATCGTGAGCCGTGAGGGATATGTGTTGACTAACTGCGATGTCGTTGCCGGGGCGACTCAATTCATTGTTAAGACTCAAACCAATATCGAGTACCCTGCGAAGGTTGCTCGTAAAGATACAAAAGCTGGTCTGGCCGTTTTGAAAATTGAAGGACCCGACTTGCCTGCGGCGAAGTTAGCGGATTTCGACGAAACTCGCATTGGCGATTGGGTGCTGGCGATCGGAGGATCTTCCGACCCCCCGGTGTCGGCAGGGATCGTCAGCGCTATCAGCAAGGATGCCGGGAATGGCATCGGGCAAGCCACATCGCTCCATACGGACGCCCTGATTAGTCCCGCCAATCATGGTGGTCCACTGGTGAATCTGCAGGGCGAGGTCGTCGGGATCAACGTTTTCAAGGCGGCGCATGGCGGCGAATCTCGCGATTTCGGAGTCGCGATTCCGAGCAGTCTGGCGCAACGGATGCTGGATTCGTTGGTTCCGGTCAGAGCGATCGCATCGCGCGCGCCGAGCGCACAGCGATCGTGGAGTGAGGAGGTGATCGAACTGATCAATCACGCCGGAAAAGCCGCGTATTTAGCTGATGTAAATACAGGAATGGCGAAGTCCGAGTGGCAAGACCAATTCCGCGGTCTGGCATCTCGATTCAACACGCTTTTCACCGAGCTGTCACAGGGGCAAAAGCGCGTGGAGCGGACATCGGTCAATGGCACCGGCGGTAGTGGATCGCGGGTTGACGTCAAGTTCTCGCCCAGGTTCAGTAAGAGCGGAACTTCAGAGAATTAACTTTGAAGAATTGATTGGAGTCCATCTTGCATGTAGTTGGCGTGCCACGGGGGCATGGTGCCCGTAGTTCCTACTTTGCGATCCACTTCTATAAATCGCATGTCGCGAAGAGCCGTGGCACGCCTGATTGATTCAGGGCGAGGATGGCTGGCAAGCTAGTTGTCGCTGCCCACTCGCCGAATTCCGAGGTTCAAAGATGAACACTCATCCTGCGAGCGGGTTTTCCCAACCAGAAACAGGTTTGGAATCACCATCAGTTTCCCCGGCTGTTGAGGCATTTTATGTGGTCGGGATCGGAGCTTCAGCTGGTGGCTTGGAGGCTCTCGAACAGTTTTTCGAGCAAGTCCCCGAGGACTCGCGTCTATGTTTTGTCATCGTGCAGCATCTGTCGCCCGATTTCAAAAGTATGATGGATGAACTGCTGGCCCGTCGCACGCGGATTCCGATTATCCACGTGGAGGATGGCACTGAGATTCGGCCGAATTCAATTTATCTCATGCCGCCACGCAAGGAGATGATCCTGTCCGCCGGGCGGCTGTTTCTGACAGACAAGGATCCGACACAAGGCTTCGCGTTGCCGATTGATCGGTTCCTGCGTTCCCTGGCACAGGATGTGGGCATTCGGTCAATCGGGGTGATCTTATCCGGAACTGGAAGTGACGGTTCGCGTTGCATTCGCGACATCCACGAGGCCGGCGGATTGGTCGTCGTCCAGAGCGAAGAGTCCGCGAAATTTGATGGGATGCCACGGAGCGCCCGCGAAACTGGCCTCGTCGACCTCGTTCTGCCGCCGGCCGACATGCCAGATGCGATCTTGAAGCTGGTCCGCTTTCGTCGCTTCCCAGAAGCCCGCGGCAGCGAGGAGCCGGTCGTTCCGGAAGTTGGATTGCAAGCGATATTCCGCATGCTACGAGCCGAATATGGCATCGATTTCAGCCAATACAAACCCAGCACCGTAACTCGTCGCGTCGAACGGCGATTGCTACTCAATCAGTCGCTGGACGTGGAGCAGTATGTCGACCGGCTCTCGGAAAATAACGGAGAGCTAAATCAGCTCTACAAGGATCTGATGATCGGTGTGACCCAATTTTTCCGGGACCGTGAAGCGTTTCATCGACTGGCGGTTGAAGAGTTGCCACGGTTGCTGGCTGGCATCAGGGACGATCAGGAGTTTCGCGTCTGGGTCGCAGGGTGTGCCACCGGGGAAGAGGCCTACTCGTTGGCCATTATTATCCACGAACAACTGGCGCTGCTGCACCGACAACCAACGGTCCGAATCTTTGCCACGGACGCCCATCGAGCATCGCTCGACTTCGCCAGCGCGGGGGTCTACTCAGCGGAGTCCCTGAACGCCATTGCGCCGCAACGGCGCGAGCAATACTTTGTTCAAAAAGGGGACGGCTTTCAGGTTGTGCCTCAACTTCGCAAGATGATCGTGTTTGCCCCGCACGATCTACTGAAAGACGCGCCGTTCACTCGACTCGATCTGATTACCTGTCGTAACCTGTTGATTTACCTGCAGCCGGGGGCGCAAAAAAAAGTGCTGTCATTGTTTCACTTCGGCCTGAAGGCGGGGGGAGTGCTGTTTCTGGGCCCCAGTGAAAGCCCGGGCGATCTGTCTGATGAATTCGAGCCCGTGGATGACCACCGGAAGCTGTATCGGAAACGCCGGGACGTACGGTTGCGTCCGGACTTTCGGTTACTGTTGCCTTCGGGACTGCCACAAAAGCCGAGGATCAACCTGTCGTATACGACGAGTGCTGCCGCGTCCGACCGATTGCAGCAGGCGGTGTACGATCGGTTGCTCGAAGAGCACATGCCACCCAGCTTTCTGATCAATGATCGCAAGGAACTCGTCCATTGTTTTGGTGGGGCGGGCAAATACCTCGAGGTGCGCAACGGCCGGGCCACCACACAGTTCCTCGAGTTAGTGGGCAATGAGCTCAAAATGATTCTGCTCGGCGCGCTCTCGCGTGCAGAAAAACAACTGTTACCCGTTGTGTTCACGGGCATCCGAGTTCCCGCTGAAGGTGATGGCGAGTCGCTCATGCGACTCACTGTCAAACCACTGAATGACCGGATCTCTGGTCTGACGAGCTATCTGGTGATTCTGGATGACATGCAACAATCTGCGCCCCCGCGTGAGGAAGCCGCGATCGACCTGGGGGTTGCATCGCGCGAACAGGTCCTGACCCTTGAACAGGAACTCAGCCATACGCGAGAGAATTTGCAGGCCATGATTGAGGAGCAGGAGTCCAGTAACGAAGAATTGCAGGCGACAAACGAGGAACTTGTGGCATCGAATGAAGAGCTGCAAAGCACGAACGAGGAACTGCATTCAGTCAACGAAGAGCTTTACACCGTCAATGCTGAGTATCAGCATAAAATCGAAGAGTTGACCCAGGTGACTGCGGACTTGGAAAATCTGCTATTGGCGACCGACGTCGGCATTTTGTTCCTAGACCGTAACCTGTGTATTCGACGGTTCACACCACGGGTCGGCAAGCTGTTTAATTTGTTGCCTCAAGATATCGGTCGGGCCATCACGGGCTTTACAAACCTGCTCGACGAACCCTTGATTGACGCGCTGCAACAAGTTCTCATCAGCGGAAACCCGATTGAAAAAGAGATTCACGACAGCGACGGCAACTCCTATTTTCTCCGCATATTGTCGTATCAGATTAGCCCCGCGGCACTCGAAGGGGTGGTGTTGTCGCTCATCGACATTTCGGCACTCAAGACGGCCGAAGCTCGGTTGCAACATCTGTCCGCAATCGTGGAATGCTCGGCCGATGCCATCGTTGGCAAGGATCTGGACGGCACCATTCTCAGTTGGAATCGCGGCGCGGAGGCGATGTACGGATACCAGGCGGACGAAGTCGTGGGCCACAACGCGCGGATGTTGTACCCGCCTGAGTCAGCAGATCAGTTCGATACCGTCCTGAAATCGATTCGCGCGGGGGAGTCATTTACCGGCGAACACCGACGACAGCGGAAAGACGGAGCGATCATCGAAGTGCAGCACACAGTCTCGCCAATCCGAGACAGCTATGGGCGGGTGATAGGCGCTTCCGGCATTTCTCGCGACATCACCGCTCGCAAGCAAGCCGAACTTGAAATCCAACAGGCGATTCGTAACCGCGATCACTTCCTGGCGATGCTCTCGCACGAACTGCGAAACCCGCTGGGGGCCATACTCAATGCCTCGCAACTGCTGGAAATGGCCCACCTGACCGGGGAGCCTGGTGCCGCTTGCCAGGTGGTAAACCGCCAGGCGGAGCAAATGGGCCTGCTGCTGGATGATTTGCTTGATGTAGCGCGTGTCACGCAGAACAAGATTGTGCTGCGGCGAGAGGAGTGCCTGCTGGCCGACGTAGTCGAAGCCGCAATGGAAGCAGTCCAGCCAATCATTGTGGCCCGCCAACAACGTCTAGACGTGACAGGTGTCACATTGGACACGTGCGTTCATGGCGATCCGGCTCGGTTGCAGCAGGTCGTGATCAACCTGTTGAAGAATGCCGCCAAGTATTCTCCGTCGGGAGAGACAATCTCCGTCCGACTGGGGACCGAGGACGGTCAGGCAATCATGCGGATAACAGATCGTGGCGTCGGCATCTCTGCGGAAATGCTCGATCGTGTCTTTGATTTATTTGTCCAATCGAATGAAACGCTCGACCGTGCTGATGGCGGCATGGGCGTCGGCCTGACGCTCGTCAGGGCCATTGTCGAACTTCATGGTGGAACCGTCAGCGCCAGGAGCGATGGTTACAACACGGGCAGTGAATTCACTGTGCGCATGCCGTTACTTCCCAAACCTGTCTCGCGCCCCGAGCCCAGCGCTACCGCCGATGCGAGAAGTCAGTCAACCCGCTGCTTGCGAATTGCGATTGTGGAGGACAAAGCGGACAGCCGGTCGACTCTGCAGGCGTTGCTGCAGCTCGACGGCCACGAAGTCAACGTGGCCGCAGATGGACTGGAAGGCATTAAGCTGATTTCAGAGTGGCGTCCCGATGTAGCATTGGTTGATATTGGACTTCCTGGTCTCGATGGCTTCGAGGTGGCGCGTCGTGTTCGAGCAGTTCCGCATCGCCCCTCGCTTTTCCTCGTGGCACTCACCGGTTATGGATTCCCTGCAGATCGTCAGAAAGCGTTAGCTGCCGGATTCGACATGCACCTCGTTAAACCCTTGAAGCGCGCGCAGCTCAAAAAGTTGTTGCAGGAGGTCCCACTGGGGAAACAGTAGCGTTCTACGAAAAGTTGAGACTTCACAAAGATCGACTTGAAATGCCAATCGGGCGAATTATGATACCGATCTGTCTCGGGCACACACGGAGGTGTCCGTCGAGCAAGACGCTCCCCCGGATGTCGCGACTGTCACAGAGTTGACGGCCGTGCGTCCATTCATTTCCAAGGAAGGGTGTGCTAATGCTCGTACTGTCTCGTCGTCCGGGTCAAAAAGTTCTATTCCCCAGTCTGGGTATCTCTGTTGAAGTCCTCCGATCGCGCGGATCGATCGCGCGATTGGGTATTGAGGCACCTGACGATATCCCCGTTTTGCGGGAGGAAGTACTGGAGAAGTCTGCGCGCTTTGATGTTGAAACCGCGACTCTTGCGCCAATGGATCGCGAACTGCGGCATGAATGGAAGAACAAGCTCAATCAAATGATGTTGAAACTGGAACTTCTGCAGGGCCAGTTGGACGTGGGGCAGGCGATTGATCCCGAGCGCAGGCTGAATGAAGTGTTCTCGGAACTCACCAGCCTTGAGCAAGAGACAAGAGACGATCACGGTCGACAGTCAGCACCCACGGTCTTGATCGTGGAAGATCAGGCGAATGAGCGGGAACTCCTGGCTTCCTGCCTGCGCCAGCGAGGCATCAAAGTGGGTACCGCCCAAAACGGTCGTGAGGCAATCGACTTTCTGCACGAGCATGAATTGCCAGACTTGGTCTTGCTCGACATGCGGATGCCCGAGGTCGACGGCCCGACGTTTTTGAAATCTCTGCGCGATAGCATTCGGCTACGCAATTTGCGTGTGTTCGCGGTCAGCGGCTCCTCACCTGACGAGTTCGATATGGACCAGATGCCTCTTGACGGCTGGATCTCTAAACCAGTTCGAATCGATGCCCTGATGGAAGCCGTTCGCGATGTCAACCTGTCAACCGCTATTACGGCATAAAATGAGTTCAAGCTGGAGCGGTCGCATCTAGCGATCGCCCCAGCTTTACGAATTCGGTTCGATTGATCGCAAATCTGAAGTTTGAAATGCTAAGGTTCGATGGTGACCCGGAGCGGTACCGGGGACTGTCTTGCGTACTTATTTCTCGACGGTTGTTCATATCTGTGAGGCGTCAGACTCCGCTTTGCCAGAGTGCGGCGCGGCGTTTGCGTACAGCCACCTTTCGCAGGATTTCGACTGTAAGATGGCGAGACCTGACCGAAATTATCATCGGAGATTGAATAAGGATTGTGAGTTTAAGTGCCAATCCGGGTGACGAGCGGTCAGCGATAAGTGCGGAGCCGAGCAGAAATGGTGCAACCGTCGAATCGCGATCCGGCGCAATGGACGCTGGAAGAGCGCTGGCAGATCCTCATCGAGAACGTGAAAGATTATGCGATCTTCATGCTTGACCCTGACGGGAAGATCGCAACCTGGAATGAGGGAGCCGAACGAATCCTCGGCTACACGGAAGAAGAGATCTTGGGCCACGAGGAGCAGCCGGATCTCCGCTTGACCGCCGACAGCGAAACGTGGCTCGCTTTCCTGGCCAAAGAGCGGAGTCTGCTGTGGGCGCTCCTTCGACGGAAAATTCAGATCAAGGGATCCCCGAGGTTGCTCGTTGCTTTCGGGAAATGCTTCCCGTCGTGACAACTATTTGCCGAATACGTGCCCCCACGGAATCACCCAGGGGTAGGTGGCGACGATCACCAGAAACGTCAGCGAGATGCCCCACGGAACTTCGTTGGTTCGCCCACCGAGCAATCGAGGGAGCACGAAAACGAGCAACCACAGCGTCTTGTAAATAATCTGGATCAGCAATAGAGGCGACATCGGAATCGGCAATATCAGGCCCAACGCCGATCCGATCAGGATGGCCGTCCAGAGCGAACCGAGGATCGTGCGGAAGCCTTGGCTTTCCGGGAACTTCCCCTGACAGACAAGTTGACCGCCTCGCCTCCCGCCAAGCAGAGTCATTAAGCCAATAGGTAGTAGGACTATGATGTTAAACAAATAGGGGAAGAATAGAGGATTCATGTTCGACCAACCTTCGCTGCATCAGCGGAAACAACCGCCCTGAACATTGACGCTGGAGATTTCCGCCTTAATCGTTCTGCGTGTGTTGCACTACCGGTTACTTCAGCAGGGGCAAAAAATGGTTTGATCGGCAAAAGCCACGATGTGGTGCTACAAGCTGTCATCAAACCGATAATTGCTGGATTTGTAACCGACGCTATTCCACTCGAACGGGACTGTGATTTTCAGAATTCTCCAAAATCGAGTTAATTCAATCGTTCGGATGCGGTCAATCGGTGGCTGAACGATTTGAACGAATTTTAGTAAATCGATCATCGCGCAGCACGGAAATTTCGATTTTGGGAGCACGACATGATTCGCCGATTGATGTTGGGAACAGCAGCTGCCGTAATGATGGTCGCACAGGGAATTGCGATGGCGGAAGGAGACGCGACCAAGGACATTGTGACGACAGCGGTCCAGGCCGGTTCGTTTAAGACACTCGCGGCAGCATTGGATGCGGCCGGGTTAGCCGAAACGCTCAAAGGGAAGGGGCCATTCACTGTATTCGCACCGTCGGATGAGGCTTTCGCCAAGTTGCCCGCCGGAACGGTCGACACATTGCTGAAGCCCGAAAATAAGCAACAGCTGATCGCGGTGCTGACGTACCATGTTGTTCCTGGCAAAGTGATGGCGGCAGATGTGGTTAAGCTGAATGCCGCGGCTACGATCAACGGTCAGCGGGTGGATGTCAAAATCGCTGGCGAAAAAGTCCAGATAGATCAGGCACAGGTCGTCGCCACAGATATCGCTTGCTCGAACGGCGTAATTCACGTGATCGATCAGGTGATTCTGCCTTCGAAATTAAACATTCCCGCAACGGCCGACAAAGCGGGAACTTTTAAAACCTTGCTCGCCGCCGCAAAAGCGGCAGGCCTGGTCGAGGTGCTCTCGGGAGATAAGCCGCTGACCGTGTTCGCTCCCACAGATGCTGCTTTCGCGAAGCTTACAGCCGGCACGGTGGAGAGCCTGCTGAAGCCGGAAAACAAGGCGAAGTTGATTGCAATTCTTAAGTTCCATGTGGTCCCGGGCAGGGTCTTCTCCAATGAAGTCCTGAGCAAGAAAGAACTGAAGACGGTTCAGGGTGGAACGCTAACGGCATCGATGAAGAGCGGTGTAGCAACGATCAATGGTGCCGGCATCGTCGCAACAGATATCGACGCCGCGAACGGAGTGATTCATGTGATCGACAGCGTGATGTTGCCGCCAGTCGCACCAGCTAAGGGCGCTCAAGTCCCTCCGGCGGCGTCGCAACACGCTTCTTACGTTTGTCCGCATACGGGTCAACTCATGACCAATCGCGTATCAGCGCGACGACGTCGTTAGGCAGAGAATTCGAGTCCGTGTTGACAATCAATGCCGGATATTACGATCCCATTACACGTCAACGCCTGGTAGATCGCTGTACCAGGAGTTGACGCGTTTTTCCAATTGGGTTCTGGCTGCCGAAGCTTCCAGAGTCTTGAGTTGTTGGCACATTAATAAATTGGTCCACCACCGATTGCTGAGAGAATAGTTATGAGCTCAGTTGCGATTCTCGGTGCTACGGGGACGATCGGAATGGCAGTCGCCCGACGATTGGTCCGGCACGGCCAACAAGTTCTATTAATCGGTCGCGACGAGCAGAAACTGCTGACGCTATCCAATGAATTGGGCCAGCCGTTTGTGACGGTTGACTTGACCAGTTCGAAGCCATTGGAACAGGCGTTGCTGGCTGTGGCGGACGCCCACGGCGGGTTTCATGGTATCGCCAATTGTATCGGTTCGATTCTCCTGAAACCGGCACACACCACAACCGACGACGAGTTCCGCCAGATTATGGAGACGAATCTGTTCACCGCGTTCGCGACCATCCGCGCCGGTGCGAAGCTGCTGCGTGAACAAGGGGGCGCAATCATCTTGTTCGCTTCGGCGGCAGCTGAGATTGGTATTCAGAATCACGAAGCCATCGCTGCTGCTAAAGCTGGCGTTATTGGCTTGGCCCGCTCGGCAGCGGCGACTTACTCTGCGAACAACATCCGCGTCAACGTTGTCAGTCCAGGCCTGATTCGTACAGAGATGACGCGGCGGATCTGGGAGAATGCCTCGAATGCGAACGCCTCGGCTCAACTGCATGCATTGGGTCGTCTCGGCGAACCTGAGCAGGTGGCGTCACTAGTGAGTTGGCTGCTCGATGCCGAGAACGATTGGATTACCGGTCAGGTGATTGGAATCGATGGCGGCTTGGGGCACGTCTTACCACGGAGGTAAACCACCAGATGAGGTCCAACGAAATCTTGCGAGTGAACGCCCCGAAGCCGCTTGTCGACGTATATTCAGACATCAGTAAACACCGTGGAAACCGTACGTTGCCTGAGGATGCAGCAGTGTTCGATGGCAGACTGCTGGCGACGTTTCGACCGTCGATCTTGATTGGCACGGTATTGATCGTCAGTGGACTATTTCATCTCACATTGTTGTGGGTCACGAGAGCTGATTGGTCCGGCCCATTGTCACTTCGCAAGCCCGGTCTGTTTGGGGTCTCTGCCGGAGTGACGGTCTGGTCAATTGCATGGGTTCTTTCCCAGTTCGAGCCCCGCCATTGTGACCGGCGCCTGGCCAGCTACATGTCTGGCGGCCTGCTGTTGGAAGTCGGACTGATCACGCTGCAGCAATGGCGGGGAGTACCCTCACACTTCAACCGAGCGACTACCCTTGATGCGACAATTGAGTCGACGATGCTCGGATTGATCCTGCTCGTCACGACAGGCATCGCCTGGCTGTGCTGGAGATCACGCTACCTCCGGCCGATGCCTGAATCTCGCGTGATTGCAATCCACGCTGGACTGTGGCTGCTGTTGGTTTCCTGCGGCTTGGGCCTGCTGATCACGATCGCCGGAGAAGTGAACCTCTCGAACGCTCGGTCGCCCGAAATCTGGGGCAGATCGGGAGTTCTGAAGTACCCCCACGGTGCGGCCTTACACGCAATACAGACCCTGCCGCTGTTCTCGTTACTGTTTCAATGGATGCGATTGCCACACCCAGCTTGGATGCTACGAGCCGCCGTGGCGGCGCATGTCCTGTTTCTGGCCCACACCGTTTGGCAAACCTTGTCGGGCCGCGCTCGAGCCGATCTCGATGTGCAAAGCATCGCTGTGCCGGCCGTGGCGATCCTGTTCCTGCTGCTGATCTTGAGCCGTAAGCCCTGCCAGATGGCGCGCCGTTGATATCGGAGCGTCAAATTTGATAACAGCTGACATCTAGATCGAGGAAGTCGTGGTTCCAATCGTACTTCTCTTCAGTCTCAACACTTCCTTGGCGACCCACGACTATTAATAGGCGACCCAAATTGAGTGAATCAATCAACCACAGTCAAACCGCATCCAGTTTTACTCGCGCGGCCTCACATCGGAGTATTGGTTCGGTTACCGTAGCGCCACGTGCTCGGTGTGATTCTGGGGCACAATTTGGATGCTCAGCGTCTTCGCGTCGCGCGCTAGCCATCTCAAGAGTCGTGAGTCCATCAAGCGTTTGGGTAGTATGATGTCGAGACTGATCTTGCTAACCGGAGCCACTGGATATGTGGGAGGGCGACTACTGTCGTTGCTCCAGCAGCGGGGCGTCTGCGTTCGGTGCATTACCCGGAGGCCCGAGGCATTGCGTGAACGTGTCAGCAGCACCACAGAGGTGGTCAGTGGAGATGTCTTCGACCCCGAATCTCTGCAATCCGCATTCGAGGGAGTGGAGACCGCTTATTACTTCATCCATTCCATGGGCGACAACCGCGACTTCGAAACTCAAGATCGGATTGCGGCAGAAAACTTTGCCAAAGCCGCCACACGCGCGGGCGTCCATCGGCTCGTCTATCTGGGTGGCCTTGGCAATCCAGACCAGAAGCTCTCGAAACACCTCCGCAGTCGCCAAGAGACGGGGGACATTTTGCGGGCCCATCATTCCCTAGTGATTGAGTTTCGTGCCTCGATCGTAATCGGTTCTGGCAGTCTGTCGTTTGAGATGATCCGAGCGCTGGTCGAACGACTGCCGATCATGATTTGCCCGCGCTGGGTGCAGGTGAAAGCGCAGCCGATTGCGGTCGAAGATCTTTTGGCGTATCTGTACGCCGCTTCGGAATTTCCGGCCTCGGCTTCGCAGGTATACGAGATCGGCGGCCCCGACCAGGTCTCGTATGGCCAGATCATGCACGAGTATGGCCGGCAGCGCGGGTTGACGCGATGGATGATTCCTGTGCCCCTCCTGACTCCCTACCTGTCCAGTCTCTGGTTGGGGCTGGTTACACCACTTTATGCTCGGGTCGGTCGGAAACTCGTCGAAAGCTTGCGGAATCCGACGCTCGTCTCGAACAACTTAGCCGAATCCGTGTTCGCGGTGCGTCCTCGCTCCGTGCGCGATGCGATTGCTCGCGCGCTGGTGAACGAGGATCGAGAATTTGCTGAAACCCATTGGTCGGATGCGCTGTCATCAGCCGGCAAAACGCAATCTTGGGGTGGCGACCGATATGGTTCGCGCCTCGTGGATTCGCGTACGGTAACGGTCACTGTTCCACCGGAACAAGCGTTTGGACCGATACGCCGCATCGGCGGCCGGACCGGCTGGTACTATGGCAACTGGCTGTGGTCGCTACGCGGGTTTCTGGACTTGCTTACCGGCGGTGTGGGTGTCCGCCGCGGTCGGCGACATCCCGACAAGCTGAATGTGGGCGAACCGCTGGACTTCTGGCGCGTCGAAGTTTTCGAGCCCCCACAGCGACTGCGGTTAAAGGCTGAAATGAAATTGCCAGGACGGGCTTGGCTGGAATTCGAGGTGAGTCCTTGCGAACAAGGAAGTACCATACGCCAGACAGCGATTTTCGATCCCCTGGGACTGGCTGGGCTGATGTACTGGTACGGCATCTATCCGCTCCATCAATTCGTGTTCGCCGGCATGCTCCGTAACCTTGCTCGCGCGGCAGAAAGTTCCGATTGTCATTCGACACGGCCGAGCCATGTCGTGGCCAAGGCAACAGGACCGGAGATCCAAGACTCAGGACCAATGTTGTAGTTTAGACGCACAATCGGTTCCCCACACCCGTCATCAGAGACGCTGCTCACCGATGCGGCGGGTGTGAGGAACCCTAGAATCTCGGAGTTCTAATGAGTAAAGCCTGCTCCTGTTTCTTGCGGATGACTTGCATGCGTATCGCCCATAGCCTGATCGCATTAGCGCTGGTGACGGCCCCTTTTGCGTCGGCGGTCGCTGGCGATGTCGTCGCATGGCCGCAATGGCGCGGCCCCGAGCGGACGGGCAAAATTGAGGCGGCTGCCTGGCCGGACAAATTGGATGGCGACCATCTTCAGCAGGTCTGGCGAACGGAATTGGGAAGCAGCTATTCGGGACCGATCGTGACGGGCGACCGAGTCTTTGTGACCGAGACGCGCGACGCAAAGACCGAGCACGTGCAAGCTTTGGACCGAAAAACGGGTAAGCACTTGTGGCAGGCATCATGGTCAGGCTCTATCACCGTGCCATTCTTCGCGAAGGCCAATGGGGATTGGGTTCGCAGCACGCCGGCTTTGGAGGAGGATTCGCTGTACGTCGCCGGGATTCGTGATGTCGTCATCTGTCTCGAAGCGGCGACCGGCAAGGAACGGTGGCGCACCGACCTGATGGCGAAGTTCAATGCTCCCGTTCCGGCATTTGGCTTTGTCGCCTCGCCATTGGTGATGGGAGACTATGTCTACGTTCAGGCTGGAGGCGGTTTCGTCAAGCTCGACAAGAAAACGGGGAACGTTGTGTGGAGGGTGCTTGAAGATGGTGGCGGAATGTATGGCAGCGCGTTTTCGTCACCGTTCCCAGCGACCCTTAACGGGGTACCGCAGATTCTCGTGCAGACTCGCCAGAAGCTGGCTGGCGTCGACTCTGAATCAGGAAAGGTGCTTTGGTCACAATCTGTCAAAGCCGATCAGGGCATGAACATCCTGACGCCAACCGTCATCGGTAACCGGGTGTTTACAAGCTCCTATGGTGGCGGATCCGTCCTTTTCGAAATCAGTCAGGCAAACTCCACTGATGCTGCGACGGTCAAGGAAATCTGGAAGACGAAGCCCCAGGCTTACATGAGTTCCCCGATCGTCATTGGCAGCCACATCTACATGCATTTGCGGAACCAGCGATTGACCTGCCTGGACGTGGAAACGGGCAAGGAACTGTGGACGACCGCTCCGTATGGCAAATACTGGAGCATGATCGCCAACGGGTCGAAAATCCTAGCGTTAGATGAACGGGGGGATCTGTTATTGATCAATGCTACGCCCGATAAATTTGACCTTCTGGATAGCCGAAAGGTGGCGGAGAATTCTTGGGCTCATGTCGCTGTCGTGGGCAATGAGGTCTTTGTCCGTGAATTGAAGGCGATGACGGTCTATCGCTGGAAGTGACGGACGATCTCGATAAGAAAGTGCCCTCGACGTGGTCGGGGAATCCTCCAGCGGGCAATCTCTAGCTTTAATGTACTTGGACACAAATCGTGGTACAGGATCGTCTGATGACAGAACGAACGCGATGGTTCGGCCTTGTAGCCTTGATCGTGGTTTGCCTTGGTGTGGGAGGACTGGGGGCGGCCGTAACCACTCCCGAAATTAACGGGTGGTACCGGACGGTCGTCAAGCCTGCGTGGAATCCCCCAGATAGCGTGTTTGGGCCAGTGTGGACGACGCTGTACCTCATGATGGCGATTGCCACCTGGCTGGTGTGGAAGCCAGCCGGACTGAGAGCTGCTGCTGTGCCGCTCACGCTGTTTGCAGTCCAGCTTGTTTTGAACAGTGCCTGGTCATGGATCTTCTTCGGTCTGCACGAGGTGGGTTGGGCGTTCGTGGAACTCGTGACTCTCTGGCTGGCGATTACGGCGACGCTGGTCGCGTTCATTCGACGATCCCGGGTCGCGGGCTGGCTGCTGGTTCCTTATTTGGCATGGGTGAGCTTTGCCTGCGTGTTGAATTACACAATCTGGCGACTGAACTCAGTCTGAATTGACGCTCCTCGGCAATTGGTCGTCAGCTCTAGGTGGATCGACAACCCGAAGAATTGCAGCAATTTACTTTTCGTTCAGCCGCGACGCATACGGCGCAGTGGTGCCATCGCCACGACGCACAGTCGTGACTAAACCGTTCCGTAATTCGCGGATCAGGGTCTCAAAGGGATCGCCGTTGTAGCAGACCTCGGTGAAGAATGTGAAGACGGACGACTCGTCGTTGATAAACATCGGGGCGAGTTTTCCAGCTGTGGTAGTGTAGCTGAAGCCGCCCAGGAGTTCGCTAAACCCTCCCCCGCGAGTTTCTAACAGTGTGCCGCCGCGCTCGGTCTTATAGCCCAGCACCCAAACTCGGCCATCATCGTTGATGATGTGCGTGCCTTCGTTCTCCACGTTGAGTTGGCGCGCCCAGACTCGTTGCTTCTTCAGCTTGAGATTGTGGGTGACGAAGTCCTCCAGGAAGAGTTCTCCACCTTCGGACTTGCGGGTACTGGTGAGATCGCAATCCGAGACGCTGCGAAAGACCACCGTGCGTTGCGTATCAATTTCAACGCCGCCGTGGAGATGGGCGAAGTGCTCCAGCGATATCACCGGTGAGGAGCCGTCGACGATCCGGAAGTCGGGTTTTACCTTGCCGAAATAATTAATCATGCCGCCCACGCCAATGACCCGACGGACATCACCGCGAATCACAACCGTGGAATTCAGGGCGTAGGAGCCGGGCAGGAAGACGGTGGTCGCGCCCGAATCCATCGCCTTTTGAATTGCGGCCGACGAATCCGCTTGTCCAGTCGGGTCCGCACCGAAGTTGTCCACGTTAGCCCAAGTCTGCGGATCGTCCGCCGGAACTTCGGGCGGTTCCTTGACGGCAAGACGCAGTGACCCTGCAGGCGAAGGAACGGGGCTCGTGGTCGGGTGAGAGCAATACTCTTTGATGAATGGTCCCGCGCTGCCGGACTTGTCAGCGCCGGTGATCCGCACGGCGGCGAACCAGTCCGGTGACCTGATGTCGCCCACGGCGCGGCCGTAGCCGGTGGTTTTGATATCGCGCAGAAAGAGGCGGCCGCCGTTGTAGTTGATGATAGCCGGCCAGCGGTTGGCTTCGTCTCGCCCTATTAACTGAGCATCAACCAGACAGAAGGTGCCGTAACTGCGGACCGCAGGAACGGCATTCTCGCTACAGAGTCCTCGAATGCTGATCGCCTGGCCCTCGTTATCAAAACCGAATTGAGTCTGTCCCCGCAGCGTGACGTGTTCGAACGTCTGCCCGTTGACCGCGCGGGACGTGCTAATGCCGCGTTGAAAGCCGATGACTTCGCAGTTTCGCACAAGCAGTGGTCCATTCATATCCCGGTGGCCGAGATCTAGACCAACGGATCCGCTTCCGTCACTCGCGATGAAGCGGCAGTTCCGCACCGCACCAGAGTTGTTCGAGTAGAACTGCAGACCGATTGCGCCGTCGTTGTTGTTGCCGACATCGAACGTGATGTCCTGGACGTAATTATGAAACCAGTCGGCCGACCCGAATCCGCCACACCACATGATGCTCGCGGGCTGCTTTTCATCGGTGAAGGTTCCGTCCTTCAGACGAATGACCGTCTTCGCCGCGCTCTGTCCCTGTAGGAAGTTGTTGCCCCAGGCATCTTTACCGGCCGAGTTCTTTTTCGACCAGTTCAGCGTCTTCGAGACCAGGTACGTCCCATTCGGGAAATAGAGAAGCTTGTGCTGGCCCATCACGTCGAAGAGCGCCCGTTGAATTGCCTCGGTGTCGTCAGTAGTTCCGTCGCCCTTGGCCAGATACGGAGGCTGGGTGACATCGACGACAGCCACGCTCGCCGGGTAGGCGGCGTTCACTTTCTTATCGAGCGTGGCCCCTATGACGGCCACGTCCGCAATACAATTTGCGGTGCATGTGAGACAGGCCATGCCGAGAATAAGCCAGATGATGTGGCGATTGAAAGGTGAATGCAATCTACCCGACGGCATAAGTTGAAACCGCGCAATCATGTGAACGATCCCGCATGTGTCTGGGAAAACGGATTTTCCGGAGCAATCAATTCCAATGGCGCTGGCAGGAGATGGGATTCCTGAGCCGTATCCCAGAATCTGAGTGCGTGAACGATGACGGATGGAAGGTATCATACGCCAAAATTATCGACAGCGGCTCCATTGAACTGTGGAAAGACAAAACGTGTTTACCCCCGGAATTGATTCGTACATCGCCGAATACAAAAAGACCCTCTCAAAACCGCCAGTTGAAGGGGTCTTGGGGATCTTTGAGATAGGGGATGAATCAGGGGTCAAGTCTCTTTGATCGGGATCAAAAAGACTTGACCCCTGATTATTGTTTATTGCTCAACCAGCGTCCAAGAACTACTTCATTCAGACTGAACCAAGACTGAGTTGCAAGAGAAATTTGTCAGGGCGCGGTGCTGGAAACAGGCCGGGCCTTGATCGGTGCCCCGGTGTGAGAGGAGCTGCCGTTGACTGTAAAGGTCAGCTTTTCCGCCAGACCCTCAATCGGTTTCTGATCTACGACCTTGCCACGGCACACCACCGCCACGCTCTTCGGCTGGCTCGCCTCGGGAATGTTCACGTGGAACTTGTTCATCACCTTCGCGCTGAGTCGTTGGTTCGCCAAACGAAAATGCAGCGGTCCGTCACGGGTCTCCACGACAAGATGGCAGTCTCCCTCGTTCGTTCGGCTGCGATCATCGCTGTATGTGAAGCCGTATGCTCCGTGCAGCGCCGGATAAATGGAGCTCTTCAATTCGCCCAGAGGATCGTAGTAACCGACCAACGTCGTCACCGGGACGCCGAAGGTCTGCGGCTTGCGTTCGACCTTCGTGTTCGCAAACGGTCCCTCTTTCCAGCGTTTCCCGTCGGATGTGAAGCTCTTTTTGAAGCCGCGCGAGACTTTAATCGGCCGGCCATTAATGGACAGATAACTATCGTAAGCGGCTCCGTGATCGATCGTCACCATGCGACCACGGCTGGCGGGTGACGCCGCCGGGACCTGAATATTCTTAGTCCAATTGCCATCCTGCATCGCCACCTTGACGACGTCATATGCGGCCAGCAACGACGCAATCTTTGTCTCGCTCAGATCGCTCACTTCAGCGGTGATCTGTTCGCCTAAGTCGATCTTATGGCTGTAGGGCTCCATCTTGCCTGTGCCGTCATTCCACATACGAAAGCCGGTTGGTGAGTTCGCATCAAACACGGCCTTGCTCTCGAAGAACTGCTGGATGATCGCCGCGGAATTGGGCGTGTAGAGAGTAAAGCGGTTGAAGCCGGAGAGGGGTGCGCCACCCGCCATCGCATCCAAGCCAAACGTGCGGCCATCGAACGGGCTTTGGCAGTTGCCCTCCAGGCAGGTGTCCTTGCCGCTGCGAATCGGCGAGAAGTTCGGGATGAGGCGGTTCTTGTCAGCGTCCCAACCCCAGGTGGAATTAATGTGGTCGGCGCTGCGGTGTACCGAGCCTCGGAAGCCGTCGACAAAATGACCGAGTCCGTAGTTGTGGCCGACTTCGTGACTGAACTCATTGCCCAGCGAATTGTCCAGGGTGACGATGCCACCGCCGCCCGAGCCACCATGGACCACAACGCCTTCCGCGTACTTGCCGACACTGTTGTGTGCCGCCAGCTGAGCCACCAGATAGGGATGGCTCGCTTCTCCTTCACCGGCAGAGCTGTTGATTCCATAGTTGGCGTTGTCGATGCCATGGGAAATGAGTTCCTTGCCGATGGTCTGTCGCATCGTACCGGCATGCCAGGTTCCCTTGCTGGGATCGCTGTCGGTGAGCAAGGTCCCGTTCGGCAGCATCACCTCGCGTAAGAACAGCGGCGCGTACTGGCTCACGATCATCCGGCTGGTCGGCACGGTCTGGAAATACTCCCGATGCGCGACGGGATCCTTGGCAAACAGGAACTGCTCGCGGGGCGGCGTCAGCATTCCGATGTCGATGGTGTGAATCAGCAGTTCGCTGGGTGCCCCGACCTTGAGGTCCGTCAGCTCACCGCTAAGGTTGCCCTGTCGAATCTGCAAGCTCAGGCCGTGTACGATCCACTCGGCGGGCAGCACTCCGCTCCAGGTCTCGGTGGCATATGTGAGACCTTGATTCGCAAGTTCGGTTTCCAGAATCCACTGGCCGCGCACGAACTTGAACAGCAGGCTCTGGTCCCGGGAGATGACCGCTGAACGGCCGCTGTAATGGATGGTCGAAGTGTAGCCGGCCTTCGAGCGGACGCGGAGCATCTTCCCCTCGAGATTCGCCCCGTTGGGAACATAGATGTCGCGCACCCACTGACCGTTGGCGGTCTGAATCTCCACCAGCGGGTTCTGTCGCAGTCGATCGGACAGGAAGGTTTCTTTGGGATCGCTCAACTTCTCCAGTTCCAGCCTGCTGTTGATGATGTTGGCGGCACCGGCGGGGGGCGTAAAATCAATTTTTTCATCCGGAATGCCGTCCACATAATAGGCAGTTTTGGGCAGCTTCTCGGGTGGATCGAGACTGATCGAGCCGAGAGTCTTCCCCGCTTTGTCACGAGCGGTGACCTGCAGGGGCGAAGTGCCATTGGCCTGGAGTGGCCGCACTAATAACAGGCTCTTGCGATGTCCGATCAAATGGGGTTGTTTGTCGCCTTCTTTCAGGTGAGACGGCAGGATCTGGCTCTGGGCAAATTGCACGCGAGCGGCGAAAGATCCCTTCAAATCATTGGTCGGAGTGATCGTATTGAAGACCAAAGGCTTGTCTGCCGGATCAGCAGCAGATAAAGGAGACCACATGAATGCGCTGAATGCGACCGTAATCACACCGGCAAGCGTCTTGGTAAACATGTTTGTTTTGGCTTTACAAATATATCGAACTGTGCGGTCAGTTTGAGTTCGCGAGATTCTCTTCACTCGCCAACTGGGAACGAGAAAACTGTGGCCAACTCGTGAATTTTCGGTTCTCCCCGTAGGCTATCGTAGCATGATGCACCGCACTCTGCACCGGTTGGGCGAGCTACATTGACCAGGCCCCGCGGAGAGCAGTATCGCATATACGGGCAAATGAGCTGACCAGTCAGCTTTCCGTTGTGGCAAGCCTAGCGGGAGCGGCTTTGAAATGCCCACATCAAACAACGGCCGCACGCAAGTCACGCCGCGCCGGAAGATTTTCTTGACAAGTTTCACCACGAAGTGGTATACCAGATCTCAATGTTTTGGTATACCACTTGTGGCGAGTGTGACATGAAACAGCAGCGAGTTTATAGTGAACTGCGGGACGCCATCTACTCCGGCCTGCTTAAGCCAGGTCAGAAGTTGGTCGAACGGCAATTGGCACTGAAATTCGCCACCAGTCGAGTGCCATTGCGCGAATCACTCATGCGATTGATGAGTGAAGGGCTGGTCCGGCGTGCTCATGGCCGCACGAGTTTTGTCGAGGACCTGACTGCGGACGACGTCCAGGAAATCTGGTTGATGCGTCGCACTCTGGAGCCAGTCGGGGCTCGCCTTGCAACGGAAAGTAGTCGGCATCGGTCGGTCGCCAGGCGCCTGCTGTCACTGACAGATCGGATGACAAAATATCTGCGAGCGAATCAGGTCGCCCGGTCTGCAGAATGTGATCTGGAATTTCATCGCACGCTCATCGAAGCCAGCAAATCGCCGCGGCTGATTCGCGCTTACGAGCTTTCGCATGTCCCGATGTTGATGTCGCGATTGACCGGCGAACGCGGCAAACCGGATCTGCTGTGGCAGCAGCACCACGATTACGCGCGGCTCATCGAACAGGGGGCAGCGGATGCTGCTGAGGAATATGCCCGCCAGCATGTCGTCGAGATTGCAGACCGCATGTCGAGCGGAGGTGAATAATTCTTGAATCCGGAAATCTTCAGCACTCCGAAGAACCGGCCTGTCTTAGTTTTGTTTTTAAGCGAGGTGTTTATGTCCAGATCTCTTCGAAAATCGGGTTTCACACTGATTGAGCTTCTGGTGGTCATCGCAATTATTGCGGTCCTCATCGCGTTGTTGCTGCCGGCCGTGCAACAGGCGCGTGAAGCAGCACGGCGTTCGCAGTGCCGGAATAACCTCAAGCAGCTCGGCCTGGCAATCCACAACTATCATGATGCGTTCAGTACCTTCCCGTGGGGCGGCAGCGGTGATACTGCGAACTACAACTGGGGTAATGGAAACACAGGGCAATGCATCTATAACTTGCGCGCGATGATTCTGCCGTATATCGACCAAGCCCCACTGTACAACCTCATGGCATCCCAGATGACGGCCGCCGGCCAGCCGATCGCCATGGCGGCACCGTCGGGCGCCTGGACCACTGCGTATCAAAATCTCAGTGCCCACAAGACGATCCTCCCCGTGTATCAATGCCCCAGCGATCCGCTGAGTTCCAATGCATCCTGTCAGAAAGGGCCAGGATGGTCACCACAGCCGGCGACGGCCGCTGGAGCGAGCTACCACGGCAGTGCCGGTCCAGAGGCTCAGCACAGTTATACTGACGATCTGTGTCATCAGACGCCGGGCTGCACTGTCTATCACGGATCAGGCTACTATCTTGGCGCGGGCGTCCCGGGGGGCGGCTGTGGCATGTTCAGCGTTGAGGCCACCCGCGTTCGGATGGCAGATATCACGGACGGCGCTTCTAATACCTTCGCCATGGGTGAAGAGCGACTAGGAACGAAAAATGCGCAATGGTGGGGCGACGCGTATGCTCCAGGATATAATCCGTTCCATCAATGGACTGACGCCGCGGCTGCGACACCGACCACTCGCGGAATCAATCGCGACAATATCGCCAACCTGGGTTACTACGGCCAAGGATTCAGCAGCCTGCATACCGGCGGCGCGCACTTCCTGATGGCGGACGGCTCCGTGCGTTTTGTGAGCGAAAACGTCAACATCATCACCTTTAATGCCCTGGGGTCCAGGGACAAGGGTGAAATTGTCGGCGAGTTCTAGCGCTGCGTCCACGCTAAATCTTCGAGTTGGGTGCCACTGGCTCTGTCAGTGTCGATTGTCTGGCGACTCACAAAAAGGCACTGGTAGAGCCTGTGGTACCCCGAAGATTTAGACTTTAGGATGCACCAGGTGGAAGCCGGGATAAAAGGTACAGGCACAGGTGAGTCCCATCCCCTCAGGGCGTGGGTCCGTTGCTGATCAACCCCCGCCCTGACGGGTCTGGGCTCACCTGTCTAAATGCTCTTGGCTGGAGCGATTCCATGATTGGTGTACCGGAATCTCGTAAGAGTTCCGCGACAGCAGTTGGGCATTTCAAATCAATCTCTACGGGAGTCGAAACCGATGAACGCGTTGGCGAATCGCGGATGGTACTGGCTGGCGTGCTTGCTCATCCCGGTGCTGGTTACCGGCTGTGGCAGTTCGTCAGGCCCCAGGGTAATCCCTGCTTGGGGGAAAATCACTTACAAAGGTGAGCCTTTGGAATTTGGCACGGTGACATTTTCTCCTGTCGATCCGAACGCTGCCGTGGCCACTTCCGCGCAGATCGTGGATGGCCGCTATCAGACAGAAAAAGGTCAGGGTATCTCACCGGGCACGTATAAAGTCGTTATTAATGTCCAGCGGATTCCAGCCGACCTGAATGAAACCAGCAAACAAAAATCCAAACCTGGAGCAGTCGCGAGCAAAGAACTGTTGATCCCTGAAAAGTACGCCAGTTATAAAACAACCGACTTAGAACTGGACGTTAAGGCGAGTGCCAATTCTGTGGCCCAAGATTTTGATCTGGACGATTAGCAGACTGTTTCACCGTGCTACTAAGTCGGCGAGGTCGCACTGGTAGCGACGGAATAATAGAACGGTGAGGACTCTTTGATCGCGATCAAAGAGAGTCGCGGTAGGGATGGCCCTTTCGGGCCACCCCCCGCACAGTTCCGTACGTGCAGAACTACCGCATACGGCTCTTGCCTTGGGTTAGTTGACGCAGAGTCGCTGATTGGGATACGGATGCACGATCTGAGGGTGAGGAATCCAGTGCTTGACCAGTTTGCTGATGCGAGACCAGGGCCAAGCTCGCCGGCCGTGTTTGCTGCGTCGGCGTAGGGCCTTGCCCCACAGACGATCCACTTCGGTCACAAATCGATCCAACACATGGGATGTCCCCGGGACCGCGTAGTAATTTAACCAGCCACGAACCACGCTCCGAAGCCACTTGCCTGTCTCTGCGACACACGCGTGCATCCGGCGGCGAAGATGTTGTATAATCTCCGCGGGATGGCCCGGGTTGCTACTGCAACCATCCCTTTCAACATTAAGCAATTTATGGCATAACCCTCGTTCCTAACAAGACATGGATGGTCTTAACATGGGAGACAGGGATGTCGGATCGTATGGAATTGGCAGCGCAAGTCAGCCCGCTGTCGACGCTGGTGCGTGGCGTGATCGAATGGATGTTTCCGGATTCCTCTTGGGATGATCTGCACTCTCTAACCGCACCCCAGTGCAAGACACGCAAACTAACGATTGCCAGCGTAGCCACGTTGATGGTGCAGGTCGTGGCGGGGGCCAGACGCTCGTTGTTCGCAGCGTTCACCGCCGATCAAGCTTCTCCGGCACCGATCATCACGGCCAGCTATCAAGCCGTCTACGGACGAATTGGTCGCATGGCACCCGAGTTCTCGTGCGCTTTGGTTCGGGAATCAGCACGACGCTGCGGTCCGTTATGGCCCTTGAGCGGTGGCGCGTCTGTCCCAGGCTGGAAAGGCTTTCGTGTACGCATCATCGATGGCACTCAACCTGACGGATCGGAGCATCGACTCAAGGTTCTGCGAACGATTCGCGCCGCAGGCCTGCCGTGTCGGCTCGTCGCTCAGTTAGATCTGGCCACAGGATTGTGCGTCGACGCTGTCGACGCAGAGGATGCGTATGCTTCCGAACAGATTCTGGCCCAGGCACTCTACGAGCGGGCCGAGCCCAACGACCTGGAAGTGTGTGATCGACATTTTTCTACTACCCAGGCATTTCTGCAACTGCGGAAACGCAAAGCCTTTCTCTTGGTCCGCGAGCATTTGCCGCAACTGATTTTGCGCCCCGTGGGCCGGTCCAGAAAAGTGGGGCGAGTGGAAACAGGAGTGGTTTTTGAGCAGGCTGCCGAACTCACTGACGGGCGCACCGGTGAAACGATTCTGGTGAGGCGACTGGTGCTCAAGCTGGATCAACCAACTGAAAGTGGTGATACCGAGATTCGCCTGCTGACAAATCTGCCTGCCCGAGTGAATGCCTTGAAAATCGCACGGCTGTATCGCGAGCGTTGGAGCATCGAGCTGCATTTTGATTTGCTCAAGAACCACTTGCAGGGCGAGATTACCTCACTGGGACAGCCGTGTGCAGCGATCTTTGCATTGTGCCTGTCGATGGTCGCGGCCAATGCACTGGCGGTCGTCCAGCGTGCGATGACTCTGGCCCACGGTGAGGACGTGACGGAGCAGCTTTCCGGATACTATTTGGCGGACGAAATCGCGGGCAATTATCGTGCGGTGGACGTGCTGGTGGAGTCAACAGACTGGAAGCAGTTGGGAGCGCGATCAACCAGCTCGTTCTGGTCCTGGTGCGTTCGGATGGCCGAACGGATTCGGCCGGCAGCGTTCGCAACCCATCCCCGAGGTCCGAAGCAACCTCGCCTGAGAGGCGCCAGTGGAAAACAGAGGCATCACTACTCGACTCACCGCTTGCTGCAAGACGCTAAAAAACGATGTTGAAAGGGGTGGTTGATTCCGCAACCTGGGTCTAAAGGAAGCAAGTTCGTCGACCGAACGTCCTTTCTCTTGGTTTCAATTGTATCACAGCGAGGTAACGGTCGGGGTATCGGTGACTGGGACTGGAAATCAGATAACCCATTTTTGGCACCAACTCGGGGAATGCTTCCTGTAGACCCAAGTTGCAGTAGCAACTCGGGCCACCCCGCGTGCTGATAATTTCTCAATTCCGACTCCAGTGCACATCGGGATAAGCCGAGTTCACTTGCTCGCGATTTTGCCAATGACCAGCAGTCTACGGTCATAACGACGGACATCAATTGGGACCAGCGGAATGATGAAAATGGGCATGCCGGTACCACAGATCGTACGATGGCCTCGGGTGTAAACGCTCGCAACTCCGGACGAATCGATGTCGCAGCCAATTCGTCCGCCCGAGTCATTGATTCGGTCTTGGTCGTCTGAGCTGAGTCCGCCAAACTCGGTGATGACCCGCCCGTCGGCAAGCTCAATGTGATCGTTGTCCATCGCCTTAACGTGGACGGCCACAGGAAATGGATCGTTGTCCAGAACTCGCAGGTAGCTGATACCGACAATCCCAAACACATTCAACACCCCTACGACCACCACCACACAGAGAATTCGAAGTAGTATTATCATTAGAGGCACCTTCCATGCGAGCCGACGCCCAGGCGTCAACAAAGCATCTTATTTTCGCGCGCGACGCATCGCGACGCCCCACGTATGCTCCTTCTGGCCGGCGCGAATTCGCCAGGCCCACTTGATCTCCTCACCAAACACTTCGTTGACGGGTTTGTCCAAGTTCAGACTGAGTTCGATTGTTCGGGATTTAAACGGGGGAACCGTCCGTGATTCGAGGCCTTGCGCGTTATTGATGATCTCCGCGTCATAGGTGCGTTGATTGGCGGTCACATGCCCTTCCAGCACGACGATCGCCTTGTCAGTCTGGTTCTTGATAACGAGCTCCTGACTAATGCGTGAGCCAGCGGAGTAACCGGATCGCTCGACCAAGTAAATCACGCCGTCAAGTTTTTCGGACCACTGCGCTTGTTGAACACCCTGTGGAGAGACTGGCTCATAGTCATACCTTAAGGTGCATCCCGCAACCACAAGTGGCACGATGACTACTGCAACGACGGCTATCTTATGTATGTACTTCATATGCCAGCAGCCGCTTACTTCCCCGTTCAACTTGAGTGTACCGCGCAAGTGACCGTTGATTTTACCCCAATCCCAACCGCAGCACAGGTCGGATTGAACCGCCTCCGCCTAATGCCCAGATATAGAAGAAGCACACATTCATGCAGCCATCGTGAGCGCTACCGTCGCGGAATGACCGTTCCGGCGCGGCCGCCATACGCCATTACGGCACCAGCCGTCGAGCACAATTCCGGAACAATGGGCACACCGGCTTTAGCGAGCGCTCGCGCGGTCCAGACGTTGCAGGTGTTTGGGAAATAGTACAGCCCACGAGCACGAACGAAGCGAGAATCACCATAGATTCCTACGCCCAAGTCGATCGGTCGCTGGTCTCCATCGAAACGATAACTGTCGTGTATGAACTGGCAAAGCTTTCCGAAATCGGCGCGATCAATTTCCAGTCGCACTAAATCGCCTGGGAAGATCTCCCTTGGCGAATCATCCCAACCAACGATGTGCAACACGCTGGGATTCGGAAAGAAGGCCCCCAGCACCACTCCCGGTGTAATCCTTTTGGCACGATAGAAAATCTCGCTTCCCCAACCGACCTCGACCCAGTCATGGTCTGGCAACAGGTCGAGCTCTGGCCAGATATCGGAGGGAATATCGCGTCGCCTCATCGCCAAACCGGAGTGAAAGCCGTTACTCATCAGATACACAACGCAGCGTTCCTCGTCTTCAGCAAATGCGGCTTGTTGGATGACCGACTCGCGTCCGGGCGGGGATTGCGTCTACGTATTTCGCCCCAACGCCGAACATCCGCTTAGCAGCACGCAGGCCAGTATTATGACCAGGCGGAGAGACATGGCTCGTGGAACCATTTCGGGTCACGGAGGCAAAAGCGGCGTGCGATGTGAAGATGGGCTGAATTCAAGCCGCTCATTAATCTAACATCCGCTTTGAGTCAATACGCATTTCGGTAACATTGTGATCACAAATTCAGTTAGATTCAGCAAACATAGGCTTTTCTGCATCGGCACCGCGATTCATTCAATGCGCGGGGTGGCCACCCTCACGGACGTCGGCGGCGCGGGTACGACGATCAGGCAGACCATCCGCGTGCGCTAGAAATAGCAGTCTCCGGCAAGATAGCAGACTTGACCTTGTTGCCTTTGCCACAGGGGCTCCCCAGCGCGACCATTTGGTACTCGCACACCTAAAGTGAAATCGCTATAACGACAGCGTTAAGCAGAGCGACCGAAGTGGAAGGTCGAGTCGAATATCTTCAGGAGAGTTATCGGCATGTTGAAATCTCGTTGCGTGTCTGTTTTGCTCATCGTACTGGCAATGCAGTTCCTGGACGCATCAGTGGTGGCCCAATTGAAAGGCAGGACCTATGGCGGAGCCCCACGGAATGTCCTCAACATCCTGTCCAGTCCGTCGGCGGTCAAGGAACTGAAAGTCGGCGGGCCTGCGGTTGCGAAGCTGGAACAGCTGACCGCCGCTTATCGCAAGGATAACGCGATCTATCTCGACGACAGTCTATTCGATCTGCCGGAGCCCGAACGAACGAAGAAAACGGCGGAAGCGCGAATCGTTCTCCATAAGAAGCACAGGGAGATATATGAGTCGTACATTCTGAAGGCCAAAGCTTTGTTGACTCCGGGCCAGTTAGAGCGTGCGCAGCAGATCGCCTGGCAAACACAGGGCAGCGGCGCATTTTCCGAGCCAGAAGCGGTCGCCGCACTGGAACTGACGAAACCGCAGCAGGAACAGATCGCGGCGGCAAACAAGGATTACGACGTGAAACTCAAAGGGTTATTCGCTGCCGTCTCGGGAAACCAGATCATTGACCTAAAAAAGAAAGCCAAGTACGACCGCGAGCGAGACTCCGGGATCATGGCGACCTTGACGCAGGAACAATCAGAGAAATGGACGAAGTTGATCGGCCAACCGTACGATCTCAGTAAGCTCAAGGATGAGGTCGTGCCCATCTATGGGTTGCCCGAAGAGGGTGAACCCACCAGCAAAAAGAAGTGACTGGAACGACCGAGAGCGATGGATAAGGGGTCAGGTCTCTTTGATCGGAATCAAAGAGACCTGACCCCTTATAGTTATAGCCGCTTATAGCCGCCTTACAGCCGTACCCCGTACCGTAGACGTACCGAAACGGGAGATGATCATGCCAATTCGCCTGTCTCTCAAGTGTGCGGTCGTGTTGTTCTGTATTCTCAGCATGGCTGCTGATGGGCCACCCGCCACCGCGCCCCAGGCTGCCGAAGTGACAATTTACGACTCCGACCCGCAACATCTTTTGAATCGCCTGCATCGCGCCATGGTCGTACGCACGATCGACGGTGTTGACTATGGCACGGACAACGCCATTCCGTTCATCAACGATGCCGACAATTTGCTCAGCGGTGAAGCGTATGTGCGGTTGCTCGCCGTGCTCGATGAATTCCTGCGCACGCAGACTCCTGATCGCCTGCCCGGCGAATTGCCGCGGGCGCTGTTGCAACATGATGCCTGGGCCACATTTGACCTCACAATTCGCCGGACCCTCGACGAATTTCCCGCCCAGCGGAAAGCCTTGCGGACGAGACTGGCTAAGATCATCGCCTTGCTGGCCATGACAGACTCTGACATCGCGCGGCTGCCTGATAACTATGCGGATGCGGTCAAGTCTGGCGCCTTCCCCCGTGATTTCGCCCCAGCGACTCCCGACCAGACCTTTCTCCCTCCGGACTTGTTCGATTCGAAGGGTCCCTGGGTGGAGTTGAGCGACGATCACAACCAGTCGGTGGCCCCGACACATGTGGGATCGCTCCAGGGCCGGTCCATCTTCCGTATCTTCATCCGCCTTCCCGGTGAGCGTAAAGAGACATTGGCCTACATGCAGCAGGTCAACCTGCACACCACGCCCTGGACGTTGGAGGCCGCGACGATTGCCACAACACACCTGGGGAATAAGGTCCGCTGGGACCCGCTGCGCCTGGACGGGAAGACGCCTCAGTTTCCTGAAGGCACGATGTTCGCACTGGTGCGTCAGATGATCCTCATCGACGACAAGCTCGAGTTGCGTTCCAGCCCCATCACGCAAAGCGTTCAACTCCGAGTTTTCCGCCACATCGAAGAGGGCATTCGCGCCAGCACGACGGAGGCGCAAGCCAGGGGCCAGCAGGCATTCTTTGAGCTGAATATGCGGCGCGCCGACCTGCTGGCCGGAAAGGCGGGCGGTCTGCACGCCGTCGCGAAGGCCGATGTCGAATATCAGATCTTCCCGATTGGCGGCCGCAATGACCAGACTCGCGCGTCTCGCTTGCGTGGATCGGCGGGCCTGACCACATGCATATCCTGCCACTCCGCCAACGGGATTTTCTCGGTGCGGACCTACCCTCGGGGGACGAATCCTCAACTCTTTCCAGCCCCGCACCCCGGCCATTCGATCGCACAGGCGCTCGCACGCAAACAGGAGCGATTTGACTGGGGCCTGCTGCGCGGAATGGTGGAGGCGGAGAACCTGAACCGTTAGTGTAGTTGGTCGCAACATTTCCGGCGGATTCGCGGGGTGGCGCACATTTCAAACCTGTGTGAGCGAACTCGTGCCACCCCGCGTACAAACGTGATAAGCGCCAAGGAAACATCATGACCGTCAAGCGTATGGACAACGTCGGCATCGCGGTCGAAGACATCGATGCCGCCATTGAGTTCTTCACCGAGCTGGGCCTCAAGCTCGAGGGGCGTGCCCCCATTGAAGGAGCGTGGGCCGATGGCGTCACGGGATTGCGGGGCATGCGGGTCGAGATTGCCATGCTGCGCACGCCGGATGGTCACAGCCGACTCGAATTGTCGCGATTCCTCGCGCCGCCGGTGGTCGCCGATCACCGCCACGCCCCAGTCAATGCTCTCGGTTACCTGCGTGTCATGTTCACCGTGGAGGACATCGACGATACGCTCGCCCGGCTGGGCAAACGCGGCGCACAGCTCGTCGGCGAAGTGGTCCAGTACGGAAACTCCTACCGGCTCTGCTACATCCGAGGCCCCGAAGGAATTCTCATCGGGCTCGCCCAGGAACTGGGGTAGCAGACTTCCCATGAGTTCCCACGACGGGTACAGACGTGATCCCTGGCTGCCCTTCCAGAATCCCCGCGAAAAACTCCACGACTACGGATTAGGCGGATCAGGATTTCGAGGGATCGGCGGTAACGTCCTCGCGATACGGAATCCGAAATTGACGGTCCGGTTCGGCGGCACAAAATAGTTCCGCGAGGCGGAGCGCACGAAGGCCGGTTGATCGCTGAACGAGCCGCCACGCAACACGCGACTTTGGGTACTCACGACCTCCAGGTGATCTTCCTGGTCCTCCGCCGGTTCGGCGGTTGACGCATAATCTTTGAAACTCTCCTGACACCACGTCCAGGCGTTCCCTTGTGCGTCGAATAAACCCAAGTCGTTCGGCTTCAGGCTCCCCACCGGCCACGTTCTCCCTTGAGAATTCATGTTGTACCACGCAAACTTCGACAGCAATTCGTCTGTCTCCCCGAAATAGCGACACGTCACCGCTTCCGCACGGGTCGCATATTCCATCTCCGCTTCGGTCGGCAGCCGATAACCTCCGAGACTCAGATAGTTCGCTTTGAGTTTAATCACCTTTCCACTAACTTCGTAACACCGCTGGTCGACGGGGACACCCTCTTGCTCACTCAGCCAGTTGCAGTAATTCGCACATTGATACCAGTCGACGCCCACGACCGGCAGATTGGGCAACCGGGTAAATGTCTCTGGAAAAGTATACTTCTGATCGAACCGCCGATATTGCTCCAACGTCACCGACTTGGCGGCGATCGCAAACGTTCGGCGAATCCACTGTTTGTGCGGGATCTCATCATTTTCCCGGCCGACCTCGGTCGTCGGTGACCCCATTACGAACTTTACTGGACCGGGGATCACATTCATTGTTTGGCCCTGATGAGTGACGTACCACTGCGGCAGCAGCGTTGCCGGGCCTTTCGCGACCAATTCCTGGACTCCAGCGAGCAGCTTCTCTCGCCCCTCCCTGCTCTGCGCCCACTCCTTAGTGGTTTGTGTTAACCACGCTTCCTGATCCCACTGCCGCAACAGCCATTCGGCAGCCGCATGGAGTCCGGGATCCGTTTCTGTGGAGTACACTTTTTGTAATTGGGGCAGCAATTTCGTTCGAGATACGGTCGAAAGTTGCTCTAAGCTAAACTCGCCGAGACTCAACAGCAGTGCCCGGCGAATCGTGATGTCTGCTTCGACATCGAGCCGTTTGATGATGAGTTCCGAATCCACACCCAGCGGGCTGAGGCGATGGATCAGATAACTCCGGGCTCTCGGATCGGGGCCATGCTTCAAGATCGGCCAGACCTGATCCGGCTGGTTCATCTTCAACAAAGCCACCGCCGCATTCACTTGCCGCTTTGCTAACTTCTCCCTCCTGGCAGCGGAAAGTGCGATATCGGGCGGCAACTTCCTGTCGATCTCGTCGCTCAACATCCGGAGGCCCCGTTCGCCCTGTGCCTTGAACTTCGGATAGATCACAGCGAACTGCTGCAAGTCGGCGTCCATCACTAAATCAGCCAGAACCTGCGGTTGATCGGTGGCATAGTCGGCGAGAATGTCCGTTGCCAAGGACCGCTCCACTTCCCGACGAGTGGGACTGCCATAAACAACCGACAATGGAGCCAGCAATTTCACACGCACCGGACGCAATGAGTCCAACCACAGCGACAAATAGACCGTCGGCACATTCACTAAATCGTTCACAACTGCCGACTGCACTTTTGCCCATTTCTGATTTTCCGGGTCGTAGATCGCCAGTGCGGCGGCCGCTCGCAGCCGTTGAGACTCCTGGCCATTACCCGGACTTTCCGCCACTGTCCACAGCTTTTCCGTGAGAGTGTCTTTGTGCGGAATCAGAGCATCTCGGATCACCGGCACTTCATGCGGAGTAGCACCGAGCAACCGACCGTAAAGGTAATCAACGTGTGCAGGATCCACTGGCAGGAGGGCGAGGCTGGCGTGGAGTTTCTGCGGTGAGTCATCGGGCGCCAGGTCGTATTCGACACGCAACAGCGGATCGGTCCACTTGCGGTAGTCGGGCATTTCACTGATGACGCCCGGAACCTGTGCCGCCTCGGCTTTCAGAACGGATTGCACCAGCCCGGCAGCGTGAGTTGACTTCCGCTGTTCGATTCCCTGCGACCGGATGGTCAAATCTGTCACCGTCACCACTGCGAGCAGCAATCCTAGAGCAGCACCCCATGCCACATGATAATTGCCAGCCCTCCGCATCATCTTGCTCTGCGGCGCGGTCCAGTGGCGTTTCTGAGTCAGCCAGCAAATTTGACACCATTGCCAGAATGATGGGAGTTGCCTGTTCTCCGGTCGGGAATTCCAAACACCGGCTCGATCCGCCAAGAGCAGTTCGGCGCGGCCCGATCGCGTTTCTTTTTGTTTGCGGGTCAGCCAGTCCCGTAGCGAGGGCACCAGGTAGTCGTGGGTCAATTGATAGTATTTCTGTCCTGATTGGGACGGTGAATTCAATTCATCATCCCGCTCTTTACCTTCCGGGGCAGTGGGCGTGATGAGCCGAATTTCCGTATCGAGAATTTCAATCAGATCATCGAAATCCTGGTGGCGGTTCCCATAACCTGACGCTTCCACCAAGTCTGCATACGACCGCATGTGCCCCTTGATGTCGGTCCCTGATTCCGGCAGCAACGCCTTTAGAATTCCCCGCGCTGCTTTCTGATGATAGCGGTGTTCCGCGGAAGCATTAGCCGCACTGAAGGTCTCTTCCAGGAACGTGACACCAACGCCTTCCGTGCCCCCCACGGCCCGCAGCGTTGCCGGCGTCCACGACCTGTCCTTCATCATCTCTGCAAAGAGAGACAGTCTCACCGAGATGACTTTGCCTTCCTGGGCTAAACCGGACACGACTTGTTCCAGAAACTGCTTCTGTTCCTTGCTGGTTTCGCTTGAAATATCAGGCAGCACACCAAACGCACGACCAAACGCTGCCAGCACTTTCTGTGCGTGACGAATCGGAAATAGATCAACTGCTGACGAATTATGGCCTTCGAGAAGACGAATATCGAGCTCCCGCATGAAGCGGATCACCCCCATCCAGAAGTCGTCCCGCACCATGACGATGCACTGTACCTGACCGCCCTCGCATTGTCGCAGGGCTTGCACCAGTTCGGAGTTTTGTTCGCCCTCCCTGGCGTGCAGCCATTGCTCAAACTGGTCGAGTATGATGACCACCTTCTTCCCCGCCGGAAGGCACTGCCCGCGGCGCAGTGTCGCCAGGGATTCTTTCAGACTCAAATCCAGTGGCAAGGCTGGACAGCGCTTCCGCAGACCGTTCAGCAGGCGTGTCTCCGTTTCATCAGCCGTGGCTTCAATGTAGATGGCGATGATGTCGTCATTCAGATGGGGTATCAATCCCGCCTTCACCAGTGACGACTTACCGCAGCCCGACGGTCCACAGATCAATCCAACGGAAAACGTCTTTTCGGGGTCTTTCTCTTCGATCCGGGTTTTCCAAAAACGGAGGCTGTCGGGCAAGCCGTCTCGATCACGAGGGCCGGGCAGCAGTTCGAGGAAGAAGTCGGCATCGTGGGCATCGAATGAGCGCAAGCCTTTCGGCACGATCTTGATCGTGTGGGTGTCAGAAGCGGGACTGGGCATCGGTGTGGGAGTGGGAGTCGCAACCTCGGTTTCGCTCTTCTGTTGACCGATGACCGTCGACTTGAACGCCGAAGGAGTTTCGGTCAGGAAATACCGCAAATCGTCGGCCAGGTCCTTGGCAGTCGAGTATCGGTCAGAGGCGCGCTTCGAGAGCGCCTTGAGGCAAATGCGGTCCAGTTCTTTCGGAATGCTGTCGTCACACTGTCGCGGTGGACGTGGCTCAAAGCTCGTGATTTGCTCCAGCAGTTCCTGCTGTGATTCCGCACTAAACGGTCGTCGTCCGACCAGCATTTCGTAGAACACCACGCCCAGGCCAAATACGTCGGATCTCCCATCAACCCGATGCCCCTCACCACGAGCTTGTTCGGGACTCATGTAAGCCGGCGTCCCCGCGAATCGTGGCCCTTTCCCGAGATCTTGTTCTCTCAGCGCCAATCCAAAATCTGCCACATAGGGTTGACCATTTTGGTCGAGCAGCAGATTGCCCGGCTTAATGTCACGATGTACCAACCCTTGCTTGTGGGCGTGGTGCAACGCTTCAGCCACGGTCGCAACAAGTTCCACCGCGTCGTGAATCGTCAATCGAGATCGTTTCAGTGTCGCAGCAAGGTCAGTTCCATCGACGTATTTCGAGACGACAAAAAAAGGGAAGGACTCGGTACTGCCAACATCAAAGACCGGCACGATGTGCGGATGGTCGAGTTTGGCAACCGTGCGTGCTTCGGCTAAATAGGCTGCCGCCTGATCCGCCTGAGCAACCAAGTGGGGATGCGGCACCTTGATCGCCACGAGACGTTCCAGTTGATCGTCGTGGGCCAAATAGACCAGGCCAAAACCGCCCTTGCCCAAGACCTTCTCGACACGATACCGACCAATTTGATGCGGCAATACTGGTGGGGTGGTATCGACCTGCGGCGACTGAAGATCAGCTGGCGAACACACTGTTTTTTCAGGATCGTTCACGACTCATGATTCCAGGAACCAATTGATTCATTCGGGATTGGAATTGTACAGGAGCGAGATAATAAGAGCCATTTGACAGACGGTTTCACTGCACTGAATGATTTTTGAAGAACTCCCACTTCCAGTCGTAGGCTGAATTATTCCGGTGGGTGGCCTGGCTTGCTACTGCAAGCTGGGTCTACAGACAGCAATCCCTAGACTTGGTGCCATAAATGCGCAATCTGGCATTCATTCCGGCTCGTAGACATCTCGACCGATTCTGGCCGTGAGACAACCGAATCCAAAAAAAAAGGAGCTCCGATTGACGGATAGATAAGGGATCCAGCTTTGCGATGAAACTCATCGACTTTGGTGCCGGTGCCAAAAGCGAAATGCCGGAAACGCAGTGACGTGTCATCCGATCACCGGGGGTTGTTCCTGCCTGGATTCTGTTGTTTCAGCGCGTGATATCGGCCGCAAATCTTCGCCTTAAGAAACAGGCCAGACCATTTGCGGCATCCGGGAATGCGACGGTCAAGTCCAATCCGAGCTGGAATCTGTTCTAAGCTCAGGCATTTTTCTGGGAAATATCTGAGGATCACGCGATGCCCGCCCCGTTCATTGAATGCTCGCAATTTGAAGACACAGAGCGGTGGTGGCTGCGGCGCGGGCCACCCCCGTGGTTGGAGGATTCGCAGTGGTGGGTCCGTGCGCTCCGTCTATCGTGTGTGCTGGGATTCACCGGGGCGGTTGTCGCGTGGATGACGGCGGTGATGCTGAATACGACTGAGGGGTTGTCGGTGCTCACCGGTCTCCATCCCGACACGATCCTTTTCTTCGGACCGGGACTTTGGTTCGGACTGGGGACACTGGTACCTTTGTCACGCTGGCTCGGGCGAGGCTGGATCATGACGTTGATGTCGGTGCCGGTGGCGATGTTGGCGCACTATAGCGCCGTTATGGCCGTCATGGTTGTGCTCGTCCGCTGGGGTCCGCCAGCACCTGCACCGGGACAACATGAGGTGGCGTGCTTCTTCCCGGGGTTCGTGGCCGCCCTGATTGTGGCGTTGTGGATGGGACCTCCGCTACGAAAAACGGCCTTGGTGGCAGCAGCGCTCGCGATGGTGCTGGGGAGCGTAGGTAGCGGGGTTGTATTTCTTGTGGAAACGCAAAGGCTACCCACGCTGGCGTCGCAGGGATTCGTCCAGAATGTGTTCTCGGCATTCTGCTTATACGCCTCATTCCAAAGCTTGACCGCCATCGGTTTGGGGGCGCGGTTGTGGTGGCCAAGGGGCGGTATGGCGGATGATGACAGCCGGCGCGCATGAGAACAGTGAAATTCGACCGAGAAGATCTTGTGACCACAAATGAGTGGCAGCAACGGATGACTTTCCCGACCTTCTGGATGCAGTTCTGGAGATGCGACTGAAATGCTGAGCCGAATTCATTGTGTGTGTTGCATGTTGGTTGCCGCCACCGTTCTCTTCGCGGTCGGTGCGGTGTTCCACGCAGTTGTTCCGGTCATGACTCCCCACATCCCGCCGCAGTTTGAGAATCACGCATTATTTCGACCGTGGCGAGGTTGGACTTCGACCTACATGTTGATTCATCCGCTGTGGTTTGGCGGAGTGTTTGGAGCCGGTTACCTGGCGTTGAATTCGCGGCGTACGTTGCCTCGCGGGTGGAGAGGCGGACTAGTGTATGGTCTGGGACTATTTGTCATCGGTAGTCTTCCCGTGTATTCATTGAACTTCGCGTCATTCCAAATCTCCCCTGACGTGATTCTGGCCTGGATCCTGCAAAGCGGTTGTCAGTATGTTGCGGCCGGAATGGCCGTTGGAGCCACTGCTGAAAATAGATGCTTCGGTGAATGATCCAGGCTGCAGGAAGCGGAAAAGCTGTCAGGAACCAAATAGAGCATTTGGGTTCCTGACAGCTTTGTTTCCCTCCGGAATCCGCGCTGTGCCGCGCGAGTGATATTGACTATCACCCCAAATGCAGCCCGCGGCACAATGTCGCGTTGAACCGCTGGTCAGGCTGGAGTACAGACTATTGGGGAATACGTCCGTCTTCGGATGCCACTTTCCACAAAGCGTCTTCATACCCACCACCAAAATCGAGCCTTGTTAGTTGGGCAAGCAGGACTTGCGTTGTCTTGTCCCATGTGGCACTTGGAGAAATTGAAAAGAACGTGACAGAAGAAGAGTTTAATTCCTTGAAATGCCCCACCAGGCAACTGTCGTCTCGACACTCTTCACGGTGCAGCACCAACAATGGAAATTGAGACGCCGCTGATTCAATAGCGGCGGCCCAGCTCGCGATGTCAACACCCTTCAGTTTGCGGAGACGAACATTCTTCAGTCGTAGGGCACGGGTTGTGAAACACGTGGAATCATCAAACACATTGCAAGCTGTGATATCGCACTGGCGAATGACGCAATATCCATCAACTTGGAAAGCACTCGAGACGTAGTGAATCAGGCAGAGTTCATCGCTGACATTGAGGACAAATCCCGACAGGGTGTCGTCGCCAAAGGCGTTTCGTTCGATGTCAACATAAGCCCCAACAAGTCGATTGCTCAGCACGATCGTCCTTCCACTAACTAACGCCCAGGTTACATAACCCGCGTATGCCGCGCGAGCGACGTGCCACCCACCAACCAAGCCCGCCCGCAGCAAACATCGGGTTGAACCGCTTGATACTCATCATGACCTCCTGTTGGGGGAGGCTGTCCTAAAATTGTCGTGATGCCCGAAGGCTCACACGGTGGGATTGTGGTCTCACCGGTAAACGGGCTCAACCACCTCACCAACAGGAGACCGCTGATGAGATTCTATCAACACCCCCATCCATACTACTGCGGCGTCGACTTGCATGCCAGAACAATGCACGTCTGTGTCGTCGATGACGGCGGACTCACCCGCGAACACGTCAACCTGCCGTGCTACCCCGGGCGCTTCCTCAAGTTGGTTGAACCCTATCGCGAACGGCTCGTTGTGTCGTGTGAGTGTCTGTTTGCCTGGTACTGGCTGGCCGATCTGTTCCGCCAGCATGAGATCACCTTCGTCCTGGGCCATGCGCTGTACATGAACGCGATCCACGGCGGCAAGGCCAAGGCGCTGTTGATTCTCGCCGCGCGGGTGGGGCGTACCGTCTATTGGATGCTGAAGCGGAACGTAGCGTTTGACGCGGCACGCTTCTGGAAGTAGGAGTTTTGCTTGCAAGCTGATTCAGTCGGGGCACGTTTGCGCAGCTGTGAGAGTCTGAGGGTGTGAGAGTAACGGGGTGACATCGAGATTCCACGACGCACCCATGCGATCGTGCGAAAATATCAGGGAATCTACTCAGCGAGCACGAAGTCTCATGTCTGCGGCCGGTGCTCACCTCGCGCAGGCTGCCCATTTGACAGCGGTACGCAATCGAAGACCCAATTTTTATTGATCGCCATCTGGTTGAGTATCAATTCATTTGGGGATTTGTTTCAATGGAATTACCACTCCTCTTACACATCAATCTCAGATCATCCGAGAACTTGCCAACATGACGACCGAACTACAGCGTTTGCAGGAAGCCCGCGACGCGAAAGCCGCCTGGAAAAAGTGGGGCCCTTACCTGTCTGAGCGGCAGTGGGGAACCGTGCGTGAGGATTACAGCGAAAATGGTGACGCGTGGAATTTTTTCACCCACGAACAGTCACGCTCGCGAGCGTATCGCTGGGGCGAAGACGGATTGGCGGGCATCTCCGACGACCAGCAGCAGTTGTGCTTTGCCCTGGCCCTCTGGAACGGCCAGGATCCGATTCTGAAGGAGCGGCTGTTTGGGTTGACGAACAGTGAGGGCAATCATGGCGAGGATGTCAAGGAGTACTACTTCTATCTGGACAGCACGCCCACCCACTCGTACATGAAGTACCTCTACAAGTATCCCCAGGCGGCGTTTCCCTATGGCGATCTGCTGGAAACGAACCGCCGGCGCAATCGCAACGACATGGAGTATGAACTCCTCGATACGGGAATCTTCAACGACGATCGATACTTCGATGTTTATGTGGAGTACGCGAAGGCTGGCCCGGAAGACATCCTGGTGCGAATCACGGCGACCAACCGCGGACCTGACGCGGCCGACCTGCATCTGTTACCGACCCTCTGGTTCCGCAATGACTGGTCGCGCTGGATTGCCGATTCGAACCGCGCCAGTCAGAAGCCCAGCCTCCATCAGGTTAAACCCGCTCCCGGAACGAGTGCCGCGGCGGGAACGCATTCGATGCTGGGCGAATTCACGTTCTGTTGTGAGGGCGACGTGCCGTTGCTCTTTACTGAGAACGAAACCAACCACGAGCGGCTGTTTCCCGGGCAACTCATGAACGAGAGCCCTCACGTTAAGGATGGCATCAACGACTGCGTGGTACACGGCCATCAAAACGCGGTCAATCCGGCCAAGCAGGGGACCAAGGTCGCCGCTCATTACCGGGCGAATGTGGGCGCCGGTCAAACCACGGTGATTCGACTGCGACTTTCCATGAGTGCTGCATCTCCGGGGAGCCAGCTGTTTGGCAAAGCATTTGATCAAGTGTTCGCGGACCGGCTGCGGGAAGCCGACGAGTTTTACAAGTCGGTCACGCCACCCTCGGCGAGCGCCGACGAGGCGAACGTCATGCGCCAGGCCTTGGCTGGCATGTTGTGGAGCAAGCAGTTCTTCTTCTTCGATGGTGACAACTGGCTGGATGAACACAACTCGAACCCCCTGCATTCCGGATATCGCAACTCGCGGAACTCAGAGTGGTTCCACATGCTCAATAAGGACATCATCTCGATGCCCGACAAGTGGGAGTATCCCTGGTATGCGGCCTGGGACCTGGCCTTCCACACGCTGCCGCTGGCGATCGTGGATCCTGACTTCGCCAAAGAGCAAATGGCATTAATGCTCAAGGGAGTGTACCAGCATCCCAGCGGCCAGATTCCGGCATATGAGTGGAATTTTAGTGACGTGAATCCGCCGGTTCATGCCTGGGCGACCCTCTTTCTCCATCGCACGACGCAGGCTCTGGGGGGCGAGACCGACGTAAACTTCCTCCGCGGTGCGTTCAACAAGTTGATGTTGAACTTTACCTGGTGGGCCAATCGCAAGGACCGGTTTGGCAAGAACGTATTTGAGGGAGGCTTTCTCGGCCTCGACAACATCGGCGTGTTCGACCGCAGCGCCCCGCTGCCCACAGGTGGCCACCTGGAGCAGGCCGACGGTACGGCTTGGATGGCCCTGTTCAGCCAGAACATGACGGAACTTGCCATCGAACTCGCTGTCGACGATCCGATTTACGAGGATATGGTGATCAAGTTTGTGGAGCAGTTCTACTACATTTCTGCCGCCATGAACCGCTCCGGCGATGACGGCATGTGGGACGAAGAAGACGGCTTCTACTACGATCTGCTGCGGTTCCCCGATGGCCATGCGACCCGGCTCAAGGTCCGTTCGCTGGTGGGGATTCTGCCCTTATGTGCCGTGACGGTCATTGAACCCTGGCAACGCGAGCACATTCCGAGGGCGTTAGCCGCCCTGCTGGAACGGCTGCGGAGGATCCCAGAACTCGGGCAATCAATGCACCCTGTCGGCGCGGAGCATCAAGGGGTGAATACTCGCGCATTGCTCGCCGTCCTTAATCCCGAGCGGCTGCGCCGGGTCCTCACGAGGATGCTCGATGAGAATGAGTTCTTTGGTCCTCACGGGATACGCTCGATTTCGAAGTTCCACGAGCAGCATCCCTACGTCTACAACCTGAACGGGCAAGAGTACCGCGTGGATTATCTGCCGGCCGAGTCCAATACGGGAATGTTCGGGGGTAACTCCAACTGGCGGGGCCCGGTCTGGATGCCGGTCAACGCCATGATCATTCGGGCATTGCTGCAGTACTATCTGTACTATGGCGACAATTTTAAGATTGAATGCCCCACGGGATCAGGCAACATGATGAACCTGTTCGAGGTCAGCAAGGAGCTTTCCGACCGGCTGACTGCGACCTTCCTGCGCGATGAGCATGGCCGGCGTCCCGTATTCGGCGGCTCGGAGAAGTTCCAAACCGACCCGCATTGGCGGGATCATCTGCAGTTCTACGAATACTTCCACGCGGACAACGGGGCCGGGTTGGGGGCCAGCCATCAGACCGGTTGGACCGGACTGGTCGCCAAGTTCATCCAGCTGTATGGCAACTTGGATGCGAAGCAAGCCCTGGCGGGTGGCAAGATGGCGGGCTTCAAGAAGGGATGAGAAGATCGATAGCGGGAGTGCTTCGCGTTATCCGCTACGCTGTGAGATGATTTCTCGCGAACACCCGGTAATGGCACTGAATTATGGCATACAACGATCCGGACCATCAGACTTCAGACGAAACTCTCCATCTGCTCACACAGTTGACCCGGATCGGGTTTGCTGTGGACAAAGAACTGACTTTGATGAGCGAACGGATGTCGTGGCTGGTGATGTCGGAATCGTTTATTTTTTCGGCGTTTACCATCGCTGCCATCAACCGCGACAAGACGGCTGTCCTGGAAATCCTGGTCGTTCTCATGCCAGTTATTGGATTTCTGCTGGCACTTACCGTGTACCCCGCCTTGTTGGCAGCGCACTGGACGGCGAAGGAACACAAGGCGGAAAGACATCGGTTCGAACAGAAGTTACCGGAACCACTCAGGGTCAAATTGCACGCCAAGCCGTGGGAGCACTTCCTGGGCAGCATACCAGCGGTCGTGATTCCGGCGATGCTGCTGCTGGTCTGGCTTGTCATCATTGGTACGGTGATGGTCGTGCCGCGCGGCTGAGGCGTATCACCGGACAGGTCTCTCATTCGCTTCGCTCACGCGGGCTTAAGAACCTGCGCCACCCAGCAAAGTGGGACCGCGACTGCTGATCCTTGCGATCTGCAGGCACTTGATTCACAATAACAGACATCAGCCGACCAATGCGTTCTTGATCGAGATGGAACGCATTGCGATGTCATGTCGACCATTCGGTCAACTCAACTGCACTCGCTGCTGATATGGTCGGCGCCAATCGATTGAGAATTCGTTCCTACCGGAATAAGCCAGAATATGTGGCACGCCTTGCCACTACCGCCCTGGTTTCAAACTCAGGAGAATACTATGTTCATTAAAGTTGTGCTGCCTGCTGTAGGTAGTCTGCTGATCATGGGCTGTCTGTTGCAGGTTACTCTGCCGCCCAGCGCGCATTCGCAAGAGGCCAAAACGCAATCGGCCAAGAAGGCAGAACCGGCAAAGGTCCCCGCCAAGACTCCACCCAAGGTGGAGGGAACCGGCAAGAGCGCGGAACCGAAGACTACCGAAAAGCCGAAAGCCACCACCGATCTGGATCTGCTGGAAGCGACAGCCAAACTCTATGAGAAAGCGTTCAACGCCGGCAACGCCCAGGAACTTGCGGCCCTGTTCGCCGACAAGGCCGAGGTCGTCGATGAGGACGGCGATGTGCTGCAAGGGCGGCCCGACATCGAAGCCCGGTATGTCGAGCTCTTCAAGACTTATCCCGAGGCGAAGATTGTCGTGGAAGTCACGTTATTGCGGCAGCTCGGCCCGGATGTGGCGGTGGAGGATGGTTTCAGCACCATCGCGCTGGATCCCAAAGAACCGGAATCGCGCAGTCCCTACACCGTGGTGCATGTGAAGCGAGACGGGAAATGGTTGTTTGCCAGCGTGCGTGACTATCCCGAAGAGACGACGTTGACGGCCCATGATCATCTCGTACCGCTGGAATGGATGGTCGGACATTGGCTGGATGAAAGTCGATCTGGGAAAGTGGAAACCACGTGTGCCTGGTCCGACGATGGGAACTACTTGCTGCAGGAATATGTCGTGAAAACACGGCGAGGTGTCGAATTGAAAGGAACTCAACGCATCGGCTGGGATCCTCTGCGTCGCATGATTCGGGCCTGGGTATTTGATGACGCAGGAGGCATCGCGGAATCAACCTGGACCGCCGTCGAAGGGGGCTGGGTGGTGAAGGCGGAAGGCACTATGCCTGATGGCCAACCCATTTCGGCCACCCGCTTTGTGATTCCCGTGACGGCCGATTCGTACCGCATCGATTCGAGCAATCAAATCTTCGGTGGCGAGCTGTTGCCCGATTCGTCAGTCCGAGTCGTCCGCCAACCACCGGCGCCGACCGAATAGCGCCGACTGAATGGCGCTGAGGAATTCCGAACTCGACGTGCTCCTTCGAGTTTCCGGTGGATCTTGATACGGGAACGGCACTCCATTTCACGACACAAATACGCGACTATTTCACGCGGAGATCATTATGAAACGCAGTCATTGGATCTATTTGGGATTGTCCGCACTATTGATGCTGACGGTACTGGGGCATAGTAGTGTGTTTGGGATTGGTGGCCGCGGCGGTGGCGGCGGCCGAGGTGGCGGTGGTGGCTTTGGCGGAGGCGGTCGCGGTGGCGGAGGAGGCTTTGGAGCTGTC
>JAKFVC010000103.1 GCA_021732415.1 Planctomycetaceae bacterium
GACCCCTCTCCCCGGGGTACCAGGGCGAGGGGAGCCAGATTCATACTGGTTGTGACCGCCTGATACGCGGGCCCGCGCTCTGGCGAGCGTGGCTACACGCAATTCATGGCTGTCACGACGCATAATCGCTACACTTCACCACCCCCACTTGCGGTGCATATTCAAAGGAAAGGTGACTGTGAAGGCGATACAACTCGAAAAACCGGGCAAGTTCGATCTGATTCAAATTCCCGAGGCGGCCGCGCCTGGACCAGGTGAAGCCTTGGTGCGCGTCCACCGCGTCGGCATCTGCGGTACCGATATCAGCGGCTACCTGGGCAAGATGCCGTTCTACAGCTACCCGCGTATTCCGGGCCACGAGTTGGGAGTGGAGGTTCTGGAGGTCGGGTCGGGTGTCACGCAGGTCCGTGCCGGCGACCGCTGCTCGATCGAACCGTACATCAACAACCAGGCCAGCTTCGCCAGTCAGCGTGGCAGCACCAATTGTTGCGAAGATCTGAAGGTGCTGGGGGTTCATATCGACGGCGGCATGCGCCCGAAGTTCATCGTTCCGGCCCGCAAACTGCATCCCTCGGAATCACTGACCTTCGAGCAACTCGCTCTGGTGGAAACGCTGGCGATTGGCTGCCACGCGGTCAATCGCGGGCAGGCTCAGGCAGGGGAAAACGTCCTCGTGATTGGTGCGGGGCCGATTGGGCTGTCGGCCATTGAGTTCTTGCGAATCGCCAAGTCGAAGATCACCGTACTGGATGTCAATCAGCAGCGTCTCGACTTTTGTAAACATACGATGAAGGTCGATCACACGGTCAAGTTCGAAGCCGAAGGGGGCAGTCTCTCCGCCTTGCAAAACTTGACCGACGGGCATCTTTATACGCTGGTGGTCGATGCCACGGGCAATGCCAAGTCGATGAGCAATGCGCTCAACTATGTGGGCCACACGGGCCGGCTGGTCTATGTGGGCATCACGACCGAAGAGGTCCATTTCCCACACCCGCTGATGCACCGTCGAGAAATGACTCTGCTGGCTTCTCGCAATGCTCTGCCAGGCGATTTCACACGCATCATCAAGTTGATTCAAGACGGCCAGATTGATACGCGTCCGTGGATTACTCACCGCAGCTCGATGGATTCGTTGATCGCTGATTTTCCGTCCTATACGAAACCGGAGACTGGCGTGATCAAGGCAATTGTGGAGATTGACGGCTAGCGACTCCCGTGGCCGACGCTGCTAGCGTCGGTATCAACGTCTGAATTTGGCGAGCGGTAGGCGTGAGCCTACTGGTTTGAGTCAACGTCAATGAGTTATGGAGACTCGATCCAAACCAGTAGGCTTACGCCTACCGCTCGCCTGGCTGAGATCGGCCTACAAACGGCAAGGTCTCGCAGGCTTCTCCAATCCGATCGGCAGACGCGTCACAGGAGCGGAATAGTTTAGCTGTTAAGCATTGCCGGATGTGGAGATGCCAACGCTCGAATTGTCCATAATCAGAGCATTTCGATAGCGCGCTCTGAATGCCTCATGCCTCGCGGGGAAGTGGACGAAATCAATGAAGTGAGATGCTGACTTGGGCTGTTTGAGATCAGCTGAGCTCACCTTCATTTCCCTGCGAACACGAGGTTGCCTGTATGACGGTGACTGACCGTCCTGAACTACCACCGACTGCAGCGGAGCCGACCTTACAAGCGGAGCGTGCTCCGCGAATGATGCTGGAAATCTGCCGAGGCCGGACCCGGTTTCCGCAACGTCCCATTTCGGGCCCCCGCTACTTTATTGGCTCGGGTGCCGGTTGCGATTTGCGTTTGGGTGGCTCGGACTTTCCGGCAATTCATAGTCTCATCCAGACCCGCGAAAATGGCGTCTGGTTCGAGACCCTGGCGGCCGCCCCTGCGGCAAGAATTAATGGCGAACTGACGAACGGCGAATGGCTGCGAGATGGTGACCGCATTGAAATCGGTGCGTTCCAGTTCCTCGCTCACGTCGTGCCCCTGCTGCCCCCTAGTGCGATCGTCGATGCAGACACGGGAGCTCTTCCGGACCAAATGGAAGTGCAGGTCTCCGAACTTTCAGCCACGGAACTGGCTGACCGGCTGGACGTCGAAATGCATCAGGTAGAACGGTTCCAGATTGGACGGCGAGCCGGAGCACACGCGCTCCTCCAAGCTCTGCGACGCCGCTCATTGGTACCCGATCAACCAGCAGCCCGTGCCATCCCTGCGATGCCCTCGCTTCCTTGGCCAACTGCCTCCGCGGCCGCTCAGCATGAGTTCCAGGCCGACTTGGATCGCTTGTGCAAAGACCTGGAAGAACTGACTTCCACGTTGGAACGACGATCGGAAACGATCTCGCAGCGTGAATTCCAGTTCGCTCAAGCAGCGGAAGCCTTGCTGGAAACGCAACGACAACTCGTGACTCAACTCGAATCGGCCCTCGAACATGCCGCTCAGTTGAGTGAATCACGCGAAGTCCCGATGAAGCCGGCGATTCGCGTCAGTGCCTGACCGTAGCCCAACTCTTCGAGTCGGGTGATTTAGATCGAAATACTCCCGACTCAGAGAGTCGGGCGACAATAAGACAGCCCGGTTGCTCTCGCGAGCAACCGGGCTGTTGTGATGACAGTCGCACAATACGGCGTTTACTTCTTCGCCAGTTCCGTATCAGTTGCTGAACGCCAGGCGGTCTTTGCAAAGATTCCGTAACGGTTCGCATTGGCACTCACGCGAACTGCTGACAAGGCCGAACGTGTCCGTTGAACAGACGGCTGCCAGGTAACCTTCTCGTTCAATTCAAATCGCGGACCGACGCTGGTCCCCTTCTCATCTTCGTCGCCGCCGATGCGCGGCTTCTTTGAAGGGACTACCGGCGGAGTCGCGGCGGGAGGTGCCTCAGCGCCCTCATTTGCCGGAGCGGCGGGAGGGACGACCTTCGGGGGAACATAGCCGTCAGTCTGAGTGGGATCGACGGTGTTCGGAGCCGGAGATTTCGGAGTTGCCGGAGTAAACCCATCAGTGTTAGCCGCGCCGGGTGCGGGCGGAGGCGTCACTGGCGGCACAAAGTTGTCATTCGTGCCCATCGGAGGTGCATTACGATTGTCATACGCAGGTGACGGACCGCCTGGCGCGGGGGCCGGAGCCGGTGTCACTGGCGAATTGGCGCTACCAGCCGGAGGAGCCGTCCCCGGGGGATAGTTCACATTGCATTGACCATTGGCACAGCCGCCGGGACCACACGAAGAAGCTCCGTAGCCACCATCGTAATAGCCGCCGGTTCCACAGGATGAGCAACCAGCACCGCCACAAGAGTTGCAACCACCCATCGCATAGCCACCGCCATAGTTGCTGTAACTACCGCCGCCACAGCTATTACAACCGCGGCCGAATCGACCCCAGCCACGATAACCCGTGTAGACCGGAGCCACTGGACCGCAGCAACCGCCACCATAGCCTGCGCCGTAGCCAGTGCCGTAATTGGTAGCGTGCCGAGCGTGAATGCTGCCGACGGGGCCGAATAGCGTGTCCCAGGCCCAGGGAATAATACCGGCCTCGGAAGTCGCGGGCACGACTCCCAGTACCGACGTGGCGATCACCAACGTCAGCAGGAAACGGACTGCGGGACGTCTCATGTGCTGTACCTCTTCATGAAGCCGGTGCCGGCAACGATCCTGTTGCACTCTCACCGAGAACCTGAGTCTGGGAACCACTGGAAAACGCACCCAGTGCAGTCGGTCTCGACTTTGGGAACTTCGCAGGCAAGGCCCCGCGGAAATTCGATCAATTCGCCAAACTTGAATCTATTTCAAACGGAAAGCGATTTTTTTCAATCGTAACAAAACGATTGGGCAAAATCCTCTAGCTTGCGCGAAATCGCCCAAGCCCTCAACTTTTCCTCACAAGACAATGTAGAATTCGCCGCAGATCCGTGTCAATCGCCCATCTTTACGTCAGACCAAATCCGCTGTGATGTTTTAGAACATGCTGGCATCTTCGTTTCATTCCGATCCGGTCACCCGATGTCGCCAGATTATCGCCCAGTTCTTTCTGGATGATCCGGCAGCAACGATTGTGCCGATCATGGGAAATGAGGGGTTTAGTGGTGCGCAAATCTATCGTATTGAACTGGGTACACGGCGTTACAGCCTGAGATGCTGGCCCCTCGACGCACCGGAATTCGAACGCCTCAGCGGCCTGCACCGTCTACTGGAGCTGACTTGGAAATTGGGAGTGACGCAGATCGCGGTCCCACTGAGATCGCGTTCCGGCACCACCTTGCTGAGGGTCGATGAACACCTCTGGCATCTCGAACCGTGGATGCCCGGCACGGCCGACTTTCACCAGCGTCCGACTCGACCGCGGCTGGGGGAGGCGATGCGTGTCCTGGCTCATTGGCATGCCGCGGCGCAAACCTTCATTCCGCGCTCGAGCGAGCTTGCCTGGTTCGCATCTTCCCCGAGTGCCGTCTCGCCGGGCATGCAAGAACGTTGGCAGGCGATTCGACGATACCAGGAGAACGGCGACGCGATCTTTCGGCCGAAGCTTGCGAACTACGCCGATCTCGAGATCAAAGCGTACCTCGTCGAGATCTGGAAGGGCTTTCAAGCTCTCTCATCCGAGGTCGCAAGTAATTTGGCGGAATTAGGTTCCGCAACGGTCGCACTGCAACCGTGCCTGCGAGATGTCTGGCATGATCACCTGTTGTTTACAGGCGACCAACTGACCGGATTGATAGATCCCGGGGCCTGTCGATCTGACAACGTCACTACGGACCTTGCGCGCTTGCTGGGTAGCCTCGTGGAAGACGATCGTGCTGAGTGGAATTTTGCCCTCGATTGCTATCAAAAATTGCGGCCGCTTTCCCTGATCGAGTTCAAGATGTTGCACGCGTTCGACGCGAGCGGAGTGGTCTTGAGTGGCATGACGTGGCTGGATTGGTTGTTGGTTCAACAGCGGTCATTCACGAATCGGGAGAGGGTGCTGGAGAGATTGCAGGCGATCGTACGGCGTTTGAATAATCTCGCGGGGCGATCTTAGGGAAATCAGGTGAGCCGGGTGCGGTGAGGCCTTGGGCAATTCGATTTGTGATCCGACCCGATGGGAGGGTGAGGCTCCTGCCGAACCGGATATTCTAGCGACGGTCGAAATACGCTTGCGGTTCGGCAGGAGCCTCACCCTCCCACAACGTCGAAATACCGAATTATCATCCACAAACGCAAAAACCCGGCCATCGAAACGGCCGGGTCTCATTTGTATTGTCGCAACATCGCCAAACTACGCACGAACTTCCCGTGCCCGCAGTTTTTCCTTCGACCGAGTCAGTATGGACCCGATCGAATTCTCTGGGATGCTCAGATTGCGGCTGATCTCGCGATAGGACCGGCCTTCGATGTGGAATTGCCGGACCACTTCCGAATCCGGAAATGGCAGGCCGTCCAACATGATGCGAATCTCGTCTTGATCTTCGACCCGCTGCAGATCCTTGGGATAGCTGACATGGGCCTGATCCAGCGAGGCCTGATGGGCTTGAACGTGTCCCATCGCTTCTGCCATACGACGGCGAGTCATCTCACAGACAACCACGCGGCGGGCAATCACGGTGAGATAAGTCGCCAGCGAACTCATGCCACGAAAGTTTCGCAGCACGGCGTATTTGTCGGCGAGAAGTGTGACGAACACCTCGGCACACAGATCATCAAGGTCTTCCTGGGTCAATTGCACGCTTCTCACGTGGGCGGTGTGTTGCACCACATGAATGAACAAACCCAGGAACCTGTCAACGAAGTCCTTCCACGCACCCGGCTCTTCAGCCAGACACCGTTTCAGGAGATTACGGTCGATCTCAGTCAGGGCCACGATTACCTCTTATGCCACATGGCTCAACGAGGCTGGGGCAGGCTCGCACTTCCGTGTGAACGGTGGTTCCAAGTAAATGACTCGTTACCAAAAAATCGAAACCCGTCCAACTTTAGTGAATCGGACCTCGATCTGCAGACCCTGAAGTTTATTCCACAGGCCGCATTCGGACAAGACGAGTTCGCGTATGGCGGGCAGGATAGAGGATCTTTCACAGCACGGAAGTCATTGCAGTCCCGTAACTTCCGGCATTCTCCTTAGAAGTTGCCAACACGTTGCCGTCTGTATCGGTCACTCCGATTAACACGTCTTGACACTTGGGGCCAGATTAAGATATGCACTTCTTTCAATCTCACTCCTTGACTTCCATTTCCTGGCCACCGAACAATTCTTCTTGCAAGGATGCAGAGGCCGTCCAGTGCCTACGGATCTCTCCGCGCGATGCAGCACTCGTCGTTCCTGGCGAATGTCGCTCCATTGTGGAGTAACACGCCTTTCCCCAACAAATATTTCCACGACGGATCTACATCAAGCTCCTCGGTCTCCAGAGATGTGACCTAAACGGAGTGTCTTTTTAGAAGGGTAAGTTTACTGCTGAAACAGGAGATCCTGACATGGTGGCCTTCATCCAAGGGGAGGATTCGCTGCGGCGAATGTTCTGTGCGTACATCGAGCAGACCTTTCAGGTTGAGCTCGGGATTGCCGATCCGCCGCTGACCGATTACCTCACCGATATGCTGGTACGGTTTGTTCACAACGATCGAATTTATCAACTGCGAAACCCGCGTGGCCGACGACTCGATCAAGTCGCCGGAATGCTGCAGGAGGCCCAGGAGCGACAGGCCGAACCGCAGCGCGAAGTTTACCGCCACATTGGCGACTTCACTCTCTTCTGGAGCGGGCTCTATCCCGAAGCCTTGCCCCGGCTGCAATCTCCGGAGTCACCGGATTCTCTGCTCGATTACCGCGAACAGGGCAAACGCTCTTACTTTCTCGCTAGTCGGTTCCAGACGGATCCATACCGCGAAGAAGCGCACGTCCTGCGACGGCTGAGCGAAGAATTCGACCTCTGCAGCGTGGGGTTACACCAGGTCCGTAAGGAATGGGAAAAACTGCCTGAGCATCCCGCCGGTTAATCGTTCTAGTTCCTCATTCGATTCCTGATTGTTCTCATTTTCGACTCGAATCCCCGAAGCCGAGCGCTCAACTTCTGGGGATTGAGTGAGTGGGACGGGTCTCCTGGCCCGTCAGTCCGATTGGTTTGTCGACCACTTCGTGACCTTTGTGATCTTCTGTTCAAAAAGACTGGAACAGAAGGTCACAAAGGACACGAAGGAATACAAAGCTCAGGAATTACAAAAACTCTGGAGCATCGCCGAAATCGAGAGCTTCGTTGTTCATTATTGGACGCGGACGCTAGCAGCGTCCGCCACGTGGCGGACGCTGCTAGCGTCCGCGAACCGACTGACGGGCCTGGAGACCCGTCCCACGACGTCATCGCTCCGCGTCACTCAGGCGGTAGACTTGATAGAGACCGTTGCGATAGACCGGTTTGATCGCAAACGGCCCCAATTTACTGGCGATAATGTAGTCGATTTTCGTGTGCTGCCGTAATTCACGAATCGCGGCTCGCGAAAATCCTCGCTGCAGGTGGCGGGCACTCCAGTCCGAGATAAATCGGAATCGCTCGTTCCAGGCGATGATGCCGAGGGCATCCTGCGGACAGTCCTTTTGGGACAGGTATTCCGCTCGCGATGCATACCATTTGAGGGCCCAGCCTTCGTGAGCGGCAAAACAGAGGGCGTCGGGCGGAGTTTCTCGATCCACCCAGCGGCAGGCATCCACCCAATCCGCAAACTGCTCGGCCGAGAGCCTGCTGGGGTTGCGATCCATTGCCGGCAGCGCGAGAGCTGCAACGAAACACGCTCCGCAGACTAGCCAGGGGATCGCCCACTGAGTCCCTAATCGAACGACTCCCAGGGTGAGCAACAGCGACGCCACCCAGGGAACCATCACGTCAGCGAGTCGGAATGGATAGAACTTCAACAAGCCTGCCAGGTGCGGTTTGTAGCGGACCCAGGTTTCTAACCAGTCATGAGCCGCGGGGATCACATTCATCCGCTGGAGCTGCAAGGCCACTTCCGGAATTGCCCGAACGGCGATGCCTCCACTGGCAATCAGGACCGCCATCACGACGTATCGCAGAACCACATTCCAGCGGGTAGATGACCTCAAAAGGACAAGGTACAGCGTCAAAGACAACACCAGCAGCAGGGTGTAACAAACATAACCAGAGACTGAAAAATTCCACGGATCGAGATGATGTGCCAGGCGATAAAACACCTGGATGTAGTCGGCAGCATACGACTGGTTGCGATTCGCGCCCCGCAACATGGCCACTGCAGGTATTAGGCCAGGGGCCGCACAGACTCCCCACATCAGGGCACTGATAGACGCTAGCCGCCAGGGAAATCGGGTGCAAATGCGCCAGATCCGCCAATCGTCGACGACCACAGCCACCAGCAGCGCGGCCGAATTCCAGATTCCGACGACCGGATGGAAACTGACGGCAGCTCCGGCCCATGCCGCCGCTGGTATCGGTTTCCCCGCGAGCGCTGCGGCCACCGACAACCACGCGCAGCCGTAGCTGAGAACCTTGGCCTCAATCCCACCGACCACCCATTCTCCGGACCAGTTGCCAATCGCCGCGAAGCCCAGAAAGATCCACGCGGACCACAATCCGCCCCACCGGATCGGGATGAGTTGACGAGCCAACGCACACCAGCCCGCGGCCAGCAGGCCCCAGCCGAGCACCCGGCCGACGATTGCGGTGAGTTCCAGGTTGAAGAACCGCGTCAAGCTTCCCACGGTGGCATAAAAGACGTAATGGGCATTCGCCGATTGCAGAAACGGATCGCGACTGCACCACGAGGGATCCCAAAAGTGCCGCGATTTCGTGAGATAGTGCGGCTCATTCACGCCGGGGATCGGCGACCGCAACGATGCGAATATCGCGAAACACAGCAGGACCAAAAGCCACTCCGCAAGGAGCCAGCGTCGGGCGTCAGGCACTTCAAGCGCTGTAGGACGGGTCTCCAGGCCCGTCCGTGAGACGCTCGAGTTAGGATCTGGAACCCCCATTATTGTGGCGCAGTACATCGAGGGAGTAGGTCAGGCTGTGCCTGACACGGGTCACGCGTTGACGCGGTCCGCAAATCGTCAGGCACAGCCTGACCTACGATCTTGGACGGGCCTGGAGACCCGTCCTACGAACGCTTGCTCCATGCTTACAGTTTGCCTTCCAACGCCATCTGATGGAAGATGTGCGTCGTCGTTTCCTGATTCTTCAACAACCAGTCGATCGACGGCTCGTTGTTCATCGCCTTTTTAATGGCCTTGGCCGTTGCCGCGCGGTTGGTTTCGAACAGGATCTTGTGATCGATTTCCAGATCGACAACACTCGGATCCAACCAGACCGACACAATGATTCCCAAGTCATTCGCCTTGCGCTTGGGGATGTCGCCGGCGCGGACCGCATCCAGCACGCCGTTCGCAATAGCGGCCTGGACGGTCCCCATCAGGATATTGGTGTACTTGGTGCTGTTGACCGTAACCTTGCTGACCATCACCGTCGCGGGACGCACTTGAACATCACAATTCAGGATGGCGAAGACACGGCTGTGTCCCTTGGTCTGATCGCCGATCAGGTTCGCAATGGCGTGGCCCACGGGACCGTCGAGTTCACCGATCACGACTTCCGGTTCAGCAGCGGACCAGGCGGGTTCGGCTTCAACGAGAGCTTCTCCTGTACGCATCACAATTCGCTTGGGACCCACGCGTTTCTTGGCCATATCGGCAGTTCCTTCATCGTTTTCAATGGGGTACGCGACGGTAAAATGACCATCGCACTATTGGTGTATCGTTTTTGAGGGTGGCCTGTCGAGTCTACAGGTGGTTGGGCGTTATCAATTACGACCCCACTCCATGCCGGAACGTATTCAGCCCCGCCAAATAGCTCAGGAATCGCTCTTCAAACGAGGGGATGTCACGTCCGAGACGCTTGCTGAGCGGTTCGGGATGCGCGTTGGATTGCAACTCGTGCAGATAATCCAGCATGATCTGCCGCGTTTCGGGCGAGCTGTGATTCATGAAGTGAACCCAGGCCCAGGCCTCGCGGTAGTCGGCCCGCTGCATCTGCTCGGTCTTTTCGAGACGCTCGAGGCGTTCGATATCGGGCCGCCAGCCATTTTGAATCCCCAGCGTCAGGCGATGGGCGTAATCGGGCTGGATGCCGCCGGGCTTCTCACCGGCGACCTCAAAGTATTCCGCCAAGCCTTCGTCGAACCACAAGGGGACCGATTGCAGGCAGGCGTGCAATAATCCGTGGGTGTATTCGTGACGCAAATCTTCCTGAATCCGGTCTCCCCAATAGGTGTAGACGGCGAGCTCTTTCGGCGTGGCGATAAAGTACGCGCGGCGCGAAGGGAGACCGGGATGGGCCGTCTGGATGTACTGGTGATAGGCCAGTTCATCACTGAAGAGATAGACGACCACATCTTCCGTCTTCAGCGGCAACTTCAGGGCCTTCGACACCTGCGTCCTCAATTTGACGAGGTCCTCAATCAGCGGGTGCTTGGAGGGAAGCTTGAAATCACTGAGCACCACGAGTTGATCGGCCCGCAACGAATGCCGTCCGGGTAGCCCAACATCCTTCTTGGATGACAGATGGCATCCCGGAATGGAGAGACTCACGCCGCCCATCAACGCGACCAGAAACTGACGCCGATCCCAGACGTGCGACCGCGGCATCTCAACTTCACGTGAGACGACTGGCAAGTTCGCATCTATTTGGTCCACACTCATCAGCGTCAGCGTACCACGATTCAGGCGTATTGAAGCCCCGGCAGGGGCGTCCGCATAAAGCCTGGGGCGGAAGCCCCAGGAACAGCCGCTAAACGACACTCACAAGCCCCGGCGGGGCGACCGAAATCGTCATGTCTCATTGTCGGTCGCCCCTCCGGGGCTTTGGACCCTCTAATACGCAGGAACCTGGGGCTTCCGCCCCAGGCTTTATGCGGACGCCCCTACCGGGGCTACATTCAACCAATCCCAATCAGGCCTCATTTGAACATAAGAATGTTCGCTCATTCCCTTTGACCATCGTTCATTTCCCCCAACATATTCCGCTATCGGTTTAAAGCACGGCCGGCAGCAATCTCGCCGCCCGATCAAGATTTCTTCGCGATTCTGGCTGCGGAACGTCGGGCCACTCGACGCCACAAGGACTTCCAGCCGCGTCGCTGCTCTGGTGTCAAATACGCAAATAACAATCGCAAGGCATCTGTCCGGGTAACACCAGGAATCGCAGCCACACCGGCCCACAGCCGCGCCAGATTTTGCACCCGACGTGGCCCCGGCAACCACGGCCAGCGCCACACGCCGTCCAGGTCGATCAGCCAGACACCCAGGCTCGCAGATTGATCAGAGATCAGGATATTCGTGGGTTTCAGATCGCGATGATCGAAGCCGTGCCGGTGCAACTGCTGCAATTGCAGTCCCAGTTGCCGCGTGATTTCGCGACGCAGTAGGAAATCACTCACCGACCGTGCAGTGGCACTGAAAGACAACCAACGGTGCAGTGAACTCGCGCCAGAGACCGCTTCCGTCAACAGGTATTCGTGATAGGCACCGCCGCGTGTGACCGTCAGCACGGCCAGTGGTTGCGGAGTACTGACGTTCGCCCGCAACAGGGCGAGACCTTGACGAAATGCATTGTGAGCCCGAAACGAGCCCCAGGTGGTCACAAAGCGAACCCACCAGTCGCGGGTCACGGTTTCTTTGCAACACCACGTTCCGGGAGCCGTATCCGATTCCGACTCCACCAGTGCCACCCGATGTCCCGGCTGATCCTTGAGCCACACCCGCGCCCCCGCCAGCAACAATTCCGGGGCAGAAGCCAGTCGCTGCAGGCAGCCAACTCCCAGGCGAGCCAGTCCCAGACCACGCGTCCGCCCATCGAGTGCCCGGATCAATTCCGGCGCCGGCCGCTCGGCCAGCGTACTCGGTTGCGGAGCACAGACCTCGGCGATCACGCTGGGGGGCAAAAGTTCGACGCTATGAGCGGGCAACGGACTTCATCCTTGAAGTAGATCTCGCGCTCAGTCGACAGCAACAGAGACAAATCGCTCCATCCCCTGCCGATCAACGCGGAACTGAATTCGTTGAAGGCACGAATCTTCCCAATTTTCCCCATTTGCCGCAAGACCGGAACGCCCCATCAAAACAGAGCACAAATCCTTACTCAGACATATTTTACGCTACAAACCCGACCTCGAAGCCCGTCTTCTCCCGACGTCCTCCCAGGCAGAAAACGAAAAGATCCGCCTACATTGCTGCGGCGGATCAGTATCCATCAACAATCAAACCGATTCGATCAGGGTTTCAAGTCCCACTTAATCGCGGGCATCCCTTTCACGACATCGACTTCCAAACCGGACGTTTTCACATCGCTATATTTCGCCGGAATCAGACTCTTCGGTGGCGCCACAGCTCCCGAAGGCGGGGGTGCGGCAGCGGCTCCAGCGGCCGGTTGCTCCTTGGAATCGATTTGAACCTTATACTTTCCCGCCACAACGCCCGGTGCTGAAACCGTGGTCGCCATCGTGAAACTGCCATTACTGATCTTGCCTGAAGCGGATTGGCCTGGTCCTTCGGGGATGAAGGCCACCGTTCCCTGAGCCAGCGGTTTTCCCTCCAGCGAGACCGTGCCACTTACCGGCACCAGGTTCGCCAAAGGCTTCGTGCCATCCCCTCCACCACACCCAGCCGATATTAGAATACCCACTACTATCAATGTGCGGCAGGACCCGATCGAAAAGCGCATCGTCTGTGTTTCCCCGTTAACGGATAAGAATAGAGATGATTCAGAAACCCCCTCGTCACCGGGAGATTCTCACCAAACAACATAGGATTCCATCGAGCGAACGGCCCTATGGAATCCTATTGTCGAGTCGACCTCGGCCTCGAAATGATTTCGACGACCGAGCTATTCAACGATCGCGACTGGACCGGCAACGCATCTCGAAAATCATAACCGGCGCCGCTGAAAGCAGAACACACTAGAGTGTCGGAATTAGAATTCGCCCGGTACAGAACCTTCTGACTTACCGCTGATGTAGTTATACGTCGAGAAATCGATGTTATTGCTAAGGAAGCGAACGGCGCCGTCCCCCATTAACGCATGCGCCCCGCCGACGTGATAACTCCCCATACCATGATTCGTGGTGTAAGAACCAGAATTCGTCAACTGCGCGTTGGGGCTATTGATTTTCACTCCCGTACACACCCCTTGGAAATTCGATGTGAACAGAGCTTGATAGATCGTGGTCTCGCCCTTCCGTTCGGCAACCATGATTGTATTACTGGTGCCATCTGTGCAATCGCGAATGCTGGTTGATACGAAGCCTGATTGGGCAAACATTCCAGGGGCCTGCGCGGGATTATTCGTGTAATTCGCAGTCCCCGCGAGACCACAAACGCTCGGATAAGCCTGCGGAAAATCAGCCTGCGGTCCCCAGTTCAACTGGGCCGGTCCGGCCATCGGGGAATAGGACATAATCCCGATGTTCCAGGTCGGGCCGCCATCGGCATAAAATGCTGCGCCGCCGACGGCCGTCGTCCCGCCGCTAAAGGGATTCGACGGGCACGCTTGATAGGGAAATTTCATGAGGTTCAGTAACGCGTAATTGGTGGGAGAGCCAGTGGCGTTGTCATAGACCGGCACATTGAAATTGATCTTGTTGTACAACGGCGCCAGATCAACGTACGGGAAGATGAACTCGTTCCAAGTGTGCCCCGGGCCGGCATTGTTCGCGCTATAGGGAAACCGGCCGATTGTGTCGTGGTAATTGTGGAGTGCCAAACCGATCTGCTTGACCTTGTTCTTACACTCGGTCCGTCGAGCGGCCTCGCGGGCTTGTTGAACGGCAGGCAGCAGCAGGGCGATCAATACGGCAATGATGGCGATCACGACCAACAGCTCAATGAGCGTGAAGGCGTGTCGCGACGAACGAGCACTGTTCGACGAAGACATGGGAGAACTCTTTCGGAAAATGTTTCAGAAAACGACGCAACCTCAATGAATTCAGATGCGTTATCGAGTGACTTCTCTTAAACGCGACTGATTAAGTCTAGAACAGACTTCAAAACATCGTATCTACTGAGCCGAAAACAATTTATTAAATGCATCAACAACCCATGCTACGTTGTTATTTGCTGCATTTCAAGAACAATTGGCCCTACCAAATTCGTAATCATCGTTAATTACGGAAAGGCGAAGGGTCAGGAAAACCCGCTTCGGTGAGAACGCTTACCAACTTCCGTGCCAGACTGACTGGTTCATCGGGCGTGTCTATTTCGGTTGCAATTGACGCAACTGGGTTTCGATGTCAGCGTCCGAGGGGACTTTGCCCTGTTCCTGCTGGCGGCGGAAATGGGAGACGAAATCGGCGATGGTGGGCTCAATCTCTTTCCGGGCCATGTCGGTCATCCGCTCGAAGAACATAATCCCCTGCAAGTGGTCGAACTCGTGCTGCACGCAGCGTGCGGCCAGGTCGTCCAGCGTCATTTCGAAGCCTTGACCGTCCAGATCGAAGCCTTCCACGACAATTTCTGCGGCCCGGCGGACGTCCCCATAGAGCTTCGGGAGGCTCAAACAGCCTTCTTCGCCTTCTTCCGATCCCTTGCGACGGACGATTTCCGGGTTAATAAAGACGTGCTCTTCGTCCTTTTCCGTCGGGTCTCCGGTCAGATTCAGGACAAACAGCTGCCACGGCAGGCCCACCTGATTGGCGGCCAGACCGATTCCCTTGGCTTCGTACATCAGCTCGAACATCTGACGCACGACATTCCGCACTTCATCATTAATCTCACGGATTGGCTGTGATTTCCAGCGCAAAGCGGGGTGCGGGTACAGGACAATTTCCATGAATCGACAGCTACCAGAAAAGCCAGTGGGCGTTTTGATCCACGGCCACCCATGCGGCCGTGTTGAAATATACACCGCAATCGGCCGTTTGAGTGCTGATCGGGTGCTATTTAAGCTCCGAAGTATAAGCACTTTCGAAAGTTTGGTCGAGGTGCGGTGCCGGACCCGTAACCAAATTCCCAGTTCAGTCATCAATGAGTAGAATGATGTCGATGTTTGGTCAAAACTGAAGACCAAAAGTTCAGAAACCCACCCCGGAGGAGAATTCCCCATGTTGGTCTGGCAGAATCTCGTTGTAACGATTGTAGCGGCGACCCTGTTAGTCGGGGCCGAAAGCACGACCTCGGTCGCGATCAAGGGCGTCCACCTGTGCTGTGGATCCTGTTCGTCGGGTGCGGAAGCGGCGTTGGATGGCCTGAAGGGAATTACGAAGGTTGGGACAGACCGCAACACCAAGTTGATTGCGTTCCAGGCCGCGACCAAAGAAGACGCGGCCGCTGCGTTGGAATCCTTGGCGAAAGAAGGCTTCTACGGCACGGCCACCTTCGGTAAGGAAGAAATGGAGTGGCCTGATTCCGGTGCGAAGAAGGGCGTGAAGGTCCCCACCGTTGTCGTGCAAGGGGTCCATTTGTGCTGCGGTGCGTGCGTAACGGGTGCCAAAGAGGCCCTCGAAAAGCTCGCCAATGCTGCCGAGATCGATATCGACCGCACGTCTGAAATCATTACGGTCAAGGGCAAGGAACTGGACGAAGCCGAAGTCATTGCCGCTCTGAACAAGGGTGGTTTCTATGCCAAGATCAAGCGGGAAGAGAAAAAGAAGAAGTAAGCCCCGTAGGATGGCCGCCTCGGCCGTCTTCTTTTTGGGTGAACACTCAAGATCTGACAGAGACACGCAACATCGAATAGCGAAGAACACGACGGCCGGGGCGGCCATCCTACAAGCCCCGCCCGCAATAAAAAGCAGCCCGGACGGCAACTTGCCATCCGGGCTGCTTTGTTTTTCTGACTTACCAACCGGGACTACTGACGCACGGATGGAGCGAGCCGCAATGCGGGGCTGATCAATCGGGGCGGTGTGCCCGACGATCGAGCCGGCTGATTCGGCGCGACGAATGAGGCGGGTGTATTCTTCGTCGCATTCTTCAACATCGGCGGCAATTCCAACTGCGGATCAGGTTGAATGACAGATGGCTTGGCGGCTGGCTGTGCTGCCGGCTTCGCTGCGGGAGCCGGTGCCTCCCGAGTTGTCGATCCCGTGTTCCCAGCGTCCACCGGTGTCAGTGCCGGCGTTCCAATCGCCGGTCCCTGGGCTGCAGGTTCGGGCGTATTCGAGTTCACAGGCAGCAAGGGAGGCAAGTCGTCGAGATTGTCCGACAGGACCGGCAATTCATCGGTCGCCGGGGCCGCCGTGGGTGTCGCTTTGACCTCGGGCTGAGCCGCCACTGCGGTCTCTGCAGCACGCGGTGTTTTCTGTGGCCGACGGGTCGCAGTCTGCGCGGGTTTCTCGGGCGTCGACACGGCTTTGGTCACGGTCGGCTTCGATTCATCGGCAGCCATATAGAGTTCCGGATCGCTCACAAAAATCTCGCGATTGGTGCGGTTGGCGAACAGATACAGATGCCCCTGGTACCACACGGCGTGATCCAATGATCCCGGCAGCGATTCGTCTTCATCAAGCAACGCGACGCCATCCATTCCCGTATGGACCGGAACAAACAACTGAGGTTCTTTTTCGAAGGCAGCCTTCGCGGCGATGCTCGAAAAATGGAACTTCTGGCCCTGATAGACGGCGTTGAATTGCGGCTTTGTTTCGATCAATTGCCCCTTCTGTCGCAGAGCAACGGGACAGAAGCCTTTCAATCCCGTCTTCTCGGGAGCGTCCGCCAATTTCCGGAGTCGCTCATCCGCCGCAGACAGCGGGGGCTTGGCAGTCGCGGCCTCGTCCGCCACCTTTTTCGGAAGCACGACCGGAGTCTTCGCTACCGGCGAGGCCGCCTTGCCCGGAGGCATGATGGGTGCAATCTCCAACGGCTTGTTCGTTCCCAATGCCGGTCTCGTCACTGAAGGGGCCGTCACTTTCGCCGCGGGCGGAGCGACAGGTTTCACGTTTTTCTCGATGACTTCCGCTTTTTCTTTCTCTTCGAAATCTTCCATGTCTTCATCGTCCAGGAACGGATTGTCCTGCTTCGGCAAACTGGTCGCTGCTGGAGGTGTTGCGACTGGAGTCGCAGTCCGTGCGGCGTTGGCTGCGGGTGACGCGGAGGGCGTCAACGCAGGGCCGGCGGCGGGAGTATTCGGTGCCCCGGATGTCGCCGGTACCGCAGGAGTTGTGGGTACCTGAGTCGATGGAGCTGCGGCTTCGGGGATGCTCAAACGCAGCCCGCTGAAGGGATTTTCCTCGGGCGGCGCGGGATCAGGCTCGGCCGCTGGTTTCGCGTCCGCCGCTTTCGGAGTGCCGGTGGTTGTCGGCAGCGGAGCGGCCATTACCCCTGAAGGCGGTACTCCGGGGATGATGGCATTGCCTTGAACTGCGGGCGCAGGCTTCGGATTGAGATCAATCTCCAATGATTCTTCCGGTTCCTCGTCAAGGAGCGGAACGTCATCCGTCCGTGCGGGTGCCTGCGGCGGAACGACCTGGGGCGAACCACCCGTCGGTTGCTGCTGAGGATTGAACTGCGGCGGGTTCTGAATCGGTTGCGGTGTCGTCACGGGTGGTGGCGGCAACTGAAGTTGGGGTTGGAATTGCTGCGGTTGTTGCACCTGTCCGTTCGGCTGCTGCGGAATCACTGAAGGCTGCCCTTGAGGCCGCTGTAACTGCAATTGAGGGGCAGGCTGTTGCTGCTGTTGCGGGTATCCGTTGGGCTGTGCGGTGGCCCCCGGTTGATTCATCCCCGGACGTTGACCGTTGTAACCCTGCGGCGACTGCAGAGCGGGCTGGGCCTGTGGTGCCGGCTGGTAGGGACGATAGTTCGCAGCGGGTGGCGCGACGGCGGGAGCACCATTCGGCGTGCGAATGGGTTGCTGCCCCATCGGAGCCCGCGGTTGCGGAGGCAGCTGTGGTGCAGGAGCCTTTTTCCCCAGGAAGACGCGTTCAAAAAAGTTCGGCGATTTCTGAGGAGGCACCTGGGGCTGGGCAAACTGCCCGGGTCCCTGTGGGCCCCCTTGAGGACCACCGGGAGCAACTCCCTCCTGCGGTTCGGGGACTTCCATCTCACTCAAGTCCATCACCGGCATTTCCTGCCCGCTCTTCTCATAGAGCAGCCGGAGTTGCTTCTGGACGTCAGTCTCACCGCCTCCCCCGCCATTACCTTGCTGCTGTTGTTGCTGTGATGCGGCCGGATTGGCGACCTGGTAGACAGGTGGGGAATTGTTGACCGCCGGCGGCCGGGCAGCGGCCGGGAATTGGGGCTGATTATCGTTCGTCGAGGTCTGCGGCCCTGCTGCCGGAGCCTTCTTGGTGGGGGCCATTCGCTTCTGAGGCATGCCCGCATTCACTTTGGAATTCGCCGTCGGAAAGTTCTGCGCCCAGGCGTCAGACATCAAGGGACCCTGCCACAGCGCGGTGGGCAGAACACAGGCGATTGCCAATTTACGGATCGCGAACTTCATGTTCGACATTTCCTCTCCCCGCTACACGAACGTAGTCTCTACGCCGCGCAGTCAGACATGCGGACCGCGCTGCCCTTGGTTCATCCTTGAACCATCGAGCAACGCCGGTACTTGGTGGTCATGATCCTTCACGCATTGAGGAATCAACGCCGCGTCGGCGATCGGCCAACATTGAGAATCACTACCTATTCCTATCGTCGTAACGGTCGGGTGGATTATGCCGACAATAGCGAACATGCCGAGGAAACTGGGGAGAGCGCCGGAGAAATTGGAACAACCCAAACGGTTTGTCCAGTTTCACCAGCTTATGTAAGAGTCAGGGTCGAGGGTCGGGTGGATTACTTCGCCACTTAAGCATGAGCTAGACAAGTCGCCTCAAAACTGGGATACCTTTTTCACCATGAACTCCAGCACTTCCGAACTACGACGAGTCGGCCAGACCGACATTCTGGTAACCCCTGTGGCCATGGGCTGCTGGCCCATTACGGGGATCACCAGTCTCGGAGTCCAGGAAGACTCCAGCCTGGCAACATTGGCCGCAGCGTTTGACACCGGGATCAACTTCTTTGATACAGCTTATTGCTACGGCTATCACGGCGAGAGCGAACGGATGATCGGCCGGGTCTTGGGGGCTCACCGGCAGCAAATCGTCATCGCGACGAAAGGCGGCATCCATTATGTACACGGCAAGCAGGCCCGCGATGCTTCTCCGGCGACATTGCTCCGCGAGTGCGACGAGAGCCTTCATCGTCTGCAAACGGATTACATCGATCTGCTCTACTTACATGCCCCGGACCCTCAAGTGCCAGTCGCCGAATCTGCCGGAGCGTTGCGACAGCTATTGGTTTCAGGAAAAGCCCGCAGCATCGGGGCCTCCAATCTCACGCTGCAGCAACTCCAAGAGTTTGCCCAAGTCTGTCCGTTGTCGGCATATCAACCGCACTACAACATGTTGCAGCGTGAAATCGAATTGGAGCAGCTTCCCTGGTGCATTGAGAATCACGTCTCGGTCATCTGCTACTGGCCACTGATGAAAGGCCTCCTGGCCGGACATCTGCCCCGAAACCACGTATTCGAAGCGCGCGACGGACGCCAGAAGTACCCGATGTTTCACGGCGAAGAATGGCAGAAGACCCAGGATTTCCTCGACGTCTTGCGTCCCATCGCCACCGAAGCGGGAAAGACAGTCGCGCAACTGGTCATCAACTGGACGATCCAGCAACCGGGCATCACGGCAGCATTATGCGGAGCCAAACGTCCCGATCAAATCCTCGACAACGCCGGCGGAATGAATTGGACTTTGAGTCTCGAACAGATGGCACGAATCAACGCCGCGATTGCCGCGCGTGGTCCAACGGTCTCACGGGGTGCGGTCTGAAACAATGGCCGTAAGATGCGCTCTCCTACCCGTCTCGGATCGAGCAACGAACAATATGAAACCAGACACACCGCTGCCACATCGACGACTCAGACGGATGAAGACAACCGCCTGGGTGTTGGCTGGCCTGCTCGTGCTGTGGATGCTCCTCTGCACGTTGGCGGTCCACTCATTAACCCGTCGCAGCCGCGTCCGATCTGCCGAACCAGTTCCGCAAGGTCCGACGCAGGTCGAAGAGCTGCAGTTGGCCACAACCGACGGCGAAGACATTGGTGCATGGTATGTCGCAGGCAAACCCGAACTCCCGACTGTCTTGTTGATTCATGGGAATGGTGGCCAGCGAATCGCTTGTTGGCCGCAAGCCGAAATGCTCATTCGAGCCGGATATCCCGTGATGTTGATTTCCTGCCGTGCTCATGGAGATTCCACTGGCCAGGTCAATGACATTGGCTGGAGTGCCCGACACGATGTGATCGCCGCGGTCAAGTGGCTGGGCCAACGACGTCCGCAGCCAAAGGTCGTTATCTGGGGGGCATCCTTAGGATCGGCCGCCGCCATTTTTGCCGCCGCAGAACTCGAACAGTCTGTCTGTGGCTACATCCTGGAATGCCCGTATCAGGACTTGGAAACCGCTGTCTGGAATCGGCTGGAAAACAATCTGCCGCCGGTCATCAATGCGGTGACTTATCTAGGTATGCGAACGGCGGCCGCCGTGCTTCTGCCGGAGATCGAACTAATCTCGCCAGTGAATCGCATCGACACAATTCCTACGACGATCCCGATTTTGATATTGGCTGGTGGGGCAGATCGGCGAGCTAGACCGGAAGAAGCACGAGCCCTCCACAACCGGGTTTCAACTCATTGCCAGTTGGAAATCATTGAGCATGGGGACCACCTGCAATTGCGGCGTGCGGCACCCCAGCAGTACGACAATGTTGTACTGAAATTCCTTCGAGAATTTGACAACCAGTAGCCGTCTTATTCCCCCTGCAACCGGATCGACTGCGGGCCGATCCATTCATCTGCCGAGGCGTTGTAGCCGTCATAGCGGACGAAATGCAGTCCGTACCAGCTATCGCGCACTGTTGCGGGATACCATTTGTCGTCGATCTCCCACCGCACCTGGACTTTGTCTCCGGCTGCGAATTGCCACGGCTGATAGGGGCGGCGGCGTTCTGGACCCACCCATTCGTCCCAGGACGCGTCGTAGTTGATGTAGCGCACCTTCCACTGGTTTCCGTTCACCTCGATCGTCCGCGCTTTGTACCATTTCCCTTTGTATTCGACTTCAATTCGTGCTCCGACCGGGGGCTTCCACGGCTGCTTGGCCTGGACGAAGACCGTTCCCGCAGGAAACCCATGGGCCGAAAAGAACATCGACTTTTGCCCTTCGACGAAAGCCAGTTCCGTTTCGCTGTGCCGCGCCACTTCAGCCAGCGTCACAGTGCGGTCGCCATCGAGATCCGTGTTCGATTCACCGCGCAACCCCGCGAGGACACTGTCGCTAAAAGTCCATTTGCCGGTCGAGGAATTGTGGGAATAAGACGACGTCAGAACGGCATACGCGATGTGTGACTGATGATGCTTGCGGGCTTCGTCGTACAGGGCGCCGGAATGACAGCAGTCGGCCAGCAACAACGCCTGCCGACCGTGAAACCGGGCTTCGATCGTCTTGAAGATCTCGCGGACATTCCAAGCGGAGTCACGTTCTTCCCCGGCATCGTAGTTCGCAAACCAGGTTTCGCCGGCGCCGCGGTCGCGAGATCCATGTCCGCAGAAATAGAAGACGAGCAAATCTCCCGGCTGAGTTCGGTCGAGGAGTTTACCGAACTCACTCACGATACGTGCCTTGGTGGCGTGGGCATCTTGCAGGTAAACCGTACGGTCTTTCGTCACGCCCGCCTGTTCGAAGTAGCGAACGAGCTGCTCGTCGCGACGATTGACCTTCGCAGCCGGGAATGACTTCCACATTTCCGGATGCTGCCATTCCAGCAGTCCGACAGCGAAGACCCACGTTTTCGCGGGATTCCACCGTGGAGGTTCTTCCGCGACGACCGGAGTCGCCGGAATCAACGCACAGCCGACGATGAACCAAGTGTGGAAACGAAGTTGGTTCATACGGACTCCAAGACTGTGACAGCCGTGTTATCGGGATCGATGCGAGAATAATGTAATCTACATCATGATCGCGATCGCGACGATATAAAAACTGTCTCACGCAAAGAGTGTAGCCTTCATCGCTCCGCGTGAAGATCGCCGAGCGCGCGAACAAACTGGTAAGGCATTCGACCGCGAGTTCGGCTGACTTCACGCGGAGCGATGAAGGCTACTTTCGTAGGAATCCGCGAACTTCCATCCATTGCGAACAGCGGCGCGGCCACGAAGAGAGCACGGGGTCTTTCGGAGCCAGGCCCACTCCATGCTTGCCTTGCTCATAGATGTGCAATTCCGCCGGGACCCCTCGTGCGTGTAAGGCCATGTAGAACATCAGGCTGTTTTCCGGTGGAACTCCGGTATCTCCTGACGTGTGAAAGAGAAATGTCGGCGGCGTCTCGCGCGTCACGTGCTTTTCGTTTGAAAGCAACTCCAGCAGTTTCGGATCGGCATTCGCACCCAGCAAATTGTTGCGTGACCCGACATGGGTGTAGGGCGAGGTCAGCGAAATGACCGGGTAACACAACACCATCAGATCAGGACGGCAACTGAGTTTATCGATGGGGTCGTCGGCCCCGGGATCACCTTGATCGAAATGCGTCCCGGCGGTCGATGCGAGATGTCCGCCGGCGGAGAATCCCAGGATGCCAATCCGCTGCGGATCGAGTTTCCAATCGGCGGCGTGCGATCGGACTAAGCGGATCGCCCGTTGGGCATCGAGCAGCGGGGCAGGATGGCGGTAACGCGGCGAAAGCCGGTACTTCAACACAATTCCCGTCACGCCCAGGGAATTCAGCCACGTGGCAACATCGCTGCCCTCTTTCACGTCGGCGAGATGGCCATAGCCTCCACCCGGGCAAATCACAACTGCTGCACCATTCGACTTGTCTTCGGCAGGTCGAAAAATGGTCACCGAGGGACAATCTTCCGGCTTGGAACCGACAGCGCCAGGGGCTCCCTTGGGCCACAGCAGTTCGACCGGGGCACTCGGCGCGGCGGGATCTTGTGCCAGCAATCCGAGGGGACTGGACGAAAAGACCACCGCACAACACAACATCAAGGCGTATCGAAACATAGTCAAATTACCACAGCGCGGGAAATGGCCCTAGGAAACCCGAACAATGAGACGTCAACAACTCCTTTTCCCGCCGCGAGTGATACCGTTGAATCTCCGTGAATCAACATGCTTCGCAGCGTTGCCTCCCGATGAAGCAATTCCAGGATTGGTCGCGGTCTCTACAAGAGTCCGATCCTATTTTCACGCAATCAAATTCCAGCATGTGACTGGAATTGAACCGTTGGCAACATCAAATGCCTGACGTTCCCGTTATCCGCCAAAGCCCCCGTTCAAATGCGCGAGGCATAACGATTGGATCGGGTCCGTAGCCCGACTATCTGAGTCGGGACTGCAGGCTGACTCTCCGAGTCGGGCATTTCTCTGACCAGAACGACCCGACTCAGAGAGTCGGGCTACGGCGGACTACCAGTGCGAAATCGGCCCATTCGGAACCTTGATGTCCGCGGTGGGAATGGGACTGGTGCGAGTTCCGTGGCGAACTCGCAATTCCGCGAGATTCTTCTCGAATTCCTCAATGCTCCAGAAGTTCTGGAAGCGTTTTTCGAGGTCTTCTGGAATCCCCAAGCGGGCGCCGTACCACATGCCGAACTTGCGGAATTCGACACAACTGCGTTCTTCTCCGTGCTGATCGATCATCAGATAGAAATGACGACGCAAGAAACTGAGTTGCTCGTCGACGGGCGGTTCCCACGGATCTGTCAGCCCACGATTCGCTCGATCGATGCGATAGTACAACCACGGATCAAGCATCGCTCCGCGGCCAATCGCGACGGCATCGCACCCGGTGAAGCGTCGCATGTGAAAAGCCTGCTCGACGGTTCTCACGTCACCGTTACCAACCACTGGGATGTTTTCGACAGCCTCGACGACCGCTTTAATCCCAGTCAAATCCGCTTTGCCGGAAAAGCCCTGGGCACGGGTACGACCGTGAATGGTGATCGCCGCGACGCCAATCTTTTCGAATTCGCGGGCCAGAACCGGCGCTGTGATGTTGTCTCGATCCCAACCCAACCGCATCTTGACCGTCACCGGGATCTTCACCGACGACACGATCGAGCCGATCAGTTGCAGGGCATTGTCGGTATCACACATCAATCGGGCACCGCCGCCGGTGCCGACGATCTTCGCCATGGGACATCCCATATTGATGTCGATGGCCGAATATCCTTTGGCCTCCAGCATCTGGGCCGCGGGGACCATTTCGTGATGTTTGGCGCCGTAGATCTGCACCGACAGCGGTTTGTCGACATCGTTGGTCGCAATCAGTTCGATTGACTTACGGTGCTTGTGAACCAGATGCACAGCCTGCACCAGATCGGTCGTCGCCAGTCCCAGGCCCCCTCGTTCACGGACCACCTGCCGGAAGGCGAGATGCGTATAACCAGCTAGCGGAGCCAGAAAATACCGCGTCGGAATCTGCAGAGGGCCAATCGCAATGCCCGGATTTTCTTCGGGAAAGGGCGGGGTCAAATCGGGTGCAGCGGCGATCGCCGTCTGGGGTTCGCATTCAATTTCCGTGGCCGACATCAATTAAACCCTAGCTCCACCAGCGCTGCTTTAACTTCTCGAATAGGCAGCCCGACCACATTAGACAGGCTGCCGGTGACTTGATCCACGAACAAACTTCCGGCTCCCTGCAGAGCATATCCGCCCGCCTTGCCGGCGGACTCGCCTGTTTCCAGGTACCAATCCATCCAGGTCTCGACATCGGCGAGAAACTTCACCGTTGACGTCACTACGAACGTTTTGGTCGCGAATTGATCACCCCGGAACACTGACAGGCAGACACCGGTCTGCACCTGATGTTCGCGGTCGGCATAATACTCGCGGAACCACCGTCGAACCAGTGCGCTCTGATCTGGACCGGAGGGAGGTTGCCCCAGGACTACTAGTCGTCCGTCCGGCCCGTTCGCCACAACCGTTGTATCTGCCGCAATTAACGCCGCGAATTGTTGCCCCTCTGTTTGCAACATCTCCAATGTCTGATCGTGTTTATGGCGGGCAATCCGCAACAGTTGCTGCATGATCGCGGGCGGAGACGTCAAGCCATCGAACGACTCTTCCTCTGCGGAGGGAGGCGGGCGCACCAGGATGCGGTCCGGCGGAATGATCAATTGCAACAGTTCAATCCGACGCGGGGAGCGGGAAGCCAACACAACGGGGAGCGACATGGAAATTTCACGGGAATCTTGGGGATGGAGTTTACGTCAAAATGTCTCATTGTCGCCTGACTCATGAGCGGCATGGCGCTAGCCACCGGTTCTTCTATGCAATGCCCGATCCAAAACCGGCGGCTAGCGCCATGCCGCTCACGAGTCCAGGCGACAGGTCTCTGATTTTAACGGCTCGCCGAGAGCTCCGAAATTGCGACCTCACACAGAACCGATGACGCGTACTGACCACCGCGTTGAAACACTGATAAATCTGAACGATCGCGCCAATTGGGGGCAATTTGACGGTCGAACGCCTTTCGGACCATGCGTTCAGATTGACTTGATGCGACGCCAGACTTGTATTGAAGTACTTCTCAAACGGGCCTGTTGTCGCGACCTGAAACTTTGCCGGTTCCAACTGATGCTGGAATTGGTTTTGAATCTTAGGGGAAATCGAAATGGCCTGGACATCTTTGGGCGAGACAAGCCTCGCGACGCTGACATTCTGGCCGAAGCGCGGGAAAGCTCGTCGGTCACTGGCAGAAATAAAAAGTCTGGTTGAGCAACTGGAACAGCGGTTGGTGCTGACTGTCAGTCCGGACGAACAACTGTTCGTCTACCTGTTAAATGAGATCCGGCATAATCCACAAGCTTATGACTCGGCGGCCAATCTGGGCGGAATTCTGGACGATGTCGAAGCGCGGCAGCCATTGGCCGTCAACGACGATCTGTTTGATTCGTCGGAGGTCCACGCGCAGGAGATGGCCGACCACAACTATTTCGCTCACCAAAGCGCGGTCACGGGCAAGTGGCCCAATCAATTGGCCCGCGAAGCGGGATATGTCCTGCCAGACTTCTTTCCGGACGATAGTAACCAAATTGAATCGCTCGCAGCGGGTAACGCGATAGACAATCCTGCAGCCGCCATCAAGTTGTTGATCGTAGATGCTAACACCAACCCGCCCGGGCACCGGATCCATCTGCTGGGAATGGATGAGTTCAACGCCCAGGCAAACGAAATCGGTGTCGCCCACGGCTTCAATCTGCTCTCGACTTTTGACCATTACTGGGCCGCCCACATCACGTTTTCCGATCCAGAGAACCTGTTTCTGACCGGAGTCGTGTACGAGGATATCAACACCGATTCGGCATTCAGTTTGAACGAAGGGTTGGCAGGAGTCACCGTCAGCATTGGCGGCACGAATCTGGAAACCGTGACGAATGCGGCCGGCGGCTGGTCGATTCAAGTTCCCGGGCCGGGAACATACACCGTGACAGTCTCGGGTGGAGATTTCGTGGGACCGGCGACCAGCACCGTGCAAGTGACCAACTTGAACCGTGAGGTCGATTTCACGTCAGGAATCGATGAAGGCGTGATCGACTTCGGCACGCTCCCCGCGGGCGCCAACGAACCTCCCGTCAACTCGTTACCAGCCGGACCGATTGACGTGACGGAAGATGTTCCGATCAATCTGACGGGCATCTCGGTGACTGATCCGGACGTCGGGATCAATTCCGTGTCGGTGACGCTCGATGTTTTGCACGGCAAGCTGCAGATCAACACGAATGTGACCAACGGCCTGGTATCGGGTCAGGTCGTCGGCAACAACACCGGCCACGTGGTGATTACGGCCCCCCTGGCCAAAATCAATGCAACACTCGCAGCGGCGTCTGGAATCACTTATCGCGGCACCACCGATTTCAACGGCGACGATACGCTGACGATGGTGACCAACGACCAACAGACGGATGATCTCGGCGGGGCGATGAGCGACAGCGATACGCTTGAGTTGACGATTGCTGCCGTCAATGACGCACCCGTCAATACGGTTCCTTCCGGAACTGTCACCGTGACCACCGAGACTGCCACGAAGATCAATGGCTTGGGGCTAACCGATAGTGACCTTGGGATCGGCGATGCGGTAGTCACACTGACCGTAACACATGGCACAGTGACGGTACGAACTGACGTGGCCTCGGGTTTGACCTCGGCCGATGTCACCAACAACGGAACTGCGTTGGTAACGATTACAGCCGCGCGATCTCGATTGGTGGCGACTTACGCTGCTACCAACGGTGTGACATACACGAGCGATAACGGCTACACGGGATCGGACGTATTGACAGTCACCTCAAGCGATCAGGGCCAGGCGGGATCAGGCGGAACCTTGACTGACACCGATACGGTCACCATCCAAGTGCAGCCGGCTCCTGTCGCCCCCGTCCTGACGATCCCCGCATCGGTGACTGGCCCCACGAAAGGAAAACCGGTAATCATCGGCGGGGGAGCCACCCTTTCTGATCCCGATTCGCCCAATTATTCAGGCGGCAAGCTGACAATTCAAATTACCGGTGGAGGCACTTCGAACGACAAATTGACATTGACCAAGGAGGGGACGCAGACGGGTCAAGTGAACCTGAGTGGCAAGACGAAACTCCGTCTGGGCAGGACCGTTATCGGCAGCATTTCAGGAGGCACCGGTGGTTCGCCCCTGGTGATTCAGTTCACGTCGAATGTGTCGCCGGCGGCGGTGCAATCGGTGCTGCAACGAGTGACCCTGCGCGGAGCCCACGGGAAGCTCCCTCCCGGCACGCGAACTATTCAATTTACGGCGACCGATCCAACTCATCTGACGAGTGATCCGCAGTCGCGACAGGTAATAATTCCGGTTTGAAGTTCGCTGTAGCCTGACTCGTGAGCGGACTGGCGCTAGCCACCGGTTCTTCAATCCAACGCATAACTCAGGAACCGGCGGCTAGCGCCGTGCCGCTCACGAGTCGGGCTACGTTCCTGTCAACAACTCCTTGATCGGCTTCGCGTCGGGATCTGCCAACCGTATCGGCCGGCCCACGTTCGAGACATTCTGCTTCAAATGATCGACTCCTACGGCCTGGCAAATCGTGGCCAACAGATCGGCAGTAGTGACAGGTTTTTCCTTCACCGTCATCCCGTCCTCCGACGTCTGTCCAATCACTTGGCCACCACGAATTCCACCACCGCTAAGCACCGTCGACCAGGCCACCGGGAAGTGATCACGACCAGCGTTAGAATTGATGATCGGAGTCCGGCCAAACTCACCCATCCAAACGACGAGCGTGGATTCCAGCAAACCACGTGACTTCAGGTCGGTCAAGAGCGTCGACCAAGCCGGGTCCAGCACCTCGCACAGCGCTTTCACTGCGGGAAACGCCGACGTGTGAGTATCCCAACCGATGCCCCCTTGATTTGCCGCTTCGCTCAGCGTGACTTCAACAAACGGGACCCCTCGTTCAACCAGCCGGCGAGCCAACAGGCAACCCTGGCCAAAGTTATTACGGCCATAGGCATCCCGCAAATCCACCGGTTCTTCTTCCAGATTGAAAGCCTTCGCCGTCGCCGATCGCATCATCTTGACCGCCTGTTGATAGGCATTGCGATGCGACTGCGACACGAGTCCCGGGTGGGTCGTCTGAAAATCGGCCTCCAACCCGTCCAACAACTCCAAGCGAGAATCAAACTGCGTCGACGTCACCTGAGTCGGCAAATTGAGATTTTTCACTGTCAATTGGTCGGTATTGGCTGCCATCGGCCGACCTCCGCGGCCCGCATTGCCCACTGTCAGCGGAGCATATTTGGGCCCCAAGAATCCAGGCCCAAAGGCGGCTGGGCTGAGAAACCGTTGCGGTGCAATGCTGACAAAATTGGGGATCTCCGCGTCCACTCTCCCCAGTTCCTTGCTCAACGAGGACCCTAGCGTCGGATACTTGACCGGCCCTTGCGGCAAGTAACCCGTGCGCAACAAGTACGTGGCTCGTCCATGATCGCCCTCTTTGGTGCTCATGGATCGAATCAGGCCGAGATGCTCCATCTGCCGAGCCAGCTTGGGCAGATGTTCGCAGATCTGAATGCCAGGGACCGAAGTCTCGACCGGTTTGAATTCCCCGCCGTTCTTGTGCCCCGGCTTCAGATCGAAAGTATCAAGTTGACTGGGGCCGCCAGACATCCACAACAAAATGACCGACCGGCTTCGTCCCGCCTGCTTCGCCAAATCATCGGCCAGCAGTGGAAACCAGCCGGAGGAGGATGCGCCAAGCAGTCCCAGTCCAGCGTATCGCAGCCAATCACGTCGGGAGAATGTCGTGTTGCGGAGTTTTGTCATTGGAAAAGGCTTAAATAAATTTGGACTGCGGTGATTCATCACCGCAGTCCAAATGCTAATGATTCAACAAGAACTCGCTGCTATTCAAAATCGCCCAAAAAATATCGCTCAAGGCCACCGCCAGTTCGCGGTTCTCGCAATGCGCCATGAGTTTCTTCAGCTCAGCAGGCCGTGGCTTCCGACCGAGTGCGGCGAGATACAACGTCTCGATCCTTTCTTCAGTCTGCATGTCAGGGAAGCTCACGACGGCCGCCAGCACCCCGGTCTTGGGATCGGTCGTTTGCGTGATGAACTGACCATTCATCATGGCCAGGGCCTGCAGGATCGTAGTCGGTCTCTCGGTCGGGGGATCAGTTTCATTGCTGAAGGCTTCGAGAAACTCGCCCCGCGGCCGGTTGTCGCCATCGAAAATCCCGGGATTCCGGCGGTTGCGTTCAAAATGGCCGGTGGCTTCGGCAACACTGTCAAAGAGCTGTTCCGGGCTGAGCCCCTTCAGCGACATCCGGGCAAAGCGTTGTGGCGGTTCCTGGCTGAAATCAGAAACGGCGCTCGTCAATTGATAGGCCTCAGTCGCAGTCAGCACCCGCAAGAGGAACTTCAAATCGTGGCCAGAATCGGCAAAAGCAGCGGCGAGTTCGTTTAATAACTCAGGATGGCTGGCAGGATTTGCATCATTGAAATCATCGACAGGATCGACAATTCCCACTCCAAATAAGCGGCCCCAAACGCGATTCACGGCGGCCTTGGCAAAGTAGGGATTCTCTCTTGAAGTCAACCATTTCGCGAGATTCTCGCGCGAACTTTCTTCGGACTTCCAGGCAGGTTCAACACCATTCAAATAGCGAGCCGCCGCTTCCGTTTTTTTCCCCGGAATCTCCAACATCCGGCGAGATGGCACGTCAGACAGCGGCCCGGCGACGTCCCCCATCTGCTGCCGGGAGACTCCCGAAAAGAAGGCGGCAAAACTCCAGAACTGCTCCTGCTTCCAGGAATCGAACGGGTGGTCATGGCACTGTGCGCATTCAATCCGCACTCCCAGAAACACGCGGGCCGTTCCCGATGCCAGATTCTCTGGCTTGCCCTCTTTAGCCTGATAAAACGCGACAGGACTGACGGTGCCACCTGCTTCCATCGCATTGCGTGAGGCCGCGCCTGTGATTTTGTATGTCACCAATTGGCGAGCCAGGTCCGCATAGCTGTCGTTGTCGATCAGTTGGTCGCGTAACCAGGCTTCGAACGACGGCATCAGGAATTGCAACTGCGGATCGGCACTGACCTCAGGGAGCAACTCGGCGCGCCAGACGTTCGAGAAATGGATGATATACCGCGGGCTCTCCAGCAATTCCCGAACGATCGCCTGCCGCTTGTTCGGCACCGCATCGTCGAGAAATCGACGAACCGCGGACACCGGCGGAATCTGCCCGGCCAAATCCAGATAGACGCGGCGGAGAAACTCCGCGTCATCGGCCCGCGCCGCCGGCACCACTTTCTCGTGCTCCCAGCGTTCTCGAATCCGCTGATTCACGCGTTCAACCAGCTTCTGTTCGGCGACAGCATCAGCTCCCCAAATGACAGCCGAATCGACACAGCAAACGCAGCAATAACTGGTCAACCAGATCAGCAGCAGCTTGAACGTATTGGCGAACAGGGCCATGACCGTCTCACGATTGTTGATTTGCCAGGTGATACCGTGGGACGGGTCTCCAGGCCCGTCAGTCAAGATTGGCATTGGCCAATTCTATCTCGCCCACCCACGCGAACACATCCAAGTCCTCGAGTCGAAGCAGTTTCCGACGGACTCCACCGACCAGTTTCGATGATGGCACGGGGACGGACGGGCCTGGAGACCCGTCCCACGATACGCTTCTTGATCCTTCAACCTCCGCTTTTTGTCTGATGGCCGCACCATGCACGCGGTTTTGGTGAATTCACGCCAGTCGGGGGACGATGAAGAAGTGCCGCCCCTTCACAACTTCGTCTGATGTCATCCCAATCTTCCCAGACTCTCAATCACGCTGGGGCACTTCTCCATCCCACATTGCGATTTGAGCCACTGACCTGTCGTCCGCCATTCCATGATTGTCCGACTTCCGGCGTCTGAACTAGGACTGCGTATTGGCAGGCGACTGTCTGCCGGAACGTTAGGCGTAATCGCGTTGCTGAGCCTGTCTGCGATCGCAATTTCTGCTTGGTCGCAGCATAGCTCGCCGGGGGTTCCGCATCGATTGGTTCCGAATCAACCGTATGACATCGTTTTCCGCGATGGAAGCTCCACTGTCGACATCTATCTGCAGCATGACTCTCCTACGCGGTTACTGATCAGCAATCTGGGGTCATCAAATCGGAATGCGATCTTGCAGGCTCGCGCAGAGCCGCTATCAGACCAAGTGAAATTTCAGCCCGCTCCGTGGAAGGAAAGGACACTCAGCGCCGGGGAATCGATAGATGACAAGAACCCTCTCTCCATTCCACCCGAACGTCCGAAGTCGACCTCGCCTCCGTCACCAACGCGCGACTTCTGGCTGCACGTCACGGAAACTGCGCTGGAAAATCCGCTAGGATATCAACTGGTACACAGTCGTCTGGTGGCTTTTCGGGAAACGGTCGAAGTCTACGCCGATTCGAGTTTGCACTCGTCGGCGGGGATTCCGGCTGAGGTCGAGCGACTCGCGAAAGAGATCGCCACCAGACTGTCGAACGACGTCTTGCCCATGATCGAGAAGCGTGTCGGGCCGATCGCCGATCCCGATCAGAACGGGCGCGTCACCGTCTTGCTGACTCCGTGGCTGGGACGTCTCCGCGGGGGGACCACGCAAGTTCGCGGCTTCGTCCGCAGCAGCGATTTGCGATTGGACATCCCCGCGCCATTCAGCAATCGCGCCGATCTGCTGTACCTCAATTCCGATCTCCCGACGGGCGATGCACTGCAATCGTTATTGCTGCATGAGGTAGCCCACACCGCGTTGGCCAGTCGACAGAATGCCGCCAGCCGAACGGCATTGCCGGACTGGGACGATTGGCTAAATGAAGGTCTGGCTCATCTGACCGAGCGACTTGGCCGATACGACTGGTCCAATCTGGATTACCGTGTGGCGCGCTACTGCCAGAACCCGGCCGCCGCACCGCTCATCGTGCGAGATTATTATCGTACCGGACGCTGGCGAAATCACGGTTGCCGGGGAGCCACGTTCCTGTTTCTCGAGTGGTGCCAGAGACAGGCCGCAAAACGCGGGGTCACCGACTTTGTCCGGGCGCTCATGGCAACGGGAAAAACCGATCGGGACGCCGTCGAAGAAGTCTGCCAGGCGTCCATTACCGACCTCTATCGAGCCTGGACGGTGTCACTCGCGACTGAGCCTTCTGCGTTGAATCAGCGGAAAATCGGGCGGTTTCTGCGTAGCGGGCCCCGATTCCAACAATGGAATGTGACTGACGGTTCGCTCCAGGATTTCGACGTATCAGGCTCGGCAACGCAGTTCATGGAATTGCGGGCCTCGCAAGCAGGCTGGTATCGGCTGGAGTTGAAGGGTGACCCTCTCGACGCCTGGCAGGTCACCTTCATCCCGGTATCGACAACATCCCCAGCAATTTCGCTGAATGCCGAGTGGAGCAGGGCTGAGACCTCGGAACCGATGCGGCTGATTGTCACGTGCAAGGCCCCTCTGCCAGCCGACTGGTCGCTGGATGAAGTCGGCTGTGAGATGATCCGGGAGCCTCACCCGCGTGCCTGGAATTGGACTGCCGCAAGTCTAGATAGGTCTGGCGCCGGAATCGGGGCAATCACGCTCCCCTTGAGCGCCGAGGATCTTGCGGGGGCGGACGCTGTGATCAAGGTGCGATTCAAGAACTCCGCTGGGCACGTTACCTGGAGTTGGGTCGATGTCCCCGCGAGCGGCAAGATCGAGCGAATTGCCGATCGTACGCGATAAAGGGGACTATCACCCGGGTGCCTCTGGTGGCGGCGGTTCCTCGGGCAGGATATGTCCCATCTTGTCGCGCTTGGTAGCCATGTACTTCGCCCGCTGTTCTTCATGCGGGGCGATGATGGGGATTTGCTCCACCACTTCCAGATCGACCCCCGTGTAGACCGACGCTTTCGTCTTCTTGGGATTGTTGGTCAACAGGCGGACCTTCGTCAGTCCCAGATCCTTCAGGATCTGCAGTCCCACCATGTAGTCACGCTGGTCGGCTTTGAAACCTAGCTTGTGGTTGGCTTCGACCGTGTCGTATCCCTGATCCTGCAGATTATAGGCCATCAGTTTCGCCACGAGCCCGATGCCTCGGCCTTCCTGCGGCAGATAAACCAGGGCTCCTATGCCCGATTTGCCGATCGTTTCCAAGGCCTGATGCAACTGGTCGCCGCAATCGCAACGGAGTGATGCCAGCAGATCTCCCGTGAAGCAGGATGAATGCATGCGTACCATGGGAGCAACGTCCTGAGTGAGATCGCCGAAGACGATCGCCAGCGGGACCTGATCTTCATGTTCGACCTTGTAGGCAATGACGGTGGCATTGCCGTATTTGGTCGGCATCCGGGTTTCCACTTCGCGAGTGACGAGTCGCTCGCGCAAGCGACGGTGGCGAATGATTTCATCGATGCTGATGATCGGCAGCTTGAACTCGGTCGAGAGGGCCTGCAATTCCAGATGATTGGCCATCCCGCGGCCGGTGGGGCTCAGGATTTCAATCAGGCCTCCGACTGGCTGCAGTCCGGCCATCTTCAACAAATCGACCGTCGCTTCGGTATGGCCTGCGCGTCGCAGGACGCCGGCGTCCTTGGCCTGCAGGGGATTGATGTGACCGGGACGCACGAAGTCTTCGGCACGCGTATGAGGATCGGCCAGCGCGGAAATCGTCTTGGCGCGGTTCTCGGTGCTGACTCCCGTGCCCGCATCGCGATGGTCGACCGGCATCAGAAAATTCGTCTGGTGCGGAGTCGTGTTTCGCTCCACGAGCGGATTGATTTGCAGGTGCTCGGCCCGCTCGCGGCTCATGGCAGCGCACAGCGTGCCGCCGCCATACCGCAACATGAAAGCGACGATCTCAGGAGTGATCTTCTCCGCCGCAACGACGAGATCCCCCTCATTTTCCCGTTCTTGAGCATCCACGACGATAATCACCCGGCCGTCCCGCAGCGCCGCTAAGGCTTCATCGATGGCGTGATAGGTAATGGCAGGAGCATCGGAATGCGGTGTTTGCGGATCTGAGGTCGTCATGTGCGTAGCGGGCTACCTGGGAAGTCGACAGCGAGACCCCGACCGGCAGCCACCACGTCAACGACATCATGGCTGCTGAGGTCTCTGATCCCTTATTGTAGGCAGCGCCCTGGAAAGATACACTCCCCGGATCAGATGGACGCGTTCAATCAAGCAGCCGGATGTGAAATTTCAATGCGAATTCCTCGCGTTCACCGCAGTGCCCAAGGCCCCGACAACAGCAGCATGACGCCGATGATCGACGTCGTGTTCCTGCTGCTGATTTTCTTTATTTGTGCGTCCGCCCGTCAGTCTCGGGAAGCGTTGCTCGCCGCGAATCTGCCCAGCGGTTCGATTGAAGCGGCCGTGAATGCGGTGCCGGTGCAGGTTGACCAGGCGTTCGTGAAACTCAAGCATCGCGAGACTGGCACGATCGCGGAGATCAATAACACGGAATACGCCACGATCGAGTTGCTGGAGACCCAATTGCAGGCCCTCGCGCAGGTGGGCCCCGAGGTTCCGGTGATTCTCGACATCGACGGGCCGGTGCCGTTTGGCGATGTCATCCGCGTTTACGACCTCTGCCAGCGGTTGAAGTTCACGACGATCAAGTTTGCGATTGATCTGAAGAAGACTCCCGTGAAGTAGCGTGCGTCGCGCGTCGTGGGACGGGTCTCCAGGCCCGTCCGTCCAGTTGTATGGAGATCACGAACTGTCCAATACAGTGCGAGAAGGCTTTGAGTCCTGCGTGTCCTTTGCGATCGTCTGTTCAAAACAAGAATTGGAACAGAAGGTCACAAAGGACACGAAGAAAGACAGAGGACGGACGGGCCTGGAGACCCGTCCCCCGACGCCTGCGGCCTTCTGTTGTCATTCTTGCGACACTCTGTAGCGACGCACCCGGGTTTTGTAGGAACAACAATCTGCGGGTGTCGCATTTTCTTGCCCAAAGCGCAAATTGAGCCACTGGGCATCCCTTGACGCGTGAAATCTGTCCGCTTATCGTTTAACTACGATATTGATGACATTGCAACATGATTCACCCCCGCCTGACTCACCACTCCACACAACCCATTCCGCACTCCCAAGTTACACCAACTGAATCATTAGCACTACGACGTCATTCGTTGCTGAGACTAGATCAGTTCCGTCGCGAATGTTTGAAAATTCGCGACGCGCACCCTCCGATTGGCACCCCGCTTGCTTTGAAAAAACTCCCATGATTCGCAGTCACGATTGACTTGAAACAGGATCTCGGACAGCAAGTCTCGCGAAAGATTCGCGACGCTTCGAAGGGAGTTCTGGGGCTGATTGGCCCTGGAGTTCACTTGAAGAAGAGGACCGAGAGTTGGAAATCCGAACCGCTAGGGTTTGCTGAATCGTTGAAAACAGAGCAGCCGTTATCGGCGATATTCTCGACACACGCTGTGTCGCACTGATTGTCACCGGTCACGCAAGGAACGAACTTGAGGAAACTCGGGTGCAGTGTTCCTGGCTGATGTTTTCCTCGATTCAGGCAGAGTTGACCCAGATGGAATTGGCGGTTTGGAGATCAAACTCTCTAGGGTAAAAATCTTAATAGTCGTGTCACCTCGGCCGCTGTAATGCAAATTCGCGTGCTAGAGTTGGCTGTGTTCCTGATGCTGGCTGTTCACGCTACTCATCAGGAATGACGCAGAGATTCGCAATGTCGGACAGATACGCGGGCCGAGCCCATCGGCCGTGAATATTTGACCTCAGTTGCACCACATGTCAGTGAAGCTGTGCAGGACGGACAGCGATCCGGATCACTCTCTTCCTCAGGGGGTGATTCGAAAAGTAGTGTTCCCAATTCGCCGGCGATTGTCCGCCAGGCAACCACAGCAGAACAGACATTCGTCCACGCCGAACGTGGGGTGACGAGGGGATTACGAGAATCATGGGATTCATCAAACGATTTTTGAAAAATGTTTTTCGAGACGGCCAGCAGCACACCGGCCAAAGTAGTTTCGAAAACCTGTCGGAAGATCAGCTTGAGGCACATCTGCAGGTTGCGCGGTATGGCAATTTCACACTGACCGATGCAATCCGCCCATCATTCGACCTGCAAGTCGTGCCCAAAGCTGGCTTCCGCCATGACGCCTACCGTGATTCCGAAACTGGCGTCCGCATTCCGGTCCTGATGGCTTCGGCTTCGAAAGAACACGTCTTCGACCTGTTCCTCGAATTGCTCGAGCCCTTGGGATTTGAAGTGGACGTGGTTCTGGAAACCAGTCACGAAACCGATAAAAAGGGCCACGAAGACCTCTATCGTGAGCACATCGACCTGCCCGTTCTGAAGAGCACGCTCTACGATTTCGAAGACATGTTGCTCGACGATGGTTGCACGGGAATCGCTGTGCTGAACCCGAATATTCCCCTGGAAGTGCAGTTCGATGAGCACAAGATGATCATCATGTACGGCCAGGATCTCTCCGAATTTGAAGCCATCCTGGAAGATGCCGGTCTGCGGTGTCAGGAAGACCTCAAGTTCATCACCGAAGCCGAGCACGTCCACTCGTCGAGTGACGAGTTTCAACGCCGGTTCCAGAGTTTGCAGTATCGACTGGGCCTGGATGATGAATAAGTGCTGTCGTCCCACATCAGCCGGCACGCGCTAGCGTCCGGTTCTCTCGGTAAATCGAGGTAGAACTCGAACCGGGGGCTAGCGCCCTGCGGCTGATGAATTATCCGGGATAAAGGTCGACTTTGAATATTCGCCTTCGAGACGGAGTCTTGGGCGTCGCTTGCGAGGGAGTTGCTTCGAACCTGTGTTCCCCTACCAGATTCGATGCCGGTCTCACTGCCAGATGTCTTACCTCATTCTTTGATTGAGTCGGCGGCTGCGCGGAGATCGGGATCATGGAGATGCCGATGCGAATCTGCCAGTTGTTATGCGTCGGCCTGGCGCTCCTGTTATCGAGTTGTGCCAGTTGGCATCGGCCCGATACGGTTTATCGCGGCAAAAAGGGATCTCCCCCACCCGAGGTTGCGTCACCTGACGAAGCCCCACTCTTCACCGCGGACGAGCCGGACCTTCCCAACGATCCTCAGGTATTCGATTTAGAGTCTCCGACCCTGACGCCGCCGGTCCAAGGCGTTTCCCATCGCACCGGATATCGCGGCGAACCCGAACGAGCTCGTCCAGTTCGCACCGAACGCCGAGCTCCGCACCCGCCAGGTTTGGGCTACATCGAATTGCCGCCGCCACCCGATTTGAAGTAGGCATGGCGTGTCGTGGGACGGGTCTCCAGGCCCGTCCGTCCATTCGCAACGACTTCACACGAATAGTCGAATACTCTGAATCAGAATCTGAATCCTTCGTGTCCTTTGTGACCTTCTGTTCCAATTCTTTTTCTAACAGAAGGTCACAAAGGACACGAAGAAAGACAGGGGACGGACGGGCCTGGAGACCCGTCCCACGATACGTTGGCCCCTCAATTGCCCGGCGAATACGTATATCCGCCGCCAATCCCCAGCGGCCAGCCGCTGGTCCAGAACACCAATAGCAGCCCAATCCACGCGACCATGAATGTCAGCGAATAGGGCAGCATCAACGAGATCAGCGTGCCGATCCCCGTCTTCTTGACGTACCGCTGACAATAGACCACCACCAGCGGGAAGTAGGGCATCAACGGCGTGACGATGTTCATACACGAGTCGCCAACGCGATAAGCGGCCTGGGTAAGTTCCGGCGAAATGCCGACCCGCATCAACATGGGCACGAAGATCGGCCCCAGCAAAGCCCATTTCGCCGATGCGGAACCAACCACCAGGTCGAGAACCGCGCTGATCAGGATGATCCCGATGATCGTGACCTGCGGCGGAAAATTCAGAGCCTGCAAGCCATCGGCTCCTTTCACCGCGAGTAGTACGCCGACATTCGAATCGCGGAAGGCGGCTGTGAATTGGGCGGCGAAGAAGGCCAGCACCAGGTAGTAATTCATGGCTCCCATCGATTTGATCATGCCGGCCACGATGTCGCGGTGCGTTTTCACAGTTCCCGACAGGTAGCCATACACCACACCGGGAATCAGGAAAAACAAGAAGATCAACGGCACGATCGCCTGCATGAGGGGCGAATCGTGATTGAAGAGTCCATGGAGTTTCGGATCTCGCAGAGGGGAAGTTTCCGGCCAGGCACCCGCGACCAGCAGTCCGCCAGCCACCAGTAACGAGGTCACCGCACCTGTCAGGCCCAATCGTTCTGCCGCAGTCAGCGGCTCCAGACGCGGCTGGTTCGCGGCATCGCCATCAAGTTCAACGCCCATCAGTCGCGGTTCTACTATGTAATCCGTAATCCACCATCCCACCAGGATGACCATTAAGGCGGAAGCACACGTGAAATAGTAATTGCACAACGGATTGACGGTACGGGCAGGATCGATGATCTGAGCCGCGGATTGCGTGAAACCCTGTAGCAGTGGATCGAGCGACGATGGCAAGATGCTCGCACTAAAGCCACCGGAAACCCCGGCGAACGCCGCGACGATTCCCAAGAGTGGATGACGCCCCGCCGTAGCAAAGATGATCCCTCCGAGCGGAATCACGAGCACGTAACCCGTATCGCCAGCGGAATGGCTGAGGATCGCCACAAACAGCAACATCGGAGTCAACAAGGCGCGCGGTGTGATGCTCAGCAGAGACTTGATCAGAGCGTTGATCAGCCCCACGTGTTCTGCAACTCCCACCCCCAGCAGCGCGACGAGCACGACTCCGAGCGGCGGAAATTCGACGAACGTCTTCACAATCTTGGTGAGAAACGACGTCAGCGCCTTACCTTCCAACTGATTCACGACTTGGATCGGCTTGGGTTCACCCTTCTTGCCCTGTGCGTCGACAGCCATCGTGCGCGGGTCAATTTCGGTGAATTGAACGGTCGACAGATACCAGGAAGCGCCCCAGGTGATCACCAGCGCCCAGACAAACAACAGTGCAGGATCGGGCAGTCGATTTCCCGCCCATTCGACAACATCCAGGAATCTTTGGACGGATGAACGCGCGGCCTGCGGGGAAGCGGTGCTCATGGATCTGTTCCGTTGCCCGACTCTCTGAGCCGGGAGTTTTTCAAACCGTGGAATTCCCAACGGGAAGTGTCGGGTTACGGTTTCGCATAATAACGGAACGCGGCCGTCTGCGCAACCAGCGCATTTGGACTGCGGTGATTCATCACCGCTTTCCAATTTCCGGTTGAGATACTTGGAGAGGCTAAGATTGCAAACGACACGGCAGTACGGACTGCCAGCAGTATGTGAATAGGAAAGCGGTGATGAATCACCGCAGTCCAAATTTACTTACTTGGCAATCGCACGATCCCGTCCCAACCGGGCGGTGGTTGCCGGCTGTGCTGGGCGATCAGGACCGCCAGAAAATCCTGCGCTTTATCGCTCGCGGGGAGTTGATGCAGGGCTTCGTGCGCCATTTCCCAGCGACCGGCGATGAAGTGTTCTACCGCCGTTTCGTAGGATGCGAGTTGGCTGTCGGAGAGTGCGGGATCGACGTGGAGGGGCGGCACCAGTTCGCTGACCAGCAGCGGCGTTTCCATTCCGAATGGCAGGACTCGAGCCAGATGCCGGACCCGTCCCTCCTGTCGGGCGAGCTTTTCACGGATCATCTCGGCGACCGTTTCATCTAGCAGGATGGGAACTCGTAATTGGCGAGTCATCCCTTCCAGACGGCTGGCCAGATTGACTGCCGGCCCGAATACGGTGACCTTCACGAGTTCGTTGGTTCCGATTTTCCCCGCCACCGCGCGGCCGTTGGCGATGCCGATTCCCATTTGAAAATTGGCCAGCGGATGATCAGGCTGATGATTCAAGGCGTCAAAATCAGCTCGAATCGCGAGTGCCGCGCGGCAGGCATCCAGGGGACCGCGCGGGGCATCCACGGGCCAACCCCAAAAGCCCATCGCCGCGTCTCCCAGAAAGTCGCCGATACCGCCGCCATAGGCCAGGATGTGCTTGGTCATGATGCCCATCGCCTGGCTGACTCGGTCCAGCAGTCCCAGTAGATCGCTCCGGGCTAATTCGGCCTGCTTGCTGAAACCTCTCAAGTCGCAAAATAAAATGGTCACGTCGGCTTCGCGAGGCGCCAGCAATCCTGTGTCGAGATTTTCTCCGACCGCAGCCAGCACCGCGGGGGCAAAGAACTGTCGCAGGCCAGACTGCTGTCGTTCCAGTTGGCGCAGTCGCCGGACCGAACTGACAATCTCGGACACCAGTTCCGCAAACTTTACATCGGCCTCGAGACTCACGACGGTCGTGCTCAAGTTCTCGGCTGCCCCCAGAATTCGGGGCCGTTCTCCCGTCAGGTACAATCCCCAGCCCTCCGTGGCCGAGCCCAGCACGGGTGTGCAAAAAGCCCAGTCGGAATTGGCCGCGAGCGTGTAGTTCGCGGCATGCGCGGACGCGTGCTCCCACACGTGCAGCACGCTTTGCTTCCGCACGCCAATGGCTTCACGGACGAGTCTTGTACTCGGATGCAATTCGCCCGCGGTCTCACGCCGGCGGTCCCAGTGGAGGACTTTCAGCTCGTTGCCGTTCCAACTGACAATCGCCGCCGCCTCAGCCAGCACGATTCCCGCCAGGAGCAAGTTCACCAGTCGCGACAACAATTCCGGATCGGTCCGAGCCCCCCAGATCACTTCCGGCAGATTCGACAGGACTTCGATCCGCTTGTCGGCATCTCGAAATCGAACACCTTGTAGAGCTTGCCGGCTAAAGGTCACTTCATCAACCGGTGATGTCGCCGGAGTAGGGGCTGACCACTGCGCATTTTCCAATTGAAAACTGGTCTCGCCAATGACGAAATGCTCGCCCGGCAGCAGTTCGCACGTTTCCACATCCTGACCACCGAAACAGATCGGGTTGCGAGTCTCCGGCAGGGCCTGCACAGACAACCGGTCGTTATTCAGCGTCAGCCGCGCGTGCCGCCGCGAAATCCGCGGATCCCACGGAACGACCAACAGACCTTCGTGGTCGCGCCCCAGGCAGTACGACTCGCCCGGTTGCAGGCGAATTCGCCACCGCTGTCGGGGTTCGCGCCCCACGGCAATCAAGTCCATCACAGGCAGAACTCCTTAAGACCTTATGGGAGGGTGAGGCTCCTGCCGAACCGCTTGGTCTAGCGGCAGCCAAAAAACCAAGCGGTTCGGCAGGGTACCCTCTGGGTCCCTCACCCTACCATTGACCGGAATCACATCTTTTCGAACATTATGTCAATCCCAGTTATTCGCTCAAATCCACTAAAAAGCCGGCAATGGCCCGGGCGAATCTCGCTGTCTTCTCTATTTTAACGCTGCCGCGGCATGACATTTCAGCATATCCGTCAAGCCCGTCACAAACTGCAAACTCTGAACGGGATTTCTCCAAGTGGATTATCCACTACAACCGATACTCCGGGTACATCGCGTCATTTCGTTTCGCCTGATATCCGCGCTGCACCTTACGCAGCCGGCTGAGGGAGTGACGAAACCGCAACTGGGTTCTGCGGAGTGTATCGCAAGAATCGCTGGAAAGAACACCACGCCGGGTCACTGTGTTTGCAGTGGTGCCGCGTGTCGTACCAGGGAAGAACGCTATGGCAAGCAGGAAATGGCTGAGCTGGCTCATGGGCTGTGGTCTTCTCGTCGGCAGCAGCCTGATGGGAACCGCGTACGCCCAGGATGTCTACAGCGACGGGGGCGGCTACTCTTCCTATGGGGCTTTCGGTGATGGCGCGACGATTCCCAATACGCCGCCGCCGACCGCCTACAGTTCGCCCTATGGAAACGGAGGGGGCGATCCGTACTGGGTGGCACCCACACCGGATCAACCTCAATACTTCTCCAAGGTCGATGGCTGGCAAACGGCGTTCCGTTCGTGGGATGGTTTCTTCTTCCGCACGGAATATCTGCAGTTCGATTATACGCGTCCCGGCAATGTCCTTTTGGGTGCGCCACAGTTTGGAATCCAAAATGCGAGTCAGCCGTTCCCTGTATTCGATACTCTCAGCAACTTCCTGGGATTCGCCGCCGTCCCGTCGTTGAACGACATGCGGCTCACGAATATTCCCGGCGTACGAGGCACCGTGGGTATTCCCTTGATCTTCGGTTCGTTTGAAGGCAGTGTGTTCGGCATGGGCAATGCTCAGGTGACGATGGAAGACACCGCCCTGCTGGGAACCATCGGCCAGCCGTTCCTGGGGACATCCACCCTGGTCAATGGCATAGTTGATAACAACATCGAATTATACAACGACAGCTTCCGAGCCACGTTCACGTCCAAGCTCTGGAGCAGCGACATGAACTTGTTCTTCGACGGTCCCAGCACGAACTACTTCAGTTTCGCACCGATGATCGGCTTCAAGTACCTCGACTTGCGAGAAGGCCTGCAACAACGCGGTGTGTTCAATCCGAATCCCGTCCTGGGGTTACCGAAAGTGGTGACGGATATCGATTCGTACTCGGCCAATCAGTTGTTCGCCCCGCAGATCGGATTGCGGACCAAATTCGAGAACAGCTTCATGGCGGTGTCATTCGATCCCAAGGTCGGCCTGGGTGCCAACGTTTACAAGAATCGCCTGGAAGTGAACCACTTCCGCAGCAACGCGGATCCCTTTACGGTCATGAACGACAATACGGCACAGCTCACGCCAGTCGTCGACTTGAATCTGACGGGACGCCTCAAGGTGACACCCAACATCAACATTACGGCCGGTTACAACTTCATCTTCGTCTCGAGAATCACCCGTCCGCAGGACAATATCTATTACAACGACACGGGTTCCGCCGACCCCCCAGGCGTGGTGTTGCGAACGCACAAAGAAGACATGACATTCCAAGGTTTGACGTTAGGCTTGGAATTCCGCCGACCATAACCGGGGGCGATTGGAAACGCAGACGCGACCGAAACATCGGCCGCGTCTGCGTGCATTTTCCGAGGTTGTGATTTCTCGTAGTTGAGGTTGCCAGACTTCGGGGTTCCGTCTTCCATCGGATAGGCTTCCAGCCTGTCAATCAAAAATGAATTCACGACAGGCTGGAAGCCTATCCCACGGCGATCAACGACACTCGCGTGTCAGCATCAGCAAGCCTTCCCGGCGCTGAGCGGTCACTCGCCCCGGCAGCATGACGGTTGAGGTTTCGGAACCCACGACATCGACGAGGCGTTGCCAGTCGGCAAACCCCATCTGTCGTCGCGGCCAGCCCAGTTGTCGCCACAAGAGGACGAAGCACTCGCGAATGCGTTGCGGAGGTTGCTCCCTGAGCGGCCCACATCGCAAGCGGCAATGTTCCGGCGCAGCTTCGATCAATACCTCGCGCAGCAGTCCCTCGGCGAGCAGCAATTCATCCGCATAAATCTCTTGAGCCTGCTGCCCCAGACGAATCAAGGCCTGTTGTATTTGAGGATTGAACTCGCGCGCCAGTAGTGGCAGCAATTCATGGCGAATGCGATTACGAGTGAGTGTCGTATCGGTATTGGTCGAATCGGTCCGATAAGACTGCTCCTGCTCGGCGAGAAAGCGTACGAGCAGTTGGCGCTCGACGTGCAACAGTGGTCGAACAAGGGGAACGCCCCCGTGGCGGACGCTGCCAGCGTCCGTACCCAATCCTCTAGTCCCCTCATTCAACACTTCGTCCGCATGCATACCGCGCAGTCCAGCTAACCCCGTCCCCCGAATGATATGATGCAGGATGGTCTCGGCCTGATCGTCCGCCGTATGAGCAACCGCAATTCCAGCACAGTGTTGCTCGGCGGCGATCCGCTGCAGAAAGTGCCGACGCACCAGCCGGGCCGTCCCTTCCAAGCCCAGCTTGGCGAGTTGGGGTGCTTCCGCAATCGACTCCCTTCCGATATGACACGGAATCGACTTCAAGCGACAAAAGTCTTCGACCCAGGCAGCGTCAGCATCTGATTCGGCACCGCGAAGTTGATGATTCAGATGGGCCGCATGCAGCGTGATTTGGAGTTCATCGCGCAAGAGCCACAGCCCCAGCAACAACGACACGCTATCAGCACCTCCGGAAACCGCGACCAGCACACGGGTGCGTGTCAGACGACAGGATTCGCAGCCAGTTCGCAGGGCGGACAGAAACTCGGAAGTTGCGGATCCCATCGCGATGGCCCTGATAATTGGGCCGGCAAATCAAGAATCCCATAAGTCCCATCCGTCCCATAAGTCCCATAAGTCCCATCGAATTCATGGGACTTATGGGACGGATGGGACCAATGGAACCAATGGGAACTACGTTTGTGCCGGTTTCCTTTAGGCCTTACAGTGTTCCAGCAAGAACCAATCCTGCAACGCCTTGATATGGGGCACGGGATTCTTCGCCAGAGCTTCCAGAGCCCGCACAACTGCCTGGCAACCCGCCACCGTGGTCACGCATGGAACACCATACGTCACCGACGCCGAACGAATCTTCCCTTCGTCCGTTCGAGCACCCTTGCCGCTGGGAGTATTGAAGATCAACTGGACTTGTCCGTTGGCCATGTAGTCCAACAGATTCGGCCGGCCTTCCTGCAGCTTGCGAACGACTTCGATATTGATCCCGGCACCTTGCAGGATTCGGACAGTGCCGCTGGTTCCGATCAGCTTGTACCCGAGTTGCTGCAGTCGTCGCGCCGGCTCGATCAAGGCCTCTTTGTGGCGACCTGCCATACTGATGAAGACGGTTCCCTCACGCGGCAGTTGATTCCCGGCAGCCACCTGGCTCTTGGCAAAAGCAATCGGGAATTCGTCGTGAATTCCCATGACTTCACCCGTGGAACGCATTTCCGGTCCGAGGATAATGTCGACGCCAGCGAAGCGGTTGAACGGGAACACACTCTCTTTGACAGAGTAATGCGTGGGGACGACTTCCTCGGTGACTCCCTGCGTCCGCAGAGATACCCCGGCCATCACCTTGGCGGCGATCTTGGCGAGCGGGACATTCGTGGCCTTCGAGACAAACGGCGAAGTGCGGCTCGCACGCGGGTTGACTTCCAGCACGTACACGACATGTTTGCCGTCAACGGACTTCACGGCGAATTGCACGTTCATCAGGCCGCGCACATTCAGGCTGCGAGCCATCGCGTAAGTGGCTTGTTTGATCTCTTCGATCACGGCCGCGGGCAGCGAGAACGGCGGAATGGCACAGGCCGAATCGCCCGAATGCACGCCGGCTTCTTCGATATGTTCCATGACACCACCGACGATGACCAATTCCCCATCGGCCACCGCATCTACATCGACCTCGATGGCGTCTTCGAGGAACTTGTCGATGAGTACTGGATGGTCCGGTGCGACATCCATCGCTGCCTGCATGAATTTCGCCAGCGAGACGGCGTCGTAACAAATCTCCATCGCTCGTCCGCCGAGCACATAGCTGGGACGCACGAGAACCGGATATCCGATCTGATCGGCGATGTGACAACCTTCACTGAGTTCCGTGGCGGTGCCGTTGGGGGGCTGATGCAGGCCGAGTCGCTCCAGCAGGGCCTGGAATCGCTTGCGGTCTTCCGCGATGTCGATCGAATCGCACGATGTCCCGAGAATCTTGACACCGCCGGCTTCCAATCCACGTGCCAGATTGAGCGGCGTCTGTCCGCCGAACTGGACGATGACCCCTTCGGGCTGCAGGCGATCACAGATATTCAAGACATCTTCGGTCGTCAGCGGCTCGAAGAACAGCAGATCCGAGGTGTCATAATCGGTCGAGACTGTTTCCGGGTTCGAGTTGACCATGATGGTCTCGATCCCAAGTTCGCGCAAGGCGTAGGACGCCTGGCAACAACAGTAGTCGAACTCAATCCCCTGTCCGATCCGGTTTGGACCGCCACCCAGGATCATGATGCGACGCTTGTCCGAACGTGGACGAGGTGCTTCGTCCTCGTCTTCGTACGTCGAATAATAGTATGGCGTGTAGGCTTCGAATTCGGCGGCACACGTATCAACCGACTTGAACACGGCCGACACGCCCAGCCCCTTGCGGTACTTGCGGACGTCGGTCTCGGTGGTATCCCACCAGAAGGCGAGTTGCTTGTCCGAATACCCCAGACGTTTGATTTCCCTGAGGAAGTCTTTGCTGGCATCCTGCAGACGGGGCACCTCACGGATCACCTCTTCCGTTTCGCACAGTTGCCGAATTTGATCGAGGAACCACGGGTCAATATCGGACAGACGATGAACGTCAGCCACCGACATGCCGGCCTTCAAGGCAAACCGCACGTAGAAAATGCGGTCACAGTTCGGCACGGCGAGCTTTTGCTCGATCTCGTCAATCGTCGGCTGCGCGACAGTGCCCCACAGGTCCTTCTTGCCCCCGCCGAGGCCAAAGTGGCCGATTTCCAGACCACGCAAAGCCTTCTGCAGTGACTCTTTGAACGTGCGGCCGATGGCCATCGTCTCACCGACCGACTTCATCTGAACGGTCAATGTCGGGTCGGCGTCGGGGAATTTTTCGAACGTCCACCGCGGGATTTTGGTGACGACGTAGTCGATGGTCGGTTCGAAGCAGGCCAGTGTTTCACGCGTAATATCGTTGTGGATCTCATCCAGCCGATATCCCACCGCCAGCTTCGCCGCGATCTTGGCGATCGGGAAGCCGGTGGCCTTGGACGCCAATGCGCTCGAACGGCTGACGCGCGGGTTCATCTCGATCACAACCATTCGGCCGTCATCGGGATTGATGGCGAACTGCACGTTCGAGCCGCCCGTTTCCACGCCGATTTCGCGCATGACGGCGATCGTCGCGTCACGCATCCGCTGGTATTCTTTATCGGTCAGCGTCTGAATGGGAGCCACGGTGATCGAATCACCGGTATGCACGCCCATCGGGTCAAAGTTCTCAATCGAGCAGATGATGACGACGTTGTCGGCCACGTCGCGCATCACTTCCATCTCGAACTCTTTCCAGCCGAGGATCGACTGTTCGAGCAAGACTTCACCGACGGGAGACAGGGCCAGACCCTTGCGGATCATTGATTCGAATTCTTCGCGGTTGTAGGCAATTCCGCCACCAGCACCGCCCAGTGTATAGCTGGCACGGATCACGCAGGGCAGCCCCACTTCGCGCACTGCGGCGCGGGCTTCCTCGAGATTGTGGACCGTCCGGCTGTTGGGGACATCCAGGCCAATCTTGATCATTGCCTGCTTGAAGGATTCGCGCCCTTCGGCCTTGGCGATGACTTCTTCCTTCGCGCCGATCAACTCACAACCAAGTTGCTTGAGGATCCCGCGGCGGGCGAGGTCCATGGCGACATTGAGACCCGTCTGGCCACCCAAAGTCGGCAGCAAAGCGTCAGGGCGCTCGCGTTCGATGACCTTGGCGACATATTCCCAGGTGATGGGTTCAATGTAGGTGCGGTCTGCCGTGTGAGGGTCAGTCATGATGGTCGCAGGGTTGGAATTCACCAACACGACCTCGTAACCCTCTTCACGCAGCGCCTTGCACGCCTGGGTTCCGGAATAGTCAAACTCGCAGGCCTGACCAATGACAATAGGGCCCGATCCGATGATCAGAATCTTCTTGATGTCTGTCCGACGAGGCACAACCACACCTCTCTGTAAGTCGTCGATAGCAGCCCGGGGGGTACTCTGATCCGGTGTTCGAACCGGGGAGACCGCATCGACTGTGAAGGTAGCGAACGTGAGTTATCAATGATCTCGGTGATCTCAGTCGCACTGCCCGCAGCGCGCACCAAAAGCCGCAACCACTCTAAGTTCGTTTAGGCGGCTACGGCTACACGAAGTAACCACGCTGTCTTGCAACAACACCAACTTAACAACCGTTGCCAGAGATGCAAGGCACCACTCGGTGTACGAGGAACGATTTTTCTGGAGTCATTCCGTCGTCAGTCGTGCGAATTCTCGAAACTGGCAGCTCTTCAGGTATGGAAGTAATGCGTGACCTCTCGCTTTGAACGGCCACGGCCAAGTTGGAATTGACGCACAAGTTTTTACTGATATGTTCAGTTTCAGTAACGCGACTTGTCTCCATGACAATTATTTAATGTGGGACTCTTCTCTAGGTCCCGCGCGATTCCGCTTGCCATTCCAAATGAGGCCCAAGCCATGTTGTCGATCTTCGGACGCTCCGATCGGTACTGTGATGGCGTTTCTCGTCGCAGCTTCATGCAAATTGGTGCGGTAGGGTTAGGTGGGTTCACGCTCGCCGACATCCTTCGCGGGCAAGCTCAAGGCGGCGAGTCTTCTGCCCCCAAATCGATCATCAACGTCTACCTGCCCGGTGGGCCGTCGCACATCGACACGTTCGACCCCAAGCCAGATGCCCCGAATGAATTCCGCGGGGAATTCAAAACGATCGACACCAATGTCGCGGGCGTTCAATTCTCGGAACATCTGCCGCAACTGGCGGCTCGGATGGACAAGCTGGCCATTATTCGTTCGCTGTCCGAGTTGCGGGAAGAACACACCCCGAATCAAACGGAAAGTGGTTGGTCGGTCAACGAATTGCGGTCTGTCGGCGGTCACCCCAGCCTGGGGTCAGTCATCGCCAAGCTGCAAACAGGTTCAAGATCCCAAACGCCGCCGTTTGTGGACCTCACCGGACATACGAATCATGGTTTCCTGGGACCCGTCCACGGAGCATTTCGCCCGGACGGAGAGGGACGCAGCAACCTCTCCTTGAACAACGTCACACTCGATCGCCTGGGAGATCGCCGGCAGTTGCTGTCAGGTCTGGATCGCATCAAACGCAATGCCGATTCGACTGGAATGATGGAAGCCATGGATTCGTTTACGACCCGCGCAGTCGGCGTGATCACGTCCGGCAAGATGGCGACAGCCCTCAACCTCGAATACGAAGACCCCCGCGTCCGAGCCCGCTACATCTACGGCGATCGCAACCGCGAGAACGATCGCTTCCTGACCGCTCGACGCTTGGTAGAAGCCGGCGTCCGCTGCGTGAGTCTCAGTTGGGGCAGTTGGGATACCCACGGCAACAATTTCGGTTACCTGCAAGAACAATTGCCACGTTTCGACCAGGGCATCAGCACCCTGATCGATGACTTGGACGCACGAGGCATGCTGGACGACACGATCGTCCTGTGCTGGGGCGAATTCGGCCGCACACCGCGGATCAACAGCGGAGCAGGGCGAGACCACTGGCCGCGCGTCGCCAGCGTGGCGATCGCCGGCGGTGGCCTGCGAACGGGCCAGGTCATCGGGACCACCAATCGCCTGGGCGAGATGGCCAAGGACCGCCCCATCCACTTCCAGGAAGTCTTCGCGACGCTCTACCACAAACTGGGAATTGACCCGCGCTACACGACGCTGACCGATCCCAACGGAAGGCCGCAGTACCTGGTCGACCAGCGCGAGCCAATCAAAGAGTTGATCTAACAACAGCCGCGGGGTCGGGTCTACAATTTTTCGAAATTGGCCATGTGAGATCTTCTATGCTCACAACGGTCAACTGGCCAATTTCCAAAAATCGTGGCCCCGACCCCTGATCAACCCGAACGGCTGCATTCAAGGAAGAATGTCCAGAACCAATGAGAGCTGCCAACCAATCTGATTCCGCTCCCCGAGCACGAATGGGGTGGCCGACATATAGCGGTATTGTTTCCGTATTTGTGGTGCTGTACTTCGCGAGTATCGGGCCGCTGGCGTGGCTGGAAATCAACGGTTACGGGAATCGTGTTTTCTGGCAACGGCTCCATGTTGCCTATACGCCAATTTATCAAACATGGCTGCATGGTCCAGATTCGTGCGGTCGGTGGATTAAGAACTATCTTGGTCTTTTCGGGCGCCACCACACGCGACACGGTCCGTTCTTGTTCGCGTCTCCGAATGAGGTTGAAGCAGAAAGATTCTTGTACGCTTTGGATAGTGTCGAATGGACGAGCCTACCTTTTGAGTCTGCCCCCTTGACCTCTCCCACGAAATGGAAAGACCTCAAGGCAAGAATATCTTCTCGCGACAAGAAAAAGCAGCAAAATGGTCGACGCTAGGGGATGCCTAGGTCTGAATTAGGTGTGAGGCAGTGGATTGGCCGCCTTCGGACGCCACACCGGGTGATCGGATGCGGCTTGACGTCTGGCCGCATCTGCTGCTATCGCTGCGATGTCGCCAGCAAAACGATCCGAGATTTCGCGGCGAATTCGGTGTATCTGTTCCAGCGGAGATTCAATCGGCGTTGGTATCATTCTAAAATAGCCATCCCCAAACACCGACGACTCAGAGGTACGCGCTGTGTTGATTCGCGCAGAGATGCCAATTGTTTGCCAGAAGTTGAAACCGTAGAATGTGTTTATCTTGGACGGAGTAGGCCGTTCAAGAGCAAGGAGGAGCGGGAATGTCTATTTCTGAACAAGCGAAGCAAATCTACGAACTCGAACTACGAGATCGTTTGGAAGCAACGCACCGCAACAAGTTCGTGGCAATCGAACCAATGTCAAGGTCCTACTTCCTGGGCGACACTTTCATCGTCGCCGCGATGGCTGCAAAGCAGGCATTTCCGGATCGAAAGTCCTTCTTGTTGCGGATCGGTCATGACGCGGCGTTCCACATTGGAGCTGCAAATCGATGATCGGAAGGGTTGAAGACGTTAAAGCATTGCTGGACATCGAGATTTCTAACAAGTTGCACGGCGGTCGCACTGTCGTGACAAGTTGGATTGATACTGCGTTCGACGGTCATTTGGTACTGTCACTGCAAATGATCAAGGATTTAGAACTTGATTCATGGGGCGAAACGGAGGCCATTCTCGCCGACGGGTCGAGGATCACTCTGGAAACATTTATCTGCTATCTCAACTGGTTCGGTGACCAAATACCGCTTCAAGTGATTGCGAACGACGGGCGATTTCCTTTGCTGGGAACTGGTCTGTTAGAATCGCGCATTCTGCACATCGACTATCGTATGAAAACAGTTATCTTGGAATGAGCCGACGCCCACTGGTTCAAAGTGAAGTTTGAAAACTTGCAGAAATCTCAGAGGTAGAAAAATATGCCGGAGTGAGCCTGTAAGCCGGGTTTTGTCGGGAACGATCATTTCTCTAGGGCGGCGGTTACCCGCAACCTCCAGCAACCTACCCGAGAGTCAAACGGAACGAACAGCTCCGCAGACCGCCCCGAAGGACAGCCTTCCTCTCTGCTTGGTCTTGCTCCCAGTGGGGTTTACCGAGCCAGCCGGTCACCCGGACTGCTGGTGCGCTCTTACCGCACCGTTTCACCCTTACCCCGCAAGCGAACCTGCGTGGCGGTTTACTTTCTGTGGCACTGTCCCGATCCTTGCGGACGGTGGGCGTTACCCACCACTGTGTTCTCTGGAGCCCGGACTTTCCTCCCCGGAGCAGGTCTTGCAAAAGGCTCAACCCGCTCCGCAGCGATCGCTCAGCTCACTCCGGCAAACTGTAATGTTAGAAGGTAGAGGGACGTTTCGCCATGAGGTTCAGGGCGGGGCAAACCTAAATGACTACCGGCAAGCCCCTTCTACGAAGCTAGAAGGCCACCTGCATGTTGGATGTCAGGGTTGGTCGGTGAGTCCCGTTGTCACGCGTGACCAGTCGGACCGGCTGGCCGGATCGAGGGACCAGTCGCAGGCCGTAACCCTGCCACAAGACACTCAAGTCTTTGCGGGTCCAGTTTTCCTGCCCTTCCTCCACGGAAGGATCGCCGATGCGCACCAGATGGTCGTCGAAAAAACGGAAGAGGACGACCGAGTGCGACACGCCGGGAACCCAGCCCCATTCCTTTTGATAGATGGGGTCAACCTCCGAGTTCCGGGTCAGTCCCACCGTCAGAATCACGGGGCCGGATTCGGTCTTCTCACGCAACCTTTCCAGATCCTGCGAGGCGAAGACTTCGACGTCCCAGGGCGTCCCCTGTGTTTTGAGCTTGAGACCACGATACAAACCTTGCCAGTAGGTCCCTTCGTATCGCGTCAGGCAGAGTTTCGCCATTTCCTGCTCAGTGGCCGGGATCTTATACCAGTGCAACAACGTCGCTGCGCTGGCGGGACTGCAGGAAGCGTCTGTGCTCTGAATGCAGACGTCGTTGCGCCACACATTCGCGCATTGCGGGACCTGGCCCGACAGCGGATGCCACAGCGAATAGCCGGCGATGATCAGCATTGTTCCGATCAGGACGCTCTTGCGAAAAACTCGACCTGGCACCCTGCGCCAGGCCAGGCCCCCCAACATGGCCACGGTGGGAGCCATCCAGTTCCCCAGCACAATCAAATTGGAAAAAGGCAGCAACTGCGCGAGAGCCTGCGAACTCCACAGATCTCGGATGAAGAGGACCAGGCACAGGACAAGCGCAATGGCTAGCAGATCACACAACCGAGGCGACGCATTGCGGCTCAGACAGGAGCCGAACCAGAAGGCCAAGGCCGAAAGCCCTGCGGCAATCGCCAAGCCGAGATAGATATCCAACATCTGCAGCCTCCGCTACGAAAACCTGACAGCCCCAATGGAGCTGCCTAACAGGACCGAACATCTTCATTCCTGGTTTGGTATCGCGACCGACAGCCGAGAGCGCGATTCGGCTGGAAACGGTCGAGTTTCATCGCTCCGGAGGCCCGAGTGGAGCATTCATAGTTGTGTATTTAGATAGTCCGCGTCGCACCTCAGAGATTCATAACAATTTGGCCAACCGACACATGCATTCTTCTGCCATCACTTATCTTCGCATTTCCTTCGTGTCCTTTGTGTCCTTCTGTTTAAAAAGGATTGGGATTCGAACAGAAGGACACAAAGGACACAAAGAAGATTCCAATCGAATTATTTACTGTTTGTCCGGTTTGGCAACTGCCGCGACTTTGGCGACCAGCGGCATCTCAGGAGCTGCGGAATCAGGTTTGCGTTGCAGCAGTTCTGATAACTGGAAAGCATGGTATTTCTGGTCGGCAGCCGGCTTTTTGTCGGGGGAGGCATTGGCTACCCACAGTTTGGTACTCTTCGGTTCGAACAACGCATTGTGGAGATTGGACTTCATCGCTACGGGGCAATCCATCAGACGCAAAGCGGACTCGGCATCGAACTGACCGTGATTCCCCTTGGCACGTTTCACGAGTTCCTTGTAGCGTCCTCCTGCCGAGAGCAGCACGGCATCGGTAACTGGGTCGGGCAGCCGCTCGTGCATTTCCCCGGGCTTGATGAGACTGAAGGTATCCCAGGAGGCTTCCATTCCGACGGCACGATTCGTCTTGCCGTCAGCAATTACGTAGAAGTATTGGCACGTCCGCGGCTTGTCCCGAAAAATCGCGATGGCCGCATCCAGGTCGGGGGCCGTCTCGAGGACCTCGCGCACAAGAAACGCCATCGGCACGCCTTGCCAATGCCCCAAACCACCGCCACCCATTTCGCCGATCGAAACGTGTTGGGCATTCATGCCGGTCACGGAACCGACAAATCCGGCATACGTCACATTCACGAAGGGAATGCCGCCAGTCGGTTCGGCCACGACCAGCACGGCATGCTCCTGCAGCTTCCAGTCAATCGCATAATCGAGCACGCGACCGTGATACAGCGTGCCATCTTTGGTGGCCGAATTCATCACGGCAAACCCGCTGCAATGAAACAGCTCCGGCAGGTAATTGCCGGCCATGATGTCCTTCAAAGGCATCCCTGTCGCGGCGGCCAGGCCGGCCATCTCTTCCTGATATTTCGCCGGAACATACTTCTTCTGCCCGCGTACGATCCCGTCAATGACGTCGCGGGGCTTGATCTTCAGCGGCCCGAACTCCAGGACTTCCGTCCCTTTTTCCAGGACGATGTAATTCAGATTCGCCTTCACGTGTTCCTTCAGCAGCGCTCCCTGCTGATAGCCCATCTCGTAGTGTGTTCCCTTGAGATGCAGCACCCGATAGCCGTCGATCATTTCCAGCCAGCCCTGGCCGCAACGGGCAACGGTCTGTGCCTGAAGAGTTCCCCCGGCATTCAATCCGGCCAGCAGACAGACAGACAGCAGACACGCCCTCAAGAAGGTTCGGCGCAGCATTTGAGAAGTTTCCTCTCGATTATCAAATTCCAAAGTCGCGATGTCAGGAACCAAACTGTGACATGATACCCGCCCCGCGCGCTCCTGGATTCAGTCCTGTGAATTATGAGCGAATTTCTCCGCGTCGGCCATAGGGATTTCCCCTTAAAGTCGTAGCAATTCACAAGTTGCTCTGACCAAAATTCGACCGCATTGATCACGCTTCATAGTCGTGCGCGCCGGCTAACTTGAAGCCTAAAGGTCGTCCCCGATCCAGCCGGGTTTAAAGCCGAGGGCCTCCCCTCATGGTCCGACGATTTTCACAAGAAATCATCCGGACGGCCTGCGTGAGGTTGACGCGAATGCGGTCCGACTTGAAACTCAATCTGGGCCCTGTATTTCTGGTTAACCTCAAGAAGCCCTTTTTCAAAGCCGAGGCTCGGCCCGGCAGGAGTACTCCATGACAAACCTGCTCAAGTCCCCGATCCTGGATCGATTGTTGTCAAAACTCATCGGATCCAGCAAAAGACGACCGCGAATTTCGCTGGGGACAACTCTGGAAAACCTGGAGTCGCGTGCATTGCTATCCGCGGTGGGAGCTGAGTCGCTGTGCATTGCCATCGATGTTCAGACCATCGATGGTCCGCAGCATGGTAAGGCCGCTGTTCCCAAGGTTGCTGGGGTTGCCGGAACATTCAGTGTTTCCGGGGGAAATATCGGCAGCGGCAGTTTGACCATCACCCAGACAGGCCAGCATCTCGATGGTGTTTTCGACACCAACGGCTTAATCTCGGGCACCTTCAGTGCCGACTTCAAAACCGCGAAAGCACGTACCGCCAAGGGGACGGCAGCACTTCAATTCAACGGTGATGACGCTCCGGGGATCTATAAATTTACCATCCATTACAAAAAGAATCTCGACTTCACCTATCGGTACCGTTAGCAGCCGCATCACCGTAGGATAGGCTTCCAACCTGTCATTCCTAAATGCAGAATGACGGGTTGGAAGGCGATCCTACGAATAGGCAAAGGCACGACATGGCACTGCGACTGAAACCGAACAAGCGCCCGGGAAAACGGACCGGGCAGATCGTACGTCACGAAATTGATACATCCCTGCGTGAGCTTTCGCCACGGCCTGTCGATGTCGAACAATTGGACGAAGTCGTTCACGACGTGCGAAAACGCCTCAAGAAAGTGCGAGCAGTCCTGGCGCTGATACGTGCGGAATTGGGCGAGAAAATCTACAAGCGAGAAATCGCCTGCTTCCGTGAATCGGCCCAACCGCTTAGAGACATTCGGGATGCCCAGGCACTGATCGAGACTCTGGATAAGCTGACCCGCAGTTCCAGCAATCATCTTTCGGCTCGCGCTGTCGCCGATTTTCGCGAATTCCTGGAGGCCCGCAAACAGAATGTCTGCGACCAGTTTGAAGACAACAGCCCTGGCTACAATCAAGTTCTACGGAAGCTGAGCGAGGCCCGCCGACACCCCCGCAAGTGGGAATTGGAGGGGGTGAATTGGTCGATTCTGCGGCAGGGACTGAAGCACGTCTATGTCGCCGGGTCGCGCGCCTTCGTCGTGGCGAGTGCCAATCAGACGGCGGAGCATCTCCACGAGTGGCGCAAGAAGGTGAAGTGTTTCTGGTACCAATTACAGGTTCTGCGTCCCGTCTGGCAGCACACCCGGGATGAACTCGGCCGCGAACTCGATGCCCTGGCCGAGACCCTGGGCGAAGATCACGATCTCGCAACACTCCATCAAGTTGTAAAGACCGAAGCGATCGCCGCCGGTCACGACACCGAACTGGTGGACCTGACGATTGTGATTGACGACCGCCGCCACGAACTAGAAAGAGCGGCTTTCGAACTCGGACGGCAAGTCTACGGACGTCGCCCGAAGGTGCTCATGGACCAGATCGAACGCTGGTGGAAGGCGTGATTATTCGCCGACATCGATCACGATGGCCTCAGCGCCCGTCACGTCTTTGATGATTTTCGTGTTCTTTTCATCAAATTTCCCTTGCAGCACATCCTTGTTCGGGAATTCTTCCCACTGGCGCACGGCGATCTTGTACTTTCCAGCCGCGATACCCTTGCTGTCAGTGCCGTGAACAATGAAGTCTCCGTTGGGCTGCACAGCCGCTTCCTGGGGATCGGATCGCGGAGCCCCCGGTTCTGTCACGGGATAAAACGTGACTTGAACGCGCCCCACCATGGCGCGCACCTTGAGAGGCTCCCCTTTATTGGAAACGTGGCCCTTCACTTTGAAACGTGGAGGTCCGCTGGGGCCGCCGCATCCCGCAACCATCAATCCACACAGCGCCGCACAGATAGCGACCTGTTTTGCGGTCAAATAGCAATTCATCGAACTCTCATCCGTCCGCAGAAACAAAAATCTAGTGATTAGAAACAAATGCCGCCCCGATCTACCAGGATCGGGCGGCACGCGGATTCCGTCGGCACCTTCGGAGCACTACTCGAACGAATTTGGCTGTCCGTCGGAGCGGTCGCCAATCCGGCTGAATACCGTCAGGTCGATATTGTAGCTGAGTGTCTTGACAGACCCGTCGCAGAACAGGGCGTTGAATCCGCCGGGATGAGACGAACCAAAGCGTTGCTCGCCCCAGCCTCCCGGGATGTTTGTATCAGGTCCTGGAGCACGATCGGTCCACCGAACGGTGTCGTGGTCCCAGCCGGCCGTATAGCCTTCGTTGTCGTCACCCTGGTATTGCCCCAAAGCAGTGCGGTCCAGTTTCTTCTCTCCGAGCAACATCGTCTGCGACGTTCCATCTGTAATATCAGCCAGGCGCTGTGGAGTCGTTTGCGTAATCGCGCCCGTATTTTGCCCGTTGCTGGAGGCATAGTCAGTCTGCGCATGTGCGTACGTCAGACCGCTGTTGGCGGGAATCGAGTACCAATCGAGAATCGGCGGATTGACCGAGACAGTCCGACGGCTCGGGCAAAAGAACATCTGGTTCGGCGTACTGATGGCGAGAATGGAGCGGTTCATATCGGTCGTCGCGCTACCGCCGTTCCAGACGATGTGGGCCTCAATGAAGGGGAGAATCTGGAATCCCCAGCCACCATTTTGCCGGGGAGCAATTTCAGGGGCACCGTTAGACGCATAAGTCATGTGATACGTCCACCCGGTACCACCTGACGGTAAGGCGCGATAAGTATCGTGATGATTGTGCATCGCCAACCCGAACTGCTTCATGTTATTGCGACATTGCGTGCGCCGCGCCGATTCACGCGCTTGCTGAACGGCGGGCAACAGTAAGGCAATCAACACGGCGATAATCGCAATCACGACCAGCAATTCGATCAGCGTAAATCCTGATCTCGACTCTGGCCGAACGCCACGATGGGAAGGACGACGAACGAACACCTGATACCTCAAATTCATATGAAATTAATACGAAACAACACCCGCACGCGCAAAGGTATTGGATCGTGCAATGCACAACTGAATAAAGACTGCCCGATAAAGACTGCCCGAAAGCGACAAGATATGGCTCAGATAAATACTATCCGGAGCGATGTGTGATGATCAGTATAACCCAATCGGCAGAATATAATAGTAAAAATATATCCCGCGGAATGGATAGAGATTGTATACCAAATGCGATCCATCTGCCGACTCAACAGATCAACATATTTGACCGTGTCGCTGCGAGGTGCGATTACTAAACCGACGCGAATCAGGGACTTCTCACTGATACGGAACACGCCGCAGATCGTCGACACACAACGGCATTGCGATCCTTGGGAGGGCGAGGGCCCAGAGGGTACCCAGCCCTCCCCGCAACCTGGTCCTGCGTTCAAAATGGATTCAAAATTGGCACACGGCTATCACGGTCCAGGCGAGATGTGTAACTTGGGCGGGATCAAGAGGTTCTGTCGTTTGCCATATGTTAAGTGTTGACACCTCATATTCCGTGGCTTACCATACCGATTGGATAAGAGTTCGTTGAATTATGCGGCCAAGAACCGTCTTCCCGCCCTCAGCCTCATCCTTCCCGAGGTCATCGAGGGTTGAAGATTCGGTCGATTCCGTGACGGGAGAACCACCACCGTGCTCACCATTAATGGTCGAAGTCAAACATTTTGTGATGGTGTTTCCCGCCGCAGCTTTCTGCATATTGGCGGCCTGTCCATTGCCGGCATGGCATCGCTAACTCTTCCGGAAGTCTTGCGTGCTGAAGCACTTGCAGGTGCCGGCAGCCGCCATAAAGGGGTCATCAACATCTTCTTGGGTGGCGGAGCTCCCCATCAGGATATGTGGGAAATCAAGACTGACGCGCCGAAAGAAATTCGGGGTGAATTCTCTCCCATCGCGACAAAGATCGCGGGCATCGAAATTGGTGAAACATTCCCCCTCATCGCCGCCAAGATGGACAAGTTCGCTGTCATTCGCTCCGTAGTCGGCAACTCGGGTGGCCATGACGCCTTCCAGTGTTTCAGTGGCTGGGAGCGAAATTCGATCACGTCAGTCGGCGGACGGCCGAGTATCGGCTCCGTGATTTCCAAGCTCGGTGGTCCGGTTGACCCCGGGGTGCCGCCGTTTGTAGCGTTGGCCGAAAAGACTCAGCATGCTCAGTGGTCAGAACCGGGAGCTCCGGGTTTCCTGGGTGCCGCATTCAAGGCCTTCAAGCCGCAAGGCGAGGGCATGGCAGACTTGCGTTTGAACACGGTTTCCAGCGATCGGTTGCAGGACCGCAAGTCCTTGCTGCGCGGTTTGGACAACCTGAAGCGCGAAGTGGATGCGACCGGCATGCTGCGTGGGATGGACGCCTTCACGGAAGCGGCGTTCGGTGTGCTGACCTCCAGCAAACTGGTGGATGCACTGGATCTCTCGAAAGAAGATCCGAAGATCGTGGAACGTTACGGTGACGGCAAACCGTACAAGTTCCAGTATGACGGTGCCCCGACTTGTAACGATCAACTGTTGATGGCCCGTCGGCTCATCGAGGCTGGTGTCCGTTGCGTGACCCTGTCATACGGCCGCTGGGATTCACACGGCGACAACTTCGGATTGGTTCGCGATCACGGTGCGAAGCTGGACCAATGCGTCTCGGCTCTGGTTCAGGATCTCGAAGACCGCGGCATGTTGGATGATGTCACTGTCGTGGTCTGGGGCGAATTCGGCCGGACCCCCAGAATCAATCCGCAAGCGGGACGCGACCACTGGCCGCAGGTCAATTCCTGTCTGATGGCTGGCGGCGGGATGCGAACCGGACAAGCCATCGGTGCGACAAATCGCCTGGGTGAATACGCGAAAGAGCGCCCCGTACACGTCCAGGAAGTTGTCGCCACAATCTATCGGAATATGGGCATCGACCCAATGACCACAACGTTGCGTGACCCGACTGGGCGTCCGCAGTTTTTGGTCGACGTTCGCGATCCGATTCACGAGTTGGTGTAAGCCGTCCTCACTGAGTGGGTGAATTGGCTAACATCTGACGTTCAATCACAAGGCACCGTGGGGCTTCCGCAGTGCCTTGTCGCATTTGAGCAGGAGACTTTTGCAATCCTTGAGGTGTCAGCCTCCACAATGGTGTTGAGAACAAACCGACGCCGAGTTTCACACTGTTCCGCATGTTTCGTGCTGTTGCTGCGCATGTCTCGATGCACACCGGACAAATTGCGCCCGCTCTTGTTGGAATTCTCACGTAATTACGGCTAGTCGCTGAACTTCCGATGTTTTAAGATGCCCGATCAGCCTTGACGCCTGCTGCCAACAGCGAGCGACAAGCTTGACCTCATCTTTGATTGCGTGATTCACTGCTCTGCAATTGTCCAGAGTTGCGAGTCCATACCCCGGTTCGGTCAACTCGAGACCGATGTTCGCGGTAGACGTTCTTGATAGCTTTTTTGCTGGTTGCGAACCGAATCATCTTGCTCAACAAGGAGTGTAACGTCATGCCCACCCGACGCGACACGAATCATCACTGTACCCACCCGATCGCATTACCAACGATCTTGATCGCGTTGCTCAGCCTGCTGGCTGCTGGCTGTGACAAGATCCAAATTCCGGAAGTGGGTCAGCAAGCCGCGCCCGTGGCACCACCGGCCCCCACCACGGCAGGCGGTCCAGTCGCAGGACAAGCTGCCCCCGTGGCGCAGGCTCCCACCCCCGTGCCCGCCGCTCCAGCCGCCAAGCCGGACTCCAAGGCGGTCGTCGACGCGTTTCTTGCGAAAGCAAAGTCGAGCCCCCTGACAGATATCGATCTCATGCAGATCACCGATATCGAAGGCCTGGAACACTTGGAAGATGTGCAGGAGCTGAATCTGCTTGGCGCCGGAGTGACCAACACTGGCGTCGCCCGGTTGACGAAGTTTCCCAAGCTGGCCAAGCTCGACCTCAGTACCGGAGGAGTCACGAATGAGGGATTGAAAGTCATCAAGGACCTGCCGGAACTGCGTTCTCTGAGCTTGAATCATGTTCTGGCAGTTGATGATCTCACCATGTCGACGATCGCAGCCAATCCGGGAATCAAAGAGCTGTACCTTGACTCAACTCACATCACCGATGTGGGCTTGAACGAGTTGGAAAAACTCGAAAATCTGGAAGTTCTGAATATCAGCAGCACGTCGATTACCGGCGCCGGTTTTGAGCGGTTCAAGGGACACAAGCATCTACGCTCGGTGATTGCTCAAAGGTCCCAATTGAAAGACGACGCACTCAAGTACCTCTTGGGTTCTCCGATTGAAGTCTTGGAAATTGACATGAGTGGAGTGACTGATATGGGAATGGTCCATATTGGGAAGATGAAAAATCTCAAACGACTTTCGATGGGTTTTTCGAACATCAGTGACTTTGGGATTAGAAAACTCGGTGTGATGAAAAACTTGGAATATGTCAATGCTCGCAACTGCGGCGGCATCTCCAATCTGCTGTTTGAGAAGCTCAAGACCTGCAAGAACCTGAAATATGTCTGTGTCACGGGAACGGGCGTGACGCCTGCCGCGTGTGTGATTATGAAGAAACTCATCCCGGGATGTGAGATTGCTTACTAACATGTCGAATTCGCAATTTCTGTGAGCTCGTCTGAGCGCAATAACTCGAGATATCCAAGTAGCCACGTTCGCCAGAACGTGGGAAAAATTGCCTCGGAGTCCCACGCTCTGGCGAGCGTGGCTACAGGACTGGCAGGGAGGCCACGGATGGCTGACGAACAGGAATTCGAAGACGACGAGTTCGAACCTGAACTCGACTTCGCGGAAGCGGAATTCGCTGCCGACGAGGTTGAAGAAACTGGTTACAGCGATGAGTTGCTGTTCGCTCGATCGTCAGCAGACGGAGAATCGGACGATCTCTCCACGGAAGATCTGGAAGTGGCCTATCTGAAGGCACTCGCCGCAATGGAGTCCGCCGAATGGGCGGTTGCTGAATCAGGCGACGAGGCCGAAGATGAGCCCGCTGCGGACGAATCGCTGGAGCCTGCGATTGCAGCCTTGGCACCGGTCGGGGTTGAGATCGCCGGTACCGACTTCCTGGGTGGGAATTCGGCATCCGATCAACCCACTGCCATTGAAGTCACCAACGGCAGCAACACTGACGCCGACGTGCCAGTCGAAATTCCCGAGCCAAGGATTTCAGCAGCGCCGACCACGCCAGCACACGACGCGACCATCAAGCCGTTACGTGTCATCGAAGCCTGTCTGTTTGTCGGCGGCCAACCCTTGTCAGCGAAGAAGCTTGCCGGATTGCTGGATGGCAATAATGAAGCGAGTGATATCGAGACGCTGATCGATGAGCTCAATCTGGAATATGCGGCGCAAGGGCGACCGTATGAGATCCGATTGGTGGATGGCGGTTACAAATTGACGTTGCGAGCCGAATTCGAAGCGATCCGCAGCCGAGTTTACGGCGTCGGCCCGCGCGATGTGAAGCTCTCACAGGACGTCCTGGAAGTCCTCGCCCTGGTGGCTTATCAACAGCCGATCACCCAGGCCGCCGTTGAGGCTTGTAAGCCCAATTCGGCAAATATCCTGCGACAACTACTCCGACGCGAACTGATCAGCCTCAATCGCGTGGATCAGAGTCGCAAGGGGGTCGAATACCAGACTACCCCCCGCTTCCTGCAACTGTTCGGCCTGGCGCAGCTCAACGAACTGCCGCGTCCTGAGGATCTCAGTGTGAGGTAACCCCCGTGGCAGACGCTGCTAGCGTCTGCATCCCGACGCGGACGGCGTCGGCCACGGAACAGTCGCCTCATTCAGTCGCATCGCATCACCCATTCTCGATGTCGGGGACGTCGGATGTTCCGGTCGGGGCGTTTCTGATACGCTGTGTTGACCAACACTTGGGTTGAGCCGCCTCGTAAATTGCATCGTGAAAACTGACCTCCAATGACCGCCGAACCTGTACGTCTTTCCAAACTCATGGCCCAACGCGGGCTCTGCTCACGACGTGAAGCGGATGAATACATCGAGCGGGGCCTGGTCCTGGTCGACGGCGTCCGGATCAGCACTCTGGGATCCAAAGTCTTCGAACATCAGACGATCACCTTGGAAGCGGCAGCACAGCAGATCCAGGACGAGCGAGTCACGATCCTGGTGAATAAGCCGGTCGGCTACGTCTCGGGCCAGCCTGAGCGGGAATATCCTCCCGCGGCAAAATTGATTACCCCGGAGAATCAAGATCCGAACGTCGCGCCGCAGCAACTGTTGCGTGAGCATTTCGATGGCCTGGCGCCCGCGGGCCGCTTGGACATCGATTCCCGCGGCCTGCTGGTCTTCACCAACGACGGCCGCATCGCCAAACTGTTGACCTCCGAGCGGGGCGAAATCGAAAAGGAATACATGGTCCGGTTCCGCGGCGAATTGCGGGAAGAACAACTCGCCATGCTGCGTGAGGGGCTCAGCCTGGATGGCAAGAAACTGCGACCAGCCCGAGTCGAACTGATTTCCGAGGACCGCTTGCGGTTCGAACTGCACGAGGGCCGTCATCGCCAGATTCGACGCATGTGCGATGCAGTCGGATTGCAAATCCTCAGTCTAATGCGCGTCCGGATCGGCAAAGTACGGCTCGGACAATTGGCCGAAGGTTGCTGGCGATTCCTGCGTCCGGATGAGAGTTTCTGAACCTGGCCCCAGTCAAATGTGTCGTTCTGCGAAGCAGAACCGTAGCCCGACTCTCCGAGTCGGGTTCTTCGTCGTCTTCGACGCACCCGACTCGGAGAGTCGGGCTACAACAGAGCATCAGCCAACGAACTCCGCTTTTGCATTCACCGCAATTCCGTTAAGGTTCAATTGCAGGCCAATCCACAATACCGCCCAGAATGATGTCACCAGCCATGACCGACTCCGCGAAGCCTAGTACGCCCCCCACCGAACGCACTCCGATGACCGTCCCTCGCTTTGTGCGGGCCAAGCAGCGAGGCGAAAAAATCGCGATGCTGACGGGATACGACTTCCTGTGGGCGGGCATCCTGGATGAGTCTGGTATCGACGCTGTGTTGGTTGGAGACTCCATGGGGATGGTCGTCCAGGGCAAATCATCGACGATTCCGGTGACGCTCGATGAAATGATCTACCATGCGGAAATGGTGTGCCGGGCCGTGAAGTCCGCGCTGGTAATTGTTGACCTGCCGTTCCTGACGTTCAATATCAGCCCGGAAGATGCGATCCGCAATGCGGGCCAGATCATTAAGCGGACTGGTGCCGCTGCGGTGAAGCTGGAAGGCGGCGTCAATCAGGCGGAGACCATTCGACGTCTCAGCAATGCTGAAATCCCCGTGATGGCACACGTCGGAATGAAGCCGCAATCAATGCTCAAGTACGGCGGCATGAATCGCATTCAACGCGATCGCGAGCAATTGTTGAACGACGCCAAGGCCGCTGCCGACGCCGGCGCCTTCGGAATCGTCTTGGAACTGATTCCGCGAGAAATCGCCAAAGAGATCACCGCAGCAGTCTCGATTCCCACCATCGGCATTGGTGCCGGCCCCGATTGCGACGGCCAGGTGCTGGTCACCCCCGACATGCTGGGACTGACGTCGGGCTTCAATCCGAAGTATCTCAAGCGCTTCGCCGATTTGCGGACCGAAGCCCAGCGAGCATTCAAGGACTACATCAGCGAAGTCCGCGCAGGGACGTACCCGGATGCTGAGCACTCTCATTGAGGCCTGACATATCCGTAGCCCGACTCTCCGAGTCGGGTGCATTTCAATACGACGAAGAGACCCGACTCAAAGAGTCGGGCTACGACCGAGCCTTGTGGCTCAGCAAACCACACGCCGTCCGGACGCGGTCGAGTACCTCGGCACCCTTCGCACGAGCCCGTCGGGCACCGGCTAACAAGATGTCTTCGACAGTCGACGGATCGGCCACCAGTTTCTCGCGGCGGGCACGGGCTTCGGCGAAATAGGCCCACGAGGCTTCGAACAGAGCCTGCTTCGCCTCACCATAGCCCATGCCCCCGGTGCGGTACTTCGCAGCCAACGCGGCCTGGTCAGCCGCAGATGCGAATAACTGATAGAGCTGGTAGATCGCAGAAGTGTCTGGATCTTTGGGGGATTCAACCGGTGTCGTATCTGTCTTGATGGACATGACCCGCTTGCGCAGCGGTTTTTCTCCTGGGAACAGCTCGATCGTGTTCCCATAGCTCTTCGACATTTTTTCCCCATCGACGCCAGGGACCTTGGCCGACTCGTCCAGCGTCTTGGCGTCCGGCAAAACCAGGACTTCCCCGAAGATGCTGTTGAATCGCTGAGCGATGTCTCGCGTCACCTCGATGTGTTGAATCTGGTCGCCACCGACCGGCACGAGATCGCTGTCGTACAACAGAATGTCGGCGGCCATCAGCACCGGGTACGTAAACAGTCCCGCATCGGCCGGGATGCCTTTGGCCTTCTTATCTTTGTACGAGACGCATTTCTCCAACAGGCTCATCTGCGTGACGGTCATCAACAGCCATTGCAGTTCTGAAACCTCAGGCACATCCGACTGGCGAAACAGGGCCGCCTTATCGGGGTTCAATCCCAGCGCCAGCAGATCCAGCGCGGCATCCTGAATGTTCTGCCGCAGGACCGCCGGTTCGCGAACGGTGGTCAGTGCGTGCAAATCCGCGATGAAGTAAAAAGCTTGGTCGTTGTTCTGCAGGTCGATGTATTGTCGGATCGCCCCGAAGTAGTTGCCCCAGTGAAAACGACCGGTGGGCTGAATACCTGATAAAACTCGCATGAAAGATTCTCGAAGCGCGGGCGGGGAATGTGTCGGTGGATTTTCTGTGTGTGGAGGCAATAAACGATGCAGCCAGTTCCTGCACATTGTCGCCATACCGGGCCATGTCGCAAGGGTGCTGACTCATCACGCGAACTACACGAAAATTTGGACTGCGGTGATGAATCACCGCAGTCCAAAGCATAGAGGCGGAAAATCCGCCGGAGGTGACGGGAAAATGTCCGAAATAGTCTCTTCAATCAAAATGGGGCACCTGAAACGCGAGGCCCGTATCGTCGAACCGAGGTTTCACTGGACTTGGCTCGCGATTTGCCGCAAAGTGCTATTTTAGCGAGAGATCGAATCGCATTGTGGTCTAGATTTGCCCCTCCAGCTCAGTCGCAGCGAATCCAAGGAGTTGTCATGCGGAGTTTCCACGCCGGTTGGCGGACATCACGACGTCAGTTTCTCACGGTCTGCGCCGTAGGTGCCGCAGCCAGTTATGCAAATTTGGGGTTCTCCGCAGACGCGACCGCCAACCTCGCCAAGATCCGAGAAAAGGCCATCAACTACCTGCGGACCAGCCAGGCCGAAGACGGCAGTTGGACGACCAAAGACTTTCCGGGGCTGACGGGGCTCGTCGTCAGCGGGGCCTTGGAAAATGGCGTTAAGGTCGACGATCCGATGGTTCAAAAAGCCTTGAAACACTTACTGACACACGTCCAACCCGACGGCGGCATTTACTTCGTGAAGAGCAATTTCCGCAACTACGAAACGTGCATCATCATCGCCGCCTTGTCGACGGCCAATGCGGATGGGAAATACACGGAAGTCATCGCCAACGCCGACAAATTCATCCGCAAACAACAATGGGATGAGGAAGAAAACAAAGAAAAGACCGACACCTACTTTGGCGGAGCGGGCTACGGCGGCACCTCGCGGCCCGATATGTCGAACACGCACTATCTGGTCGAAGCGTTACGTGCCGCGGGCGCAAAAGCGGACGACCCCGCTCTGCAAAAAGCGCTGGTCTTCATTTCACGCTCGCAGAATCTGGAATCCGACAAGAACGACACGCCGTTCTCTGCCAAGATCAACGACGGCGGATTCTATTACACCCCGGCCGGCGGTGGTTCATCAGCAGCAGGCAAAGAAGCCAACGGCGGACTCCGCTCCTATGGCAGCATGACTTATGCCGGCTTGAAGAGCCTGCTCTATGCCGGTGTCGACAAGAACGATCAACGAGTCAAAGCGGCCTACACGTGGATCCAAAAACATTACACGGTCGCAGAAAACCCCGGCCTGGATCAGGAGGGTTTGTACTACTATCTCCACCTGTTTGCCAAAGCATTGGACGCGATGGAAGTAGCCGAAGTCGAAGACAAGACCGGGGCGAAACACGACTGGCGCGGAGACCTGATTGCTTATCTCAAGAAGGCCCAGCGAGAAAATGGCAGTTGGGTCAACGACGAACGCAAATGGAACGAAGGGGACCCGAATCTCTCGACCGCGTTTGCGTTGCTGGCCTTGAGCCACTGCGATGCCAAGCCTGCGAAGAAGTAAACCGTGGGACTCACATCTAGTTCCTAAGAGAATTAGCCACAGAATGACACAGAAGAAACACGGAATAGGAGAAGGCTTTTCTCGTATTTTTCCGTGTGCTTCTGTGTTCTTCTGTGGCTAAAAATCTTTTCTTGAACTGAGGGTACTTGTTGGCACGACAACCCTCAGGCGGCAGTTCGACCAGATTGCAGAAGCCGCAAGGGTTCGGTTCTACCGGTCTGCATGGCAGGCCACAGCGCAGCGATCAGGCAGAGGATCAGGGTCATCGAGAAGCCCACGCCGATTTGCATCCACGGCACAATTAACGGCGTGATCTGTCCGCCACGAACGTTGACGTAGCGCGTAATACCGGTGCCGCAATAGCCTGCAGTAACGCCGAATGCAAAGCTCAGCAGACATGCCGCGACGCCCACCAGAATGGCCTCGCACAGAATCATGCGGAACAGGCCAAACCGCGTCACACCGATGGCCCGCATCACGCCCATCTCCCAGCGGCGAGCACGAATTGACGAGACAATCGTGTTGATCACGCCCAGGGATGTCACCAGCAACGTCACCAGCGGCAAACGGCTTAAGAGCCAGATGATGCCGTTGGCTCGATCGCGGATGGCGAGCCGCACTCCCTCTCGCGAACGGATATTCACCGTCGTCGAATAACCGCTGCCGTTGCCACGGCCGCCGCGACCGAATGCACCGCTTCCCATTCCCATGCCACGACCACGCCCCCTGGCCAGGCTGGGATCATGGTTCTTCTCGGTGATGGCCTGCAACGACGCTTTGACGTCCTCTTCTTTCACCGCGCCGTCCGTATTGATCCAGAACGCATTGATGCACTGCGTGCCAATGTCTTTACGTACTTGATCAAACGCTGTGAACATCAAGCCAGAGGACCGTCCGCCACCGCGATTTCTCAAGCCCACTTTGCTCATCCAGTGCCAGCCGGCCATCGACACGACACCAGCGATCTCATATTCAATAATCTTCTTCGGATCATCTGGGTGCAGGACCCCAAATTTGCCGCCGACGGTCAGACCGCTCTCGCGTTCAAAGTGATCGGGAACCAGGCAATAGCGCCCTTGCTTTAACTTGGCAATCGCCTCATCGCGTTTGCCTGAGACAAACTCGAAATTGAAAATGGGATCCTTGCCGCCGAGCCCGAGATCAGGATCGATGCCGACAAGAACGCAATTGTCCTGGCGGGAACTCGTCGCCCGCACCTTCGCGCCGGTAACATCCGTCGCGAATTTGACTTGCTCGGAAAGGCAGGGAAGGGAACGCTCGGGGATGACCCCCTGCATGTGACGCACTTCGTCCACAGCCGAATCCGGGATACCGCTGGGGGTCATCACGACGACCATATCGGGAACCCAATCGCCCGGGGTGTAAGGCCCGAGCATCGTATAGCCCCAGGTCTGCATGGCCACGAATAGCCCCAGCCCCAAGGTCAACGCCACTGTCGTCCCAAGTGTTCGCCACAGGTTCGTCGACAACTGCCGCTCCAGCAGTTTCGGACTGAGGCCGAAGAGTCTCGAGATGACCGGCCCCAGCAACTTCTCGGTGATCAGAATCGTAGCCGGAGCCAGCAGGATGATGCCGACTCCCAGGCACGTACAACCGAAGGCCGCAGAGATGATATACCGCGATGTATCCGGCATTGGCACCCAGAACACGAGGATTGGATTCACGGACACGAGGACCAATCCGACCACGGTTGAGATCCACGAGAGACGCCCCACCGGCACCGATGCTTGCGGCCCCATGGCATCGAGCGGACTGACACGGGTCGCCTTCCACGCCGGTGGAATGGCGGCCAGCAGAGCCCCTCCCACGGAACACAGACCGGACATCACAATGCACCAAGTGCCCAGTGATGCTCCGACCGGAAAGAGATCGGGACGCATCTTCGTGATGAATTCCAGCAAGCCCCAGCCGGCCAGCAAGCCGCCGCCCCAACCGATCAGGCCGAGGAACAGACTTTCCAACAAAATCATTGTCGCGACCTGGGCCTTCGTGAACGACACGGCGCGCAACATGGCGAACTGACGAATGCGTTCATCGACTCCCATGCTGAGAGTGGAAAAGATGATAAACAGCGCTGCCAGCAACGAGATGCCGGTCGCGGCATAAGCTTGGGATTTGACAGTCTCGTTGGTCGTGCTGTCTTGCAATTCGGAATCCACATCCGCCAGTGAAACCAACTCCGACACCGAGCCAGCCTGAGCGAGCCGCGGCGTCCAGTTTTGTTTGAATTCCTCAACTTTGAAGCCGTTCTTCAATACGATCCCCGCGAGGTCGTACTTGCCTGACGTTCCCGCAATGCGTTCAGCCAGCGGCAATGGCACATACAACGCAGCACTCGCTGGACCACGGGTCAGCGGCGGACCACGCATGGCAGGCAGGCCGATAATCGCCGGCGTCGACGGGAGCGGCTTGCGTTGCTCGACGATGCCGACGATCTTCAACTTGACGGGCTCTGAACGAAATCCAAAGGCCACCTCGACATCATCGCCGACCTTGACCTTCAATTGCTCGGCGGCACCGCTGCTAATGGCGGCTTCCATCACGTCGGGTTTCTTGGGGTCGATCCAGTTTCCGTCCGTGACTGTGTACGGTGCTTCCACAGCATTAGTTCCGACCAGCATCGGGGCTCGATTGAAGCCACCGCCTCCGCCGCCTCCCACGAAGTTGACGCGACCACCGAAGACCGGAAAGGAATGCACGCCGCCGGGGGCATTCGGGCCGCCGGGACCACCCGGGGTATTCGCCGAATTGGGAGTGATCGGCGCTCCGGCCGGTGGCACTGCATCTTCGTCTGGGTTGGCACGGTCGACTGGCGGACGATTGGCGGCACGATTGCGGCCAGCACCCGGTTCTTCCAGGGGAGCACCGAACTTGGTAATCCGAGCCCGGGCCTGCAAAATGGGATCGATAACGGCGACCGCTGGATCTTGCCGCAAGGACTCGACGACATCCGGAGACAATTTTGCAGCGGGAGGGCCGAACATCTCGCCGCCCCCTTGCCCCTGAACTCCGGGTTTCGGTAACGGCAATATGACAAAGCTGTAACGGCCGAGGTAGTTCTCGGAGAACTCATCGAACTTCGCGATCAACGAGTCGTAACTGCTCACCACCCATACCACGATGCAGGCCGCAGCAACCGTAGAAAACAGCGTCAGCAGCATCCGAGCCGGGCGATGCCGCATGTGGGCGAAGACCAGTTTGGCGACGACTTTCAGGTCGGTGGCATTCATGGGGCAGCAATCGGCAAAAAGGTCGTAGCCCGACTCTCTGAGTCGGGAGCATGTCAAATTAGGAACCCGACTCAGAGAGTCGGGCTACGCGTTCACAATGTCCTGGTAATGCGCGGCGAGTGCATGCGGGTTGTTGAATGAGGCCGTAGGAAATTCGGTCAACACCTGGCCATCCTTCATGACGACCACGCGTTTCGCCCAGCGAGCCACCGCGGGCTCATGTGTGACCACGACAATCGTCCGCTTCTGTTCCGCACACAGTTCCTGCAGGAGCTGGCAGATGTTCTGGCCGCTCACCGAGTCCAGACTGCCCGTGGGTTCGTCGGCCAGAACGACGGCCGGATCCGTAATCAACGCCCGTGCGATAGCGACACGCTGCTGTTCGCCACCGCTGAGTGCATCGGGACGGTGATGCCGCCGAGGAGTCAAACCCAGCCGGTTCAGCAATGGTTGCAGCCGTTCTTCCAACTTCGCAGACTGGCCGTCGGCCAACAGCGGGAGTGTAATGTTGTCTTCAGCCGTCAATGACGGGATGAGATTGAACGCTTGAAAGACGAGGCCAATCTTGCGACGACGAAAGCGTGTCAGTTGGCCATCTGACATCGTCGATAAATCGGCCCCATCCACAAACACCTGGCCGGAATCGGGCCAGGTCAATCCGGCAGTCACATGCAGCAGCGTGCTTTTGCCTGAGCCGCTGGCGCCCATGATGGCCACGAATTCGCCGCTGGCCACAGACAGCGACACATTTCGGATCGCTTCGACCTTCGACGTTCCCTGCCGAAAGCTTTTCGTCGCCCCTTCGACACAGACAGGAAATGCCGCTCCTGGAGGGGGCGGTTGAGATGATTGAGGCTGGGCCTCGGAAACAAGTGAAACCGCCATCAGGGGTGAATCCTCTCCAGGTGTAGTCGATCGGGGTTCGATTACCGGCTATCTCGTTTTCAGCAAGATTTCCGGAATATAAGTGTCTTCATCAGCCTTCACGGTCACTGTGGCGATGGGTCGATCGGGGTTCTCGAAACGACCCTTCAGCCGGTCAGCTCCGCGGATTTCTTCGCCCCCCTCAACCGTGATCACCGGCCAGACAATGGTGAGCGAATATTCGCCCGGCGGAGCTCCATCGTCGCCCGAATAGGTACCTATGCGATAGCTGCCATCCTTCTCCACGAACGCAAACGGTGCGATCGTCCGCTTGGCGGGATCCTTCAACGGAGTGCTGGGACGACAGCGAATTTCCGCGCCAACGGGCGGCTTGCCATCGACCAGAATCGAACCCGAAACCGGGAAGACATCCAGCTCGGGCCTCTCAGCTTCTCCGCACCCGACGCAGACCACGACACTCAGTAGCAACAGAGGCAAACAAGGCCCGAAAGGGGACCAACGCAACATTGGAACGCTCACATCCAGGAGACGGAACCAGGAACGATTTTTAGAACTCGCCAATCGTTTCGCCGCCGTCTCTCGTCAACAAAGCAATCAAGATGTCCATCGACATGTTCTCAGACAAAAACCGGGCGCTGCCATCGCACAGTCCGGCAATCGCGCCGCCGTTGTGGAAGCTGTAGATGCCTTGGGAATTCGACCAGTTCATAATGCGCGTACCGCCCACTGCAGGCGGCGTGGCGCCATTCCAACCCTGGTACGTGACCGACTCATACGCTGCCCAGCAACCCCAGAACTTGGGGTTGGTCATGGACGTGTTTGTCGCCTGCTGGACTCGGCCGATGTAATAGTTGGGACGCCCCGCCTGTTCCGACAACAAGATCGTGTTCGAGAGTCCGTCGGTGATATTCTTGATCGGCGTCATACCACCAACCACCGAAGAAGATGCCGAGTTGCAGGGACTGCACGTCGCGGTGGAACCCGTTTTTGTGATGAGGTGAAACACGACATAATCCCCGGCAATACCGGTCGATGTGGTCGTCGTCGGGGAACTCGGAGCCAGATCCATCACGCGCGGGTTACCAGGCGATGTCGGGCACAGATAGGTCGGAACTGGGGTCATCACGACTCCCTGATTTTCCGGCGAAAACCAACTCTTACTCGAATTCCACGCATTGTAGAGATTGGATTGCTCGATGAAGGGGAGCATCTTAAAGCCCCAGCCGTGTCCGCTATCCAGAGCCGTCGTCAGCGAGGCCCGGTTGGGAAAGCCGCCGTGGGCGTCGTGATAATTGTGAAAGGCCAACATCATCTGTTTGACGTTGTTCCGGCACTGAGACAGCCGTGCCGATTCCCGGGCCTGTTGCACAGCAGGCAGCAGCAAGGCAATCAACACCGCGATAATGGCAATCACAACGAGCAATTCGATCAGCGTAAATCCACGACGACTTGGCGCAACCATAATTGTTCCACGATGGAGTTCGGAGGGAGTCTGTTCCCGTTTCCGAACGCAGAACGCACTTTTCGTTCCATGGAGCCACCGAGATCTCGCAGGAATGGGAGCTCAGGCGATACCTGAGTTTTTCGCTGTGTCGCGGCAGAATGGCCGACAGAGCGGGCCGCTGGAATGGCTTTTTATTCGCCTTAGACGGCGTTTTTTTCGCCAACAATGAATTTGGACTGCGGTGATTCATCACCGCTTTCCTATGCCAATTCACGAGTCGGGTTATGGGCGACGTCGACATCAAACTTGGAAAGCGGTGATGAATCACAGCAGTCCAGATTGATCACTTCGTCTTCAACGTTCCGACGAGTTCGGAAACATGCCGACAGCCTTCCGCGGCAACCACTTCATCGAGTTGATCCACTAGCCGTGTTGCCAGAGTGGGATCGAAGAAATTGGCCGTCCCGATCTGTACGGCCGAGGCTCCCGCGACCAGGAACTCCATCACGTCGTCAATGTTGCTGATGCCGCCGACTCCGATGATGGGAATCTTGACCTTCTGGGAAACCTGCCAGACCATGCGGAGCGCCAGCGGCTTGATCGCCGGACCGCTAAGACCGCCGATGACGTTGCCGAGAATTGGGGTCCGCTTGCGCCAGTTGATGGCCATCCCTTGAAACGTGTTGACCAGCGACACAGCATCCGCCCCGCCGTCGGCCGCCGCCTGGGCGATCTGAACGATGCTTGTCACGTTGGGAGTTAGCTTGGCGATGATTGGCAGCGGACAGGCTTCACGCACCCGGCGGATGACTTCGGTGGTCTTCGCTGGATCTGTCCCGTAGTCCACACCATGACTGACGTTGGGACACGAGATATTCAATTCGATCGCGGCCAACTTGTCGTATTGACCGAGGCGTTCCGCCATCGCCGCGAATTCGTCCGCGTTCTGACCGGCGATATTCGCGATCACGGCGGTGCCCAGTGAGAGCAGATAATCGAGGTGCTTGGCGATAAACGCATCGAGTCCATCATTATCGAGCCCGATCGAATTCAGCATCCCGCTGGCGGTTTCCACAGTGCGCGGGGTCGGATTTCCGGCCCGCGGCTGGGGAGTGATCGTCTTGGGAATGACTCCCCCCAGCTTGGAAAAGTTGGCGTACGCCGCCATTTCGCGGGCGTAACCGAAAGTTCCCGAAGCCACAAGGATGGGATTCGCCAGACTCAGGCGATTCAATTCGACGTTCAAACGTGATGACACGGCGGCTCGATCATGAAAAACAAACATTGACGGGAAGGGGATGGTTAGAGCCCACTTCCAGAATGACACTGCGAATCGTAACTCTCAGACGACAGCAGGGCAACTTCGTCGGATTGGCAATTGCCAGACGAGCGATTTGAAACACTTGTCCAGTCAATCTGTCCGTCTTCTTATCCAGTTAACAATCTTCCACCCCTAAAGTCAGCAAAGTCGCGCAACTGCGCACCCTCAGGAGGCAAAAGGTGCAGTCGATAGTGGAAATACGTTTGCATCACGAATGTCTTTTATTTTGTGACCTAGATTGAAAGTGTGACCGCTTCCACCCGTAACTGCTTTTCGGAACAGTTGTGCGTTCCGCATGAGTTTCGGGGGACAAGACACGAGATGAGTCTCGGATGACCACCGAGTTAGAACGGGCCACAACATACACGTGAGATTGGGGCGTCGCGACACCCGTCGCCGCTCGCAGCGATCTGAACAATCCTTGTCTCCGCGTTATCCAGCCAGTGTGCTGGACGGGGACGAGACGGTCATCTTCATCCTCATAAGAGAACTCCTGATGCTAAACTCATTGATCAATCTGCCCGCTTCCGTTCCGAGTCTCTTTCGCAGCTTGCAGGCAGGCAAGAAGCGGCGTACGGTCATCAGCCGCAACTGCTTTAGTTCCGTGGAAAACCTGGAAGCTCGCGAGCTGTTGTCGGCTGCCAATTCCGTAACCGATCACGCTGGTGTGCCCCGCATTATCAACGGCACGACGACCTCCAGCTTCACCGCTGTGGGCGCTACCACTTACACGTCGTCGGGAGCCGTCACGACACAAGCCGCCGGAACCTTGATTGATACGCAGTGGGTGCTGACGACCGCGACTGCCTCCAAGGGTCTCAGCGGCTTGACCGGCGGGGCCTCGGCCTCGATCGTCCTGGGTGGCACGACCTATACCGTCGATCAGATTGTGATTTATCCCAAGTACTACGCCGGCAGTATCGATTACCGACAGGACATCGCCCTGTGGCATCTGTCGACCGCCGTACCAGGCACGATTACTCCGTTGATCGTCTCCCGAACTCCGTTCGCCGCGAACGGAACCGCCACACTGGTGGGATTTGGTGGAACGGGAACGGGTACGACAGGCACTGACGGGACCTTTGGCACCAAGCAAACCGCCACCACCAAGGTCGAACGCGTTTCGGCTTCGCAACTGGTGTGGAAGCTGGACACGACTGAAGGCACGTTTGCTCCGAACGATATCGGTGCTCCCGTGCTGAAGCTGGTGGGCAGCACCTACCAGGTCTTCGGCCTGAATACCTATCACTCCACGACCACCGGCAAGAAGGGTGATATGTCCTACAGCACCCGAACTGACTTCTACACCGGCTGGATCGACAATACCCTCGGCCTGACCCACCCGGCTGGCACGACAGACGACTATATCGACACCGCCAATCTCCTCCTCACCGGTACGCAGAATCGCAAATTTACGCTCAACGCGACCACGTCAACAGCCGACTTCACCGGTAAGTTCAACCAGTATGGTGACGTTGACGTGTTCAAGGTCGTCACGGCACTCGACGGTTATGCGACGTTTGCCCTCATCAACTCTGCTCCCAGTGCCTCGTTGCTCGACACCAAGCTCGAGATCCTAGCGTCCGATGGTGAGACGGTGTTGTTCACGAGCGACGATAACTCGAACACAGATCTCAACAGTTCAATCGGAACGTACTTGGCGACGGGCACCTACTTCGTCCGGGTTAGCACCTATGCCAATTCGCAGAAGGGGACTTACCGCCTGACGATCAAGGACAATTTCGATAATGTTAGTGATACGATGGGCTCGGCAAAGGCGCTGACCCCCAGTTCGATCGGGGCGATTGCCTCCGATGTGTTTATCAACACGACGACCGATGTCGACTGGTTCAAGTTCAAGGCCAACAAGTCGGGTAAATTCCAGTTCGATTTCACTCACACGAATCCCGCCGCTTTTGATCCAGTCCTGGAAGTGTTCAGCTCGGTCGGCGTTTCACTCGGTCAGAATGACGACATTGGTGGCACGGGTGCGAACCGACTGGATGCTCGGGTGACAGTCAACGGAATTGTTTCGGGGCAGACCTACTACCTGAAACTGTCGGGCTACTCGGTCATGGGAGTGGGCAGCACAGGCCTAGGAAAATTGGCCGGCAAGAAGATTGCCTAGGCCGGGAAGCTTTTAAGGTATGAGAATTTAAACAGCGGGCGTCTCGGGGAAACTTGAGGCGCCCGCTGTTGTCCTTTGAGGTGGCCGTAACCTGACTCTCCAGAGTCGCGTGAGTACTTGCGCTTGACCCTGACTTCTGCAGCCGAATGCAGGACACAGCTGATGGGAGGGTGAGGCTCCTGCCGAACCGCGAGTGTTGTTCGTACCTCGCTAGACGAAGCGGCTCGGCAGGAGCCTCGCCCTCCCATTCGCCCGACTCTCGAGAGTCAGGCTACGAGACGGACAGGCAGGATGCCTATCCTACGGCAGCGGCTGCGAACTTCTCAGGTATCCAAACAAATCCCGAACCTGCTGCTCGGTCATATCTTTGAGCAAGCCTTCCGGCATCAGCGATTTCCGTTGCGGCACCAGTTCCTCAATCTGATCGCGGGCAATGGTGACACTCTGGCCGTCAATGCCTCGTAGCACAACTACCTGGGAATCCTGGTCGATCAGGAATCCGTTCAACGAGCGACCATCGGTCGTCACGATCAAGACGGTCTCAAATCCTTCGCGCAGTTCGGCACTGGGATTCACAATGTTCAAGAGGATGTTGTGAACGTCGTCGCGTTTGTAGGTTGTCAGGTCTGGCCCGATTTGCCCCCCCTGAGCAAACAACGTGTGACACTTCGCACACGTCGCGCTGTAGAGCTTCTTGCCCTCGTAAGGATTGCCCGAATCCGACTTTACGACCGTCATCAGTCGCTCGACAAGTTGCTGCATTTCGGCCGTCGAGGCACCTTCCAGGCTACCCCAATGCTTGGTGATCAGGCTGGCCACTTGCATGTCGCGATGAACCGTCAGCTTGCGAACCACGTCCAGAGAAATCGCGTCCTTCGGGATCTGCTGCATGTCAACCGCTGTCAACAATTGCAACGCCCAACTCTTGCGGCTGGATAGCAACGTGAGAGCCACGCTCTGCACATCAGGTGAGAGTTTCTTCCACAGTTCCAGCACGGTCGTGGCGATCTCGGGCTGCTCGTATTGCGGCAGCGCCGTCAGGACCTCGCGCTGCAGTGCTTCGTCGGGCGTTTCATTCAACAAACTCAACAACACGGGGACGCTGCGCGGCTGCTTCACCTGCCCCAGGACTTGGATAAACTGCAAACGATCTTTGGCGACCGCCTTCGGATTGGCGATGACCGCCAGAGCCTCGTCGATCGCTGCGGCGTCTCCTTGACGGACTTTCAGCGCCGTCGAACCACCCCCAGATCGAGCGATCGCCGTGACCAATTCTTCGGGCAAACTGCCCAGCGAACGTCCCTGGTACGCTTCTTCAAAACCAGCCATCAACTGCTTGGTGGCGTTTCCACCGGGCGACAGTTCGAGCAACTTCGCGCAGATCGAAAGGTCCTTGCGATTCCCCGTCGCGGCGTAGCGCCGCATGACGCGATTGACCAAAAACTCTTCGACAACCGGCAGCTTCCAAACCTCTTTGTCCGAGAACCACGCAATCACCGCATCGGGATGTTTTGCGGCATGAGCTTCCATGGCCCACCAGATCTGCAACGGGACCCGCGGATCCTTCGTATCTTCCGAGTGATTCGCCAGTCCGCGCAGAATGGCGAGCGACAGATCGAACGGCAACCGTTTGGCCGTCGCGGCGAGTTGGCTTCGCACTTCCACATGGCCTTCTCCCTTGGCCAAGTCTGCCAGTTGCCGACCAATCGGGGACGAAACAGTCTTCTCATCACCCAGCAGGCGGACGCTCCACAGACGCACCTGGGGATTGGCATGTTTCAGCATTTCGGCCGCGATCTCGTCACTCCAACCGCCACTGTTGTAGATGCCCCACAGGGCTTCGAGAGCCAGTTGATCATCGTGACTGCGGAGCAGTTTCAACAACACAGGTACGGCCGCCGCGTCGCGGCGATCACCCAGCAACCGTTGCACCGTCTGCCTTGTCCATTGATTGGGGCTGGCCAGTGACTCGACCAGTTCTACCGTTGGTTGCTTTCCGAAATCGACCATCTTGACCGGCTTCGCACCCTTTTGCTTGATGCGATAGATGCGTCCGTTATCGACCTCAAGATATCCCTCCTGGAACTGGATGTGACTGCGATGGGCGTCGCACCAGTCGGCCACATACAGAGCTCCGTCGGGGCCGTGCTTGATATCGACCGGCATGAAACGGACGTCTTTCGATGTAATCGCGTGCCCGATGTCGTTCGTCTTGAAGGTCGAACCGGTGACCTCCACGTCGCTCATGACGACATGGTTCAACAGGGGCGCCACGGCGAAGATCTTGCCGTTATATTTTTCAGGTAACGCACCTCCGGAGTAAATCGTAAAGCAATGCGTAAACCGCGGGACTTTGGGATGCGGAATCGCTGGGAAATATCCAAACGCATACGGGTTCGTCAGTGGACCGTGCTTGTTGAATCCCTTCTGCAGATAGGCTCCCTGCATGTAGTGGAACCCGCGAGTATCACCGCCGTTATGACCGGAGAAAATGCGACCCTGTGAATCGAGATCCACACCAAACGCATTACCGCCACCTTCCGAGAAGATCTCGTAGCGGTGCGTTTCGGGGTGATAACGCCAGATGTGCTGGCCCTGTGAAAAGATCGCCTGTTCGGGCTTATCTAACCCGGGACGATACACCTTGGACGAGACCGTACTCCCTTGAGCGCCATACAACCAGCCATCCGGCCCCCAGCGCATGCTGTTGACAACCGAATGTGGGTCTTCCAGGCCGAAACCCAACAGATGAACTTCCGGGTCTCCGTCAGGTTTGTCGTCGTGATTCTTGTCGGGGTAGAACAACAGGGCAGGGGGATTTACCACCCACAGCCCGCCGCGTCCCTGACAGAACGACGTTGCGATATTGAGGTCGTCAATAAACACCGAATGCTTGTCGTACTTGCCATCGCCGTCGGTGTCCTCGTGAATGCTGATCTTGTCTTTGCCCTTGGTCCCGTGCGGCGGCGGGAGCGGCGTCTTGTCGTAAACGGCCCGCCACCAGAAGTCCTTGCTGACAATCTTCAAGCCGGCGGGGTTGGGATATTGCAGATACTGCATCACCCACATTCGGCCCCGTTCATCAAAATTGACGAACAGCGGCTGGGCCACCAGCGGCTCGGTCAAGACTTGTTCAATTTCCAGATCGTCTGGCGACGTCAAAGCGGCGAGGCTATCAGCCAATGACAAACGCGGGGGCTTCGTATCCTTCGGTTTGTTCCGCAGAGAAATGACGGCGATTTCTTCCATTTTAGCGAAGGTCGCGACCGTCGGCTTGGCGGCCTCTGGCTTCGCCCACGCCAAGTCGTCACCGGTTCGAAATTGCCACTCACCCTTCAATTCAATCGCCCGGACGTCATCACCCAGGAACGGCGCGACTCCCTTGAATCCGCCTTGTCCTTCCTGATCGAAGATGCGAAAGGCAACCGTATTCCATTCGCCCACACGCACAGCGTCCGCGGGAACGGTGAGGCTCAATGCGCGATCGTTGAGACCGCTTTTGAAACTCGGAGGAAAGGCACCCTCGCCCCCCACTTTCTGGCCGTTGACGTAGGCTTCATAAGCGTCGTCGATTTTCTGGACCTTGAGTTGCAGATCGCGACCACGCCAATCGAGCGGAACCTTGACTGAGCAGCGATACCAGGCAAATCCGTCATATTTCTCGAATTTGCCGCCAAGCGCCTGCTCCCAGACGCCAGGTACTGGCACCATCGACCAATCAGCGTCGGCAGCCTGCAGAACATGCAGCGGAAGGGAGACCAACAGGCAAACCAGGGTCAGAAGCCGAATCATGCGGGAAACTCCAAGCAGGCGGGATGCGGGCGGGACCGAGTTGAGCGCCTCGACAGTTTAACATACTTGAATGCATTCTCCAGAGGCAAGCTAAGGCGGCGTACACGATGACAATTGACGAACGTATGGCCAAATCCAAATGACCAAGGACAAAACTCGTTCCTCACATTCGATCCCGGCCCACGAGATAGTCCCGCCGCACCGAGATCGTTAGAATATCTTTGCTGACCAAACGCAAACACCATCCCCGTTGAGAGCGACACCCAATCGCGATGCCAGCCGAACAACCTACCTTGCCCGTGACCACGGCCCCCGAACTGCCTCGCCTGGGGAGCACGGTGGAATACGAAAAATTCCTCGATTGTGTCCACTGCGGACTCTGTACGTCGGCCTGCCCGACCTATCTGGAAACCGGCGACGAAAACAACAGTCCGCGCGGCCGCATCTATTTGATGCGTGCCGTGACCGATGGCCGACTGGAGATGACCAACACGGTCAAACGGCATCTTGATCTGTGCCTCGACTGTCGCAGTTGCGAAACTGCTTGTCCTTCGGGAGTGCAGTACGGCCGCCTGATCGAACCTTTCCGCGTCGACATGCAGAAGGCCGAAGCGCGACGCGGCAACGATGCCGCCAAGGGCTGGTTCAATCGCTGGATCATGTACGGTCTGTTCCCATATCCCGAGCGGATGCGCTGGGCACTCTGGCCGGCACGCATCATGCAGACGTTGGGCCTCGATCGCCTGGCCGAAGGTGTGGGCTTAACCAAGCTATTGCCGCAGCGATTGCAACGGATGCAATCACAACTGCCCCGCTTGCAACCATCAACCCCGCGCTTTCCGGATGTCCTGCCGGCGATCGGTCCGCGGCGGGCGCGCGTAGGATTATTCACGGGTTGTGTGGCCGACGCCATGTTCAGCCATGTCAACTGGGCGACCGCCCGGGTCCTCCAAGCCAACGGCTGCGAAGTGGTGATACCGAAGGCTCAAGCGTGTTGCGGCGCGATTCACTATCACAGCGGAGCCGACCTCCCCGCGCTCGACTTCGCAAATCGGAACTCCGTGGCGTTCGCTCAGGACGATCTGGACGCCGTCATCATCAATGTGGCAGGCTGCGGAGCCATGTTGAAGGATTATGGGCACATCGCTCACGAAGTCGCTCCACAAGACCATCAGCAAGCAGAACAGTTAGAGAAATTCGCCCACAAGGTCCGCGACATTTCCGAATTCCTGGCAGAACTCGGTCCCATCAAACCGACCGGTGAAATCAGACTGCGGGCAACCTACCACGACGCCTGCCATCTGGTCCATGCCCAGAAAATTCGCGAGCAGCCGCGTGATCTGTTGTCACTGGTCCCGGGTTTGGAACTGATCCCGCTGGTGGAATCCGAAATCTGCTGCGGGGCGGCCGGCAGCTATAATTTGACCGAACCGGAGATGTCCGACCGCTTAGCCGAGCGAAAGCTGGCCAACATCCTGGCCACGAAACCGCAGGCGGTCATCACCGGGAACGCGGGTTGCTCGCTGCAGATTCAGGCTTCGATCCGCAAAGCCGGCCATAAGATCTGGGTTGCCCATCCGATGGAGATCCTGGACCTGAGCTATCGCGGTGAAAAGCCATCGGTTGGTTAATGTGTCGTGGGACGGGTCTCCAGGCCCGTCCGTCATTTTATCTCATAAGTCCCAGGCATTCTTGATGGGACTTAATGGGACACATGGGACTTATAGGACCAGTGGGAAAATACGGCTGGACGGACGGGCCTGGAGACCCGTCCCACGGTACTTTGAGGGATTTCATGGCGATTCGTGCGGTGGTGTTTGATCTCGACGGTCTCATGTTCAATACCGAGTTGATCTACGATCAAGTCGGCGACGAGTTGTTGCGGCGACGTGGCAAGGAAATGACGCCCGATCTCAAGTTGCTGATGATCGGCCGGCGGGCTCAGGAATCGCTCGGCTTCATGATCGAGATGCATTCGCTGAAGGACACTGTCGACGAGTTACTCGAAGAGTCCCATGCGCTGTTTTTCGAAGCGGCGGCGGATCGACTTGCTCCCATGCCGGGGCTGCATGAATTACTCGAGTTCATCGACACTCACCAGCTGCCGAAAGGTGTCGCGACATCTTCATCGCACAGCTACGTTCAACGCGTCGTCGGGCCATTCGGCTTGCTTCCCAGGTTTGAATTGATTCTGGCCTCGGAAGACGTGACTCAAGGCAAGCCACATCCAGAGATCTATTTGAAGGCGGCCCACAAACTGGGAATCGCCCCTGCGGAGATGATGGTTCTCGAAGACAGCCAAAATGGAATTAACGCCGCGGCAGCCGCAGGAGCGGTCGCAGTCGCAGTTCCCCATCAACACACGGCCCACCACGATTTCGGCAGGGCAACACTGGTGGCCAATCGCCTCAACGATCCGCGAGTGCTGCAGTTAATTAGGCCCCACAAATGAGTTACGTCTGCTAGTAGCCACGCTCACCAGAGTGTGGGCTGAAGTACAATTCACCCACGCTCTGGTGAGCGTGGCTACGCTTGTCGCAACGGATCTCAGATGCGTTTTTCACCGCTGGCTGGACATCGGCCGCGGCGTTTCTCACAATTGTAAGTCTTCGCAACGCAAGAATTTTGAGCCGAACGGAATCCGACGCGGCTGATTAATCCTCGCGAAGAGATGCCTCCGGATGCCGCTCCTGGGAGCTCTCTGCTGGACAGCATGGGCTGCAACACATTACGGCGCAGCGGCTTGCAGCGGCGATTCAGAACGCAGATCGACAATGAAAGAATACTTGGTAGTCCTGTTTTAACCCGGTTCCGGCAGCGACGATGCCTCTTAGGCATCGCGATAGCAGGATCCGGGTTATCTGATTTTCGGCTGATCCAATTCTTGAATCCCGATCGTGCCTAAAATGAAGTCGCCGCCGATCGAGACCACGATCAATACCATTCAGACAGCATCGAACTCGCGGGCCAATTGACAGTTTTGAATCATCAAACAGGTTTTCTTGATTACGAGTGCCAGATCCCCCGCGCGGAGTTTTCATCAGTGCAACCGACTCAACAAATTCACATCCGAGGAACCACTCCTTTGATTTCGCCTCGAGATTTGCTGCAGCAGATCCCGATGTCTGTCGCCGCCAACGGAACCGTCGTTCAAGGCCGTGCTGAACTGATTCGGGTGCTGGCGGGCGAAGATCCCCGCATGCTGGCGGTGGTCGGACCGTGTTCAATCCATGATGAACATGCCGCCTTGGAATACGCTCAGAAATTGCAGGCAGTCGCGACAGAGATCAAGTCGACCACGCTGGTCATCATGCGGGTCTATTTTGAGAAACCGCGGACGGTCATGGGCTGGAAAGGCTTGATCAACGACCCCGGACTGGACGGCTCGTTCGAAATTGAAACGGGGCTGCGTCGCGCCCGGGAATTGCTGCTGAAAATCAACGAAATGGGCATGCCGGCAGCAACGGAGATGCTGGAGCCGATCACTCCCCAGTATGTGGCAGATCTGGTCACCTGGGCGGCGATAGGAGCGCGTACCACCGAATCGCAAACACATCGTCAGATGGCGAGTGGACTGTCGATGCCGGTCGGGTACAAAAACGGGACTGACGGGAACCTCGAGATTGCCATTCAAGCCATGCAGGCCGCTCAGAACGCGCATAGTTTTCTGGGCATCGACACCGACGGCCGGACGTGTGTCATTCACACGACCGGAAATCCGTACGGACACCTGATTCTGCGCGGCGGTCGCAGTGGGCCGAATTACGACGCTCAAAACGTCAAAGCTGCCGCGGATGCCCTGAGCGCCGCGAAACTGCCGCCGTTCCTGATGGTTGACTGCAGCCACGCGAACTCCGACAAGGACTACACCAAGCAGGCCGCCGTGTGGCGCGATGCGGTCGCCCAGCGCGCCGCAGGGAATAAGCACATTGTCGGTCTAATGCTGGAGAGCAATCTGGTCGCCGGCAGCCAGAAGCTGACTGCGGATCTGTCGCAACTCAAGTATGGCATTTCGATTACAGACGGCTGCATCGGCTGGGAGCAGACCGAAGAACTGTTGCGTGATGCTCACGCCGCGTTGAAGCGGTAAGCCTGCATCGTGGGACGGGTCTCCTGGCCCGTCCGTCCCCTGTTTTTCTTCGTGATCTTTGTGACCTTCTGTTCCAATTCTTTGTTTTGAACAGAAGGTCACGAAGGACACGAAGAATTCAAAGTCTGCTTCACAGTATTCGACTGTTTGTGAACTGGTTGCGACTGGACGGACGGGCCTGGAGACCCGTCCCACGACGCGTGTCACCTGTGATTTCTCGAAGAATCTCCAAACGGCAATCGGTTTGCGTTCGTAATCTGATAGGATAACGGCGCGGAAATTGTGTCTTGTTCGAAATGAGGATGTGGAATCTATGTCTTTACGCCTCAAGGATGTGCGCAAAAGCTACGTCGAACAGGATGGCACTCGGCTCCCCATTCTTGGGATCCCGGAGTTCACCCTGCAAACCGGCGAGCAAGTCGCGCTGGTCGGCGAAAGCGGCGGCGGCAAGACGACTTTGCTGAACGTGATTTCCGGGATCACCACTCCGGACGCCGGGCAGGTGGTTATCGGTAATACCGATCTGACCAGGCTGTCGGAACCCGCCCGCGATCGATTTCGAGCCCTCAAAATTGGCTTCATCTTTCAGACTTTCAACCTGCTGCCGGCGTTCACCGCGCTGGAAAATGTCCTGCTGGGGATGAGCTTTTCGGGCCAGAAATCGGACTCCAAGCGAGCGAAAGATTTACTCGCGCGGGTCGGACTGAGCCACCGCCTGAATCATCGTCCCGCGACCCTGTCAGTGGGTGAACAGCAGCGAGTCGCAGTGGCTCGGTCGCTCGTCAACCGACCGGCATTGCTACTCGCCGACGAACCAACTGCCAGCATAGATGCTCAACATCAGGCCACGGTTTTGGAATTGATCCGCGAAGCCTGCAGTGAGCACAACTGTGCGCTGTTGCTGGTGACGCACTCGGCTGAGGTCGCAGGACAGTTTCAGCGGGTCGAACGTTTGAAAGACTTCAATCACCCACAGTAGCCCCGTGGCCGACGCTGCCAGCGTCGGTGGATCGCCGATGCTGGCAGCGTCGGCCACGCAGGCAGACAAATATCTGTAGCTAGAGAAGCCCCCAGTCAGCAAGAGAAAAGAGCCCCCTATGAATCTCGTGACGATTGCCTGGAAGAGCATTCGCCAGCGAGCATTGGCGTCGTTCCTGACGGCGTTGAGTGTCGCGTTGGGGGTCACCTTGATGGTCTCGGTGCTGGTTGTACACGGGATCGTCGACCGGATCTTCAGCCAGAACGCCAGCGGCTACCACTTGGTCGTCGGAGCCAAGGGTAGCCCACTGCAGTTGGTGCTGAATACGATTTATCACCTCAGCAGCCCCGTCGAAAACATTCCTTACGTCTATTACAAGGAATTGAAAGCGAATCCTCGCGTCCTCAATGCGATCCCCATCTGTATGGGCGATGTGACGATGGAAGGCAATTTCCGCATCATCGGAACGTCGCCCGAATTCTTCGAAGTCGACTATCACCCTGACAAGAAGTTCCGAGTCAGAGGGCATTTTCTGGAGGATGACTTCGACGCCGTCATCGGAGCCCAGGTGGCCCGGACCAATGGCTGGAACATCGGCTCGACGTTCAAGCCCGCTCATGGTGTGGCTGACGATGATCATGTTCACGACGAGGTTTTTACGGTCGTCGGTGTCCTGGCTGCGACGGGAACCCCCAACGATAATGGCGTGTATATCCACATCGACGGCTTCTATCAGATCGCCGGACATGCGAAACCCATCGACGAAGCGGTCGCCAAAGCCCTGGCTTTTGAGGCTGTAGACACTCAGAAGAAAAAAGGCGAGGCACCCGACAAGCCGGCCCCAGCTCCTGCCCCTCCCAAAGAGAAACATGATGATCACGCGGGACATGACCACCATGGTCATCATCATCACGAACTGCCGGACGAACAAAAAGAAGTGACCGCAGTTCTGATCAATGCCAAGCACGACACGGCTGCCATTTTGCTGCGAGCCAACATCAATGAGGGTCCGTATGCGCAAGCCGCGATTCCCTTCCAGGAAATCAACTGGATTCTGAACAATGTCGTCGGCAATGTGCGAACCTTGCTGGTCATCATGACAGCACTGATTCTGGTCGTGTCGGGCGTGGGAATCTTTGTCAGTATCTATAATTCCATGGCAGACCGACGGCGAGAAATCGCTGTCATGCGAGCGTTGGGAGCTCAGCGCGGGACGGTCTTTGCCATCATTTTCCTGGAATCGATTTTGCTCTGCGTTGGTGGGGGCCTGTTTGGCGTATTATTGGGGCACGGCATGGTGGTCATTGCGGCTCCCATCTTGGAAGCTCGATCTGGCTTGTTGATCGATCCCTGGGCGTTTGAAACGTTGGAACTTATTCTGCTGCCTGCACTTATTGCCATGGCGTCACTGGTGGGGATTGTGCCGGGAATGACCGCGTACCGCACGGACGTGGCCAAGGCGCTGCATGCGTGAGCCAAGCGCGACTCGTGCGGAATGGCTTGATTTTGCGGCCATTGCTGAGCGAAACGGCAATTCTGACGGGACATTGAGATTTGGTCGTTGATTCGTCATTCGGATTTCGTCATTAGTCATTCCATCCGCCGGTAATAATTTGGGTCGGCGGGAAAATCGGTTATAATTGTCGGTTGTTGGGAGATTTTTTTATGATGACGACAGATGTGGCACCACCACCGGTTGAAGATCGAGGGACTCCTGTGTCCATGAGTGAGTTGCAGTCGGATGCCTTTTCCAGTCCTGAACTGGAAGGGGAGAATGAGTTTTCGTATCGTCCCATTCCGGTCCTGGCGCCCGTGTCGCTGGTGATTGGCTTGTGTTCGGTCATCGGGCTGGCCTCGGTCGCCGGATTGTCGGTCCCGCTCGCTGGAGTGATTCTGGGCGTGTTGGGATTGCGCCAGATTTCTCAGGCTCGTGGTGAATATGGGGGCTTTAAGCTGACCGTGAGCGGCTTGGTCCTCTCAAGCATTTGCCTGCTAGCGGGAACAACCCTGCATGCCTACACCTACGCCACTGAAGTGCCCGAAGGATATGAACGGCTGAGTTTCCGCTGGCTGGCGGATCAAAAGCCGATTATTGAGGACGGTCAGACGCGGATTCACCCGGAGGCGAAGAGTCTTGACGGACAAAAAATCTTCATCAAGGGGTACATGTATCCGGGAAAAGCGAAAGAGAAGCTGAAATCGTTCACTCTCTGTAAAGACACCGCCCAATGCTGCTTCGGTGGTAAGCCGGCAATCACCGATATTATTTCGGTGGAGTTTGTGAACGATGCTCGGGCCACGCACCGCGAGCTTTCGCTGGTGAATGTCGCCGGGACTTTCCGGGCAAAGAAGATCGTGGTCGGGGGCGAAATCACCTCGCTCTACACTCTCGAAGCTGAGTACTTCAAATGATCGAACTAGTGGGGAGGGTCTGTCGGGCCGCTGCCCATTGAGGGACGGTCCCTGGCGAAGTTTTTCGTCATTGAGCGCATGCCTGCCCAGAATTCGAAATCGAACTGGAACAAATCGCTTTTGGGAAGGATACTGGGGCAATCCCGTATTGGTGGTGCTAAATCTCAACTGGCGGGATAAGATCGAGCTGGAGTTCGGGGGCCAATTGACGGCCGTTTTTTAACTCGAAGGTGAGTTTTCCAATGCTTCGACACCGCCTATTGCACTGCGTGACAGGTCGCTGGACTCAAGTCTGTCGCGGATCGTTGTTGGGCCTCCTGCTCTGTGGCGCCCTGTGGGCGGGTAGAGCCACGGCCGAAAAACGGGAAGCCACGGCCCCCGCCAAGAAGGACGAAGCGTCCAGCAAGAGCGACAAACCGCCGCTGGGCAAGATTACCGTCTTGATCCCCAAGAACGAATTCAAGAAGGAAGGGCCGAACAAGTCGTTGCGCGTCAGCTTCGACGACATCGATATTGAAAAAGTCCTCAATACGAAAAAGTTGAGCCTCGATCTGCCCAAGCAGATGCCCGAGTGGTTGAGGAAACTCGACGGCCAGCGGATCCGATTGCGGGGCTTCATGCACCCGCAATCTGCATTTCAAGAGGATGGTTTGAAGCGCTTCGTACTCTGTCGCGATACAAGTGCCTGCTGCTTTGGTCCGAACCCGACGATTTATTATCTCGTCGAAGTGACCATGAAATCTGGTTCGAGCACCAGTTACATTGATAACAAAGCGTTCGATGTGGAAGGGGTATTCCGAATCAAGCCGGAGATTCTGGAAGGTACCAACGACGTCGAACGGTTTTATTATCTTGAGGACGCCCAGGTGATCAAGAAGTAATGAGGGGGAGAGCGTTTCCGTCTGCGATCCGCTCAGGATCGGATTCTAAAATGGAACGAAATCCGGTGGTGTCGCTTCGCCAAGCCACCGGCCACTACCAGTCATCCTTCCAGGATGATTCAACTTTGATACTGCACACAGATCCGTAGCTTTCGGAGAACTTTCCGATGTTCACTCGACTCTCAAATCGTTTTCGTACTTCGCTTGTCGCCGCCGCTTTGCTGCTGGTCGCAATCGCATCTCCTCTGCCCCAAGCTCGGGCCTGTCCCTTCTGCGGCGTCGCCCAGATGACGCTGACCGAGCAACTCGCGTCGGCGGATGCGGCGGTGCTGGTCCAATGGGTTGGAGGGGACAAGGATACCGAAGCGAAAGTGGGCAATACGACCTATCAGATTCAGCAAATCGTGAAGGGGCCCAAGAGTCTTACGAAGGACCAGAAGGTCACCTTGGATCGCTATCGCACGGGGAAGTCTGGGGACTTGTTCGTGCTGTTGGGCACTGATCTGGGCAACGGCAAGGGTCTCGAATGGGGCAGCCCGCTGGAGGTCTCGGAAACCAGCTTCAACTACATGTCCCAGGCCCCGTCCCCCGAGACAGTCGCCAGCAAGCGTCTGGCTTACTTCCTGAAGTTCCTCGAGTTCCCCGATCCGATCATTTCCAACGACGCCTTCGGTGAATTCGCGAACGCTCAATACAAAGACATCGAACAACTCGCCGCCCAGTTGCCCAAGGACAAGATCCGCGGTTGGATCGCCAATTCTGAGACACCGGCCACTCGCCTGGGGCTCTATGGCATGATGATTGGCCTGTGTGGGACTCCTGAAGATGCCAAGATGCTGGAAGCGAAGATCCTCGTTCAGACTGACGAGTTCCGCTTGGGAATCGATGGCCTGATGGGTGGCTACCTCCTGATCCTGAAGGACAAGGGACTGGATGTTCTCGACGAGCACAAACTCGCCAACAAGAAAGTCCCCTTCAGCGAGACCTTCGCGGCGATGCAGGCCTTGCGATTCATGTGGACCTACGGGTCAGGCAAGATTGCTCCGGCCCGGCTCCAGCAGTCGATGCGGATTCTGCTCGACCGCCCCGAGATGGCCGATCTGGTGATTGCCGACCTGGCTCGCTGGAAGGACTGGTCGATCCAGGACAAGCTGATGTCCAAGTACGGCGAAGGGGAATACAACATCCCCTCGATCAAGCGCGCCATCGTGCGTTACATGCTGGTCAGTTCGAAGGATGTCGCTGCCGGTGGCGGGGCGCCTCAACCGGCCCACGTCGCCAACGGAGCCAAGCTGCTGGAAGAATTACGGAAGAAGGATCCCAAGACGGTCTCGGAAGCCGAGCGGTTCTTTGTGGTGCCATAGAGGGTTTGGGAGGGCGAGGCTCCCGCCGAGCCTAAGACGACCGCAGGTCGGCGTCCGCCGGAGGCCAGATTGTTCAAAAGCCTCCGGCGGACGCCGAGCTAAAGCTCGTGTTAGGCTCGGCGGGAGCCTCGCCCTCCCATAAATGCGCTCTTAGGAGATTTCGCCCGACTCTGGAGAGTCAGGCTACGCTTCGCCGATCGGAGGTTTGTCGATGACTTCGGGCCTTTCGATTCGCTTTCGATCACTGTTGGCAGTGGCAGCGATTTTTGCAGTACTCATTTCTTCGGTGGCCAACGCCCGACCGAAATCGAGTTTTTGTACCATCGGACAGCCACCTCCGACCTCTTCCGATCAACTTGCCGAGGCGGACTCTGCAGTCTTAGTCCAATGGGTGAGCGTGGAGAAGGAATCCGGAAAGAAGTCGGGAACCACGACTTGCCAGATTCAACAAGTCATGAAGATCTCGAAGAACTTTCCGAAACAGCGGAAAATCACGATTACTCGATGCGTACCGGGAAAAGTCGGCGATCAGTTTGTGCTTTTCGGTTACGAACAAGAGGACGGCAAAGGACTGGAGTGGTCGAATTACACGCCGATGCTGTCTGAAGCCGCCTTCAACTACATCTCGCAAGCGCCAGCGATTGATGTCGCTCAACAGTCGCGTATCACCTACTTTTTGAAATTTCTCGAATCTTCCGATCCTGTGATCGCGAAAGATGCATTCGATGAATGCGCGAACGTGGATTTTAAGGCGATCGCGCAGCTAGCCGACCAGTTGCCTTTGGAAAAGATTCGAGAATGGGTCAACAACCCGAAGATACCAGCTACTCGACTCGGGTTATATAGCACGATGCTTGGACTGTGCGGGACACTCGAAGATGCCAAGCTAATGGAATCCAAGATCCTCGTCCAGACGGACGACTTCCGCTTAGGAATTGATGGCCTGATGGAGGGCTATCTGCTGATCTTGAAGGACAAGGGGCTGGATGTTCTCGACGAGCACAAACTCGCCAATAAGAAGGTCCCCTTTAACGAAACGTTCGCCGCGATGCAGGCGTTACGTTTCATGTGGACTTATGGGTCAGGCAAGATTGCCCCGGCACGGCTCCAGCAGTCGATGCGGAATCTGCTCGACCGCCCGGAGCTGGCGGATTTGGTAATCACCGATCTGGCTCGCTGGAAGGACTGGTCGATCCAGGACAAGGTGATGGCCAAGTACGGCGAAGGGGAATACAACATCCCGCCGATTAAGCGAGCCATTGTGCGTTATATGATAGCGGCTTCCAGAGACCGCGCTGCTAGCGGCGTTCCACAACCCGCACATGTCGTGAAGGGTCTGAAACTGTTGGATGAATTACGGAAAAGAGAACCCAAGACCGTTGCGGATGCGGAACGGTATTTTGTGGTGCAGTAGGATCTTTCGCCCGACTCTGGAGAGTCAGGATAAATTCTGGAACATTTTCATGCGTCGATTATCGGACCTGTTTCGACTCTTGGTCTTGGCTGCATTCTGCGGCTTGGCAGTCCTGCCCCCAACGGTCTGCAGATCCCAAGAATTTCGTCGCGCCTCCGATGGGCAGATCAAAACGGCCATCGACAATGCGAACCAGTTATTGCTGTCCAGAATCATCGGGGAACCGGACGGGCACGCGGCGATTTCCACTGTCGCCTTGCTGAAGTCGGGAATCAAACCGGATAACCCGCAGATCAAGTCGACCTGTGAGCGGTTGTGCTCACGCATTGTTCAAAGCAAGTTCACCCCACAGGGCCACCACGTGTATGAAGCCGGGGTGTCCCTGCTGGCTTTGGCCAATGCCGACTCGAAGAAATATCGCCCGCAGATCGAGGTGCTCGCCAAGTATCTGATCGCCAATCAGGGGACCAACGGGCAGTGGCACTATCCCCAATCGATGGATGGCGACACCAGCATCTCGCAATACGCGCTTCTGGGACTGTGGGAAGCCACTCGCTGCGGAGTCGTTGTCCCGACCGAGGTTTGGGATAAGGCTGCAGCCTGGCATCTCCGTACCCAGCTACGGGACGGAGGATTCGGTTATCACCCGGACGCAGGGGCGACGAACTCGTTGCATAGTATGACGGCCGCTGGCATTGGTAGTCTGCGAATTATTCGCCGGCATCTGTTTCCCTATGCCCGAGAACGCGTGGTTGTGGAGTCACCCGCGGGAAAAAAAAATCGCTCGGGTAAGCGATTCGGATTCCTCGAACCGGTGTATCGCGACGACGAAGCCATTACGACGACGGAAGAGGCCCGGGCGGCAGCTCGCAATGCCAGTTACATTCCGACAGTGAAACTCGTTCAGATTGACGAAGCCGTCGACAAGGCGATCCACTGGATGACCACGAATTTCACGGTGACGAAACCGACTGGTCACGCGATTTACTTTCTATATAGTCTCGAGCGTGCGGCGGCTCTGGCGGAAATCAGGAACTTTGGTGACCACGACTGGTACGAGGAAGGGGCGGCGCATCTCGTCGCGACTCAAGCCGCCAGCCACAGTTGGAATGATTCCAGCGGCGAAATCCCTGCGACCGCATTTGGAGTGTTGTTCCTCACGAGAGCAACCTCAAAAATGATCCGCAAGGGAGTGCCGCGGGTCGAAGTCGGTGCGGGGGTTCTGGTCGGTGGCCGAGGTCTGCCTGATCAGTTGGACTCGGCAAAACTGGACGACGGCAAGATCAAGAAGGTCCAGAAAAAGGCACCTTTGGAAGAACTCCTGGCGCAGCTCGAAAATCCCTTGATCCCTGTGCTGGAGACCACGCAGACCGAAATCGTCGAACAGGTTGTGATTGGCAAACGTGACGAGTTGATTGGCCAGGTGGATCGACTGAAAAAGCTGGCTCGCCACAAAGATGCCGATGTACGGCGGACGGCTTTGTGGGCACTCGGACGTTCCGACGATTTGCGGGTGGCCCCAATTTTGATTCAGGGACTGAAGGATTCCGACGTCGATGTCTACGTCGAGGCCCGTAATGCGCTCCGCTGCCTGAGTCGTCAGGTGGAAGAATTTGGAGCGAAGGAAGAACCGCTCGATGCGGCCACGCGCGAACGGGAACTGTCCAAATGGAAGGACTGGTACAAGTCGATCCGGGCTTATGACGAACGAGATGATTTGGTTGGTCCCGGCGAGTAGAATACGGTTGATGGGAGGGCGAGGCTCCCGCCGAGCCGCTAAGTCTGGCGAGCTCGAAAGACCAAGCGGTTCGGCGGGAGCCTCACCCTCCCAGCAGCCGCAATCACACGGACTGGCATGACCGTTCCTATACCCGCACAGCAGCCCGAACTCCGAGTCACCCGCTACGACCAAGTCAGCTCCTGGCTGATTGCGCTCGTCGGCGGGTTGGGACTTGCCGTGTTCTCATTGACTGTGGCGTGGATCTCCATTCAACCTGTTTCGGTTCGGGAACCGGTCCCGGTCGAAATCGTAGAAGTCAGCGGCGGTGTCGAGGACGGTTCCGTGGAAGAAACGCTGCAACTCGAATCCCCCGATCCAGAAACTGAACAGGCCACGCTCGCCGAAGAAGATGCCAACGAACCGGAAATCCAGGAGACCCTGGATAACGTGATGGATGTCGCCGACGAGGCCACCAATCAGGCCGAGAAACAGTTCGAATTTCAGACGCGTAATGCCGGTAAGAAGGGGAGTGCGAGCGGAACTGGTCGCCGGGCGTTGGGGATTGGTTCGGGGAAAGGGGGCGTACCCCGTGAGCAACGCTGGTTCGTCAGCTACAATGATCGCGAAACGCTGGAAGAATACGGGAAGCAACTGGACTTCTTCGGAATTGAACTCGGCTTGATGACAGCGGATGGCAAGCTGATCTACCTGTCAAAACTGGCTCAAGCAGTTCCGATCTCCCGCACGACCAATACGGGCAAAGGTGAAAATCGCCTCTACATGACTTGGCAAGGTGGGGCCCGTCGGCGTGCCGATTTGCAGTTGTTTCAACGGGCCAAGATTGAGCCGGGCAACAGTGTCCTGATGCAGTTCTATCCACCGCAAGTCGAAAAGCAATTGATCCGGCTGGAACTGGATTACAAGAAGCGAGCCCTGCCGGAAATTCGTCGCACGTATTTTTCTACGAAGTCCGCCGAAGCCGGCTACGAGTTTTTCGTAACTCGCCAGACTTATTTTAAGTGACCAATCGTATTATCGATGACAAATAACTTGTCCCCAACTCCGTGTTCTCCGTGTCTCCGTGGTGCAATTAAGGATTTTCACCACGGAGACACGGAGAACACGGAGTGAGAAATCGTGTCTTACTGACTTTAATATCGATCACAGATAGAGTGACAGAGTAACCATACAATGGATATGAATGCCGTCTTTCGGGCTGCGGAAATCATCATCTACGTGGCCCAGGCGTGGACTGCGTTGTATGGGGTATTCTGTGTTGTGTTGCTCATGCGTCGGATTCGGCAGCAACAGTTCTCGACGCCCGCCCGCGCTGAGGAATTCCTGGGGCAGATCCGGGAGCCATTGGCTCAGAAGCGGTTCGATGATGTCTCGGCCGTGTGTGATTCGCCCCCGTACTGGGCGAAGATCGTCCCGCAGTTGATTCTGGTCGCCCTGGCCAATCGCGATCGCGAGCTGCCTAAGATCCGGCGGATGCTGGCCGAAAAGTTTGAGCGCGATGTTCTGGCCGATTTTGAATATCGCATGGCCTGGGTCAGCACGATGATCAAGACGGCTCCGATGCTGGGCCTGCTGGGAACCGTGCAGGGGATGATCGCGGCATTTACGAAGATCGCCACGGTTGCTCGCGAGTCCGGCACCGATCCGGCGGCACTGGCGGCCGACATCAGCTTTGCTTTGTGGACGACCGCCATCGGGTTGATGACCTGTATTCCGCTGGTCATGATGCAGGCCTCGATCCATGTTCGGATTGGCAAACTCCAAGATGCCGTGCAGTATCAACTCGGCATGTTCATGGATGACTTCGCCCTGGTCCACAAGCCACGCCGGGGAAATTGACGCATGAGTCGACGTCAACCGATTTTCGATCTCGCCGACGATGGCGAAGAAAGCCTGGCGCCCCCCAAGCGCCCGCTGGATGGTGAGTTGGATCTCACCTCGCTGATCGACGTCGTCTTTCTGCTACTGATCTTTTTTATGGTCTCCTCCACCATGAAGGGGACGCCCGACGTTGACGTTCCACAAGCTCATTTCGGAACGGGAGTCCCGGAACGTACGGCCACGATCATCACCATTGAGCGTGAAGGCATCGGCGGCCCGCCAATCATCATCCTGGGAGATGGCCGCGGTCCCGAGGGTAATCTTGATGCGGTCCGGAATTACGTGGAACAAGGTCTCCGTGACAACCGCAACCACGTCATCATCAAGGCCGAACGCGACATCCCCACCGGCTTCGTCCAGCAAGTCGCGAAGTCCGCCACGCAGGTCGAAGGCGTGCGATTGAACATTGGCGTGCAAGAGAAGCGCTAAGAGCGTGTTTGAATGGGAGGGCGAGGCTCCCGCCGAGAGTTCTTACTTGCGTACCGCAAAGTGTGGTGAAAGAGGAACAAGATCTCACGCCAAGGCGCCAAGACGCAAAGAAAGAAATGACTTATTGGCGCCTTGGCGCCTTTGCGTGAGATCATTCTTCCCGAGATCGCCTCCGGCGGTCGCCGAGCTAAAGCTCGTCTTCGGCTCGGCGGGGTACCCTCTGGGGTCCTTCGCCCTCCCAAACATACTCCGATCGGTCGAATTCTCCAACCAAAGTCCAAATGAGCGTTGTTTCCCGCCAATTTCGAAAAATCGCAGACCCGACCCCGGACTGTGACCGCACCCTGGATTTCTTGAGCTATGTTTCCATTGAACGGCGTCGAGGGGAACCGCTGGCGATGTTGCTGAAAAGCCACATCATCGGAGGTCGCCGCCGTGTCAACTTGAAGCCCTGTGCGAGACCACGGTTGTTCAATTCCATGCGAACGACACGGGTCTCGGCAGGGTACTCAAGTCGGCCGATGAGCCGCGAGAACTGTTCTCTCATCCCCGGTTCGATGAACGTGTTGGTGGGAGTTTCCAATGACCTTCCGAATTCTGAGTCCGCGGTATCGCAAACGTCGCGGGGCCGCGATTGTTGAAGCGGCACTGGTATTGCCAATATTCTTTGTGGTCGTCCTGGGAATCATCGAGTTCGGCCGCGCGTTCATGATTTCGCAAGTGCTGCAGAACGCTGCTCGCGAGGGTTGCCGTAAAGCTGTGACGGGGTCTTATACCTCGGCCCAGGTAGTGACCGACATGAAGAGCCAACTGACTGCCGCAGGCGTCAACGCCGCCAATCTGACGACGTCAATTATCGTGACCGTTGATCCCTCAAATCCCGCTGTGGCCAATAACGAAGTCGCCAATGCCACAACCAAGGATCTGGTGGCCGTGACAATTTCGATTCCGTTTAGCAAAGTGCAATTGATCCCCGCGAAATACCTGGGGGCGAAAACATTGACCGCGAAGAGTTCTATGCGGCATGAGTAGCGGATCGCAATGTAGCCACGAATGCGCAAGAAAAAAGCCCGACCTGCTGGTCGGGCTTTTTTGTTTTCGCGAGATCTATGCGGCAGCCGATTCCTTGGGGCGGAACAGCTTTTCGATGCCTCGAATCACGCCAGGAGTCACCACGAACTTCTGACCCCGTTCTTGATCTGGCAGCTCAAACATGATGTCGGTCATCACTTGTTCGATGACGGCTCGCAGACCGCGGGCCCCCGTGTCGCGTTCTTTCGCCACGCGAGCAATTTCCCACAGCGCTTCTGTAGTGAACTCCAACTCGCATTCTTCCAGCGAGAAGAATTTCTGATATTGGCGAACGATCGAATTCCGCGGCTCGGTCAGCACGCGAACGAGATCGGGTTCCTGCAGTTCTTCAAGCGTGCTGATGATCGGCAACCGGCCGACGAGTTCGGGGATGAGGCCGAATTCCAGGACGTCGTCGACGCAGGTTTCCCGCAACAATTCTGACGAGGTCTTCTTCCGGGCCGCGACCTGCGTATCCGAACCAAAGCCGATCATCTTACGGCCTTGACGCTTGCCGATGATGTCATCCAAGCCGACGAATGTGCCACCGCAGATAAAGAGGATATTGGTCGTATCCATCTGGATGTATTGCTGCTCGGGATGCTTGCGGCCCCCTTGCGGCGGGACGTTGGCGACGGTTCCTTCCAGCATCTTCAAGAGTGCCTGCTGGACACCTTCGCCCGACACATCGCGAGTGATCGACACGTTCTGGCTCGTCTTGCCAATCTTGTCGATTTCGTCGATGAAGATGATCCCGCGTTGAGCCGCTTCGATATCGAAATCGGCAGCGTGCAACAGCTTCAACAACAGGTTCTCGACGTCTTCGCCAACGTAGCCGGCTTCCGTCAGCGTGGTCGCATCGCCAATGGCGAATGGAACCTGCAGGGCCTTGGCCAGCGTCTTAGCCAGCAAGGTCTTGCCGCTACCCGTGGGGCCGATCAGCAGAATGTTGGACTTCTCGATTTCTACATCGTTGTCAGCGTCGCTCGTTAACATCAATCGCTTGTAATGATTGTGGACGGCGACCGACAAAATGCGTTTCGTGTAGTTCTGGCCGATGACGTACTGGTCCAAGTGCTGGACAAGTTCCTTCGGGGCCGGAACGCGGTTGAACAGCGGCTTGGCCGTTCCCCGACGACGACGTTCCTGGTCGAGGATCGACTGGCACAGCTCGATGCACTCACCGCAGATATAGACATCACTGGGTCCCTCAACGAGCGGACCCACTTCACGGTAACTTTTTCGGCAGAACGAGCAGTTCGCGTGTTTTTTGCCAGTAGGGCCGCGGCTGCCAGTATTGAACTCTTTCCCGGTGGGCATCAGTGTTCCTTACATCGGTGGAGTTGCATGACGAGTCGGCGTGCCGTCGAAATGGCGCGATGCTCTTGAGTCGTGCTCATCTCGCAACGGTCACCTCCCGGTGATCGTCACACGATGAATTGATCGACTTTGTTTGAGCATAACTTTTGCAGTCAGGCCGAAATTCGCTTCGCGTAAAAGACAATTCAGAAGCGACCCCAACCCTTAATCTGCAAACTGTTGCCCTCCGAGTCCCTGGCAAACAGAAAAACTTAAGTACTTAACTAGTCTCGGGATCCGTTGTCTGGGGAGATTCCGGCGAAACACCGTCTGAAGTCGATTGCTGAATCACCGTGACGGACTTGACCGGCGCAGGCTGACCTGACAATCGTTGACTGATCAATCGGTATTCTTCCTCTGTCAACTCACCCTCCCGCTTCAGTTGGCGAAATTGGGTGAGCATTTCCTCAAGAGGCTCGTCAGAATCCTCAGATTCAAAAAACCAACTGCGAATTCGCAGGATTAACCAAACTAACACAACGATGGCGAGTAGCGCGAGCCCCGTCGTCGCATAGACGTTGAGCCGATCCATGAACTGGGCTTCAATACCTTTAGCCGCAAACATGCTACGCCAGACACCTTTGAAATTGCGGGAATCCAACGAACTGGCAGAGACTACTTCAAGATTGGTAATCGGCCCGTCATGACTTGTATTACTTGATTATGAAAGGCCGATTCGAAATCGACAAGATGGGGATGAAAATTCCGACTGTCAGGTTTGCGGGAATTCTGCTCGGGATTTCCGTACTTGGTATCCTTCCGTCCTTTTTGTCCCTCGACGCCGAAGGACAAAAATGGGCAGGAGAGACACAAAGGACATAAACTGCTTCGTGCAGCTTGTCGCAGTTAATAGGTTTCTGATGTAAGCATTCCGTGTTCCAATTCAGTGGGGTGGATTGGAACGCAGCTGCGCAGAATCTTCGCAACATCGCCATAACCAACAATAAGCACGTCGCTTGCGGCGAGTGATCCGGCAGCAAAACAATCATGTTTCGACCAGATTTTTGGTGCCTGCGGCGATCTGCCAAATTGAAATCTCTCCAATAAAGTGACAGCCTACGGCAATTTGCCGCGCAATTACGCTCTATGAATGGAATCACCTGCCCGCTTTTGGACAATTTGGCAAAACCAGCCAACGAGTTGCGGCGGCCCGACGTAAAGCCGAATGCCGCGAAAGCGATCTGCGAATGCTGGTTTGCAAATCCGAGTTGTAATGCCTTTTGCGGGTCAACCGATAAGCAAGCGACTTTGAGAGCGTGGACACGCTTGATTTCACATGGAACTCGCGGTAACTGAGTGTAAATAGAATCGAATTGGGCAACGACGAATTGGGGCGCCACGTTGTTGTAGAAGAATTCGTGAGAATTCTTGAGCTTATCCGTATGCGGCGGAACTCTTACGAGATTCCGCTACCAAGGGTCTAGAAAACCAGGATTGATTGATGTCGACTGAACCTGTCATCCAGATTCGCAACTTGTCGAAGGTTTATCGTGACTTCTGGGGGCGCAAGAAGGTTCGCGCTCTGAATTCACTCAGCTTGGACGTCCGCCCGGGCGAAGTCTTCGGACTCCTCGGCCCCAACGGATCGGGCAAGACCACCACCCTGAAGCTGTTGCTCGGGTTGCTGTTCCCCACCGAAGGCGAAGTCTCCATCCTCGGCAAACCGGCTTCGGATGTCTCAAAGAATGAACGCATCGGATATCTGCCAGAAGAGTCCTACCTCTACCGCTTCTTGAATGCGGAAGAAACGCTGGACTTTTACGGTCGTCTGTTCAAGATGACGCCCGCGACCCGGAAAAAGCGGGCCGATGAGTTGATTGAAATGGTCGGGCTGAAGCAGGCTCGCCGACGTCAACTGAAAGAGTACTCCAAAGGTATGACCCGCCGCATCGGGTTGGCCCAGGCATTGATCAATGATCCCGAATTGATTCTGCTCGACGAACCCACCAGCGGTCTCGATCCGCTGGGTAGCCGCGATATGAAGGACTTGATCCTGAAGTTGAAGGCCCAGGGCAAGACGATCGTCATGTGCAGCCACTTGCTGGCCGACGTGCAGGACGTTTGCGACCGGATCGCGATTTTGTACCAGGGTGAGTTGAAGGTTCTGGATCGAGTCGACGATCTGTTGCGTGACCAGGAAATGACCCAGATTCGAGCTTCGAAACTGCCCCCCGAGGCCGTCAAGGAAATCGAAGCCATCGCCGCCCGGTATGGGGCCAAGATCCACGAGATCGGGCAACCGCAAAATACCCTCGAAGAGTTGTTCCTGAAGGTCATCCGCGATAGTGCCGAGCGACCCGGTCAACGCTTCGTGAATACGAGTGCGAGCTAGTTGCTGCGTTATTTACGTGATGATCAGCTGAATAAAACAGTGTGAGTGTATGAGGGTGTGAGAATGACGGAGAAAGTTGCAGTTCGAGTCCCGATTGAACTGTCCTGACCCTCTATCACTCATACTCTCCAACTCTCACACAACACGACATCCAAACACGAGCGTTTGTGATCTACATCACGAGTATCTGACATCTGTCCGGCCTATAGTGCCCTTGCTTCGTAATACGAATTTCGATTCTCCATGAATGATTACGATCCGAAAGCGTTCAACTGGCTGTTTGCGTTCCAGACTTGGGGCATTGTCTGCGGCCTGATGTTTCTGGGTGCGGTGCTATTGGCCTTTGTACTGCAAGTTCTCTCGCACACGTTGCAGGAGTTCGAGCAGATCGGCCCCGGTAAGCCGCGTCGCAGCCTGTTTCAAGGATTGCGGAATGGCTGCGCGGCTTTTGCCAATGGTGTGATTGAAGGTTTTCGAGACCTGTTCTTCATGTCGCCGCGTCGTGTCGGGGCCATTACGGTCCTGGTGTTTCGTGAATCGGTGCGGCGCAAAACGCTGCTGGTGCTGGTAGTCTTCGCCATCTGCTTCCTCTTCGCGGGCTGGTTCCTGTCTGATCCCAATCGTGATCCGTTGCTGCGGATTCCGATTTACGTGACGTTCGTGTTGACCGCAATCAGTTGGTTGATTCTGCCGGCCGTGTTCCTGCTGTCGTGCTGGGGTTTGCCGGATGATATCAAGGCCCGGTCATTGCACACCGTGGTCACCAAACCGGTAAAACGCAGCGAAATCCTCGTCGGCCGCATCTTGGGGGTGACGTTGGTCGGGACGCTTGTCGTGGCCGTCATGTCAGTCGTGGGTTATTTGTGGCTGGTTCGCGCCCTGCCGGAAGTGAACGGTATCAAGACTCGCGTGCCCGTCTTCGGCGAGATCACTTTCCTGGATCGTGAAGGCAAGCCGACCGACAAGGGCATCAATGTCGGTGACATCAACATGTTCCGCAGCTACATCGAAGGCGATACGGCCGCGCGGGCCATCTGGAAGTTCTCGGGAGTCGGACCAAGTTTGCTGAACAAAGACGGCAAACTGGTCCTGGAATCGAAGATCCAGGGCTTCAGAACTCACAAGGGAAATCTCGAACGCGGGATCATTTTCCAGTACACGTTCGTCAATCCGACTACCAATGTTCGTGCGAAGTTCCAACCGTTCGAGATTGCCGAATTCCGCGACTCGATCAAGCCCATCGATAACGATCTGATTGATGAGAAGAACCATCCAGTCAAGTTGATGACGGACATTGTGGATAAGGGTCAGTTGACGGTCGAAGTGGCCTGTTTGTCGACCGGGCAATTCCTGGGAATGGCCCGTCCTGACGTATTCATCCGGGCACAGGATGCTTACTTCGTGGCCAGCTTCTTCAAGGCTGTCCTGTGCATCTGGTTGATGATGTTCCTGATCATTGTGTTCGCGGTCTCCGTGAGCACGATCGTCAAGGGCCCGGTCGCCTCGTTCCTGACCGGTGTGATCATCGTACTGGGGATTTTCGGCCGGGACTTCATGCAGCAACTGGTTGCTGGCGAGGGAATCTACAAGTGGGAGGGTGGCGGTATCCTGGAGTCGGCGTATCGCATCGTGACTCACATGAATCCGAATGTCCCGATGGAAAAGGGGTTCTGGACGACTGTCGTTCAAGTTCTGGATACCCCCATGTTGATGTTCGCGGGTCACTCGCGAGCCATCATCCCCGATTTCGATACGTTCCAAATGGCAAAGTTCGTCGCTCACGGTTACGACGTGCCTTGGAATTCTGGTTTATTACCCGCAATCATGCACACTCTGGCATTCCTGATTCCGTGCGTGATTCTCGGTTACTTCTGTCTGAAGTCGCGTGAATTGGAGTCAAAATGAACAATCTCACCTCCCATCAACGAAAAATGGTGTATCTCGTCGGGATGGGGTTACTGTTCATCCCGGTCATCACCCTGGGTTTCCCCGCCGCTCATTCCAAGGGGCAGTCGGGCGGGGCCCTGGCTCAAATGCGTCAGGAGCATGATCTGGGTGAAAGCACCCTCGGCAACGTTGATCCGTCCAGCGCGACCATGAATCTCGTGCTGCTGGGGCTGCGTGGTCCGGCGGCCTGTATGCTGTGGGTGCAGATGGACAAGCAGAAGGACGCCAAGGACTGGGCCGGTATGCGGGCCACGACCGAATCGATCATCAAGTTGCAGCCCCACTTCCAGAAGGTCTGGCAATTCCACGCGTGGAACCTGGCATACAACGTGTCGGTCGAATGGGACAGCGTGAAAGATCGCTATTTCTGGGTGAAAGAAGGGGCCAAGTTCTACCGCAAGGGAAGTCAGCGCAACGAAAAGTACCCCGAGTTGTACTGGTACTATGCCGACACCTTGGGCAAGAAGATCGGCCGCTCAGACGAATGGCGTCAGTTCCGGCGGTTCTTCCGAATCGATCCGGATACAGCCCGCTATACGGTCAATGGCGTTCCCGGTCCAGACTTGGATCTCAATCCTAAAGACGAGGATAACTACGCCGTTTCGGCCGATTGGTTTAAAGAGACCAATCGGATCATGGATCAGTACGGCAAAGAACAGCACATCATGGATAAGTCGCTGTTCCGATCCTATCCCGGTCGTTCCACCATCGATCACGCCTCATCTCTGCAAAAGGAAGGTCACTTCGATGAAGAGACTCGCGAGATCTGGAACAAAGCCTTCGATTATTGGGACAAAGTCTACGGACAGGAGACCTGGTATCCGGCCCCCTATATTGGAATCCACCTGTCCTGGGACTTGAAGCAGATCCAGCAACACGTCGAGACGACTCCGTTGCCTGAGGGTTACAAAGGCACCAAGAAGCAGTATGAACTCGATCTGCGTTCCTGGGTCGCCCGCTATCAGAACATGACGAACTTCCGCTACTGGCGTGACAAGTGTCATTCCGAGGGGCAGGTAAACACCGTGCAAGCTCATAAGGAACTGTATGATGCCTTGAAGGCGTTCGCGAATGGCGATACCCAGGAAGCTGAACGGCTGGCCTACGAAGGTCTCTTGAAGTATGAAAAGGTCCTGGGCGACGACGTCAGCGGTAAAGGCCTGCAAGATGACGACTTGGCCATCGAAGAAGGGATGTTGGGCATTCTGACTTGGCGCAGCGCCCGAGAACTGACCAACAAGCAAATTCCGAACGAATTTCCGTTGCGAAATATGTGGCTCGCCCACCAAAATCGGCTGAAAGAAATCGAAGCGGAATTCCGACGTCGCATCAGCCCGAACAGGAACAACTAGATTATGGTCGGTACTTCGAGCGCAAGTTCGAAGCCATCGTAAACTCAGGGATCGTCATGCATCAACATGACGATCCCTTTTTTATTGGTCCTATGACTCCAGTGGGTGCCTAACGAATCAATCGACATCAAATTTCACCGCGGAGACACGGAGGGAGTTTTTAGCCACAGAAGGACACAGAAGAAACACAGAATCAGGAAACGACTTCTGTTCCTAACTTCTGTGTCCTTCTGTGGCTAAAAACTCCCTCTTCTTAACTTCGTGTTCTCCGTGTCTCCGTGGTGAATCTGCCTCCCCAATTTAAGGAGTCTGGATTCATCAGACACGCCTCAGGACTAAGTCATCACGGTGGCAAAATAGCCGAGCAAGACATCCGGGTTTACTTTTTTCTTGATTCATGGTACTTCCCCTTTACGCTCAAAAACCCACAGAATCGCTGCCGGAGGATGGCACCTTACGCCAATTTAACTGGAGCTTTAGTCAATCTGCGCCGATAGTATCGAAACAACGGGCAGCAATCTGTACGGGTAAGTCCTCGCGTCACGCCTAGACACCCCACATTACCGCACCTCGCCGCGTGACAACCAATACCCACACTACTATTTTCCACGCAGTTGATCTCACCAGACTAACCGCATAGTGACGCCACCAGGCTCGTCTATGCTGTCTGTCCGGTCGTGAAACACGCATAGCATTTGCCTGTGCTTGTTGCCGAGATTTGTGGTCAAACGATTTGGGCAGTTTCGGCGTCGTCCGCAGCCCCCGCGAAACAAGGATGTTTCATGAGTACCAGAGAGTTGCCAACGCAATTTCAGCCTCAAGACGAAGTCCGACAGCCAGGCTGGTTCCTGTGGTTTCTAAGCTCCCCGATCATCTGGGGCACAGCGGCCACCATCGGGTTTTACATGCTGATCCCCCTGCTGCCGATCCAGCAGGCGCTCATGTATCGCTACTTCTGCTCACACTGGATCCTCTATGCCGAGGTCTGGTTGTTCGGAATCGGAATGGCGATCCTGGTTTTGAAGTCGCTCGTGCTGCCACGTGAACGCAGTGCCTTCACATTCAATCTGGTTCGCAATCCCCACTTGCGGCAAGAGACCGATCCCAATCGCCGCCGAGAATTGCTGGAACGCAGCGTCGCCAGTCTGCCTGCTCGAATCCGCCGCTCGGAACTCGCCCGGCGATATCACGATATCTGCGAATATCTCGGCGCACGTCCCGGTACAGCGTCCCTTGAAGACCACCTGAAGTATCTGCACGACGTGGCTGGCGAACGATTGCACGATAGCTATGCCTTGATCCGTACGATCACCTGGGCCATTCCGATTCTCGGATTCCTGGGTACCGTTATCGGTATCACGTTGGCCATCGCAAACATCACGCCGGATCAACTCGAAACGTCAATGTCCGAGATCACCAGTGGTCTGGCGGTCGCCTTCGATACGACGGCTTTGTCGCTATCGCTATCGATGATCCTGGTGTTTGTCTCATTCATTATTGAACGCTCCGAACAAAAGATCCTCAGCGATATCGAAGCTGCTGGCATGCGAGAAATCGCTCCGCTCCTGTCACCGAGCCCAACGGCAGACAGCCCGCTGATGGCCGCCGAGCACCACGCCGCCGCCAGTATGCTCGATAAGACCGAACAGTTGATCCAATGGCAGACAGGTCTCTGGCAGGAATCGCTAAACGGCTTACGAGGCCGCTGGGAGCAAGTCGTCCAGCAGCAACAGTCGGAATTCACCCAGTCGATTCAAGCCGGATTGCAAGCGACTCTTTCTCAGCACAATCGAGAACTTTTGGAAGCGCGGAACGAGCTATCCGAGACCTTTACGAAACTGTCGTCGGACCTGATTTCGATGGTCGGCGAAGTTCAGGACCGAGCCCAGCAGCAACAGGCGCAGTCCAGCCAGGAAATTGCCAACCTGTGGGAAAACGTCCAGAACGAACTGCACGCGTTGCGGGAAGATCAAGCCCAGCAGATTGGGAATCTGGTGAGCTCCATCAGCGATGAGGTTCTGTCCTGGCAGACCGATCTCAAGGCCGCGACGCACGCCTCCACAGGCCAGGTTCGCGAGTTGCATTCACAAGGCGAAACGCTACTGAAGATCGTCGGGGAAGAGGTCGAGCTGACTCGGCTGCAGCAGACTCTGTCACACAATCTGGAAGCCATTCGTGCGGTCGAAACATTCGAAAAGGCACTCCATTCGCTAACTGCCGCCGTGCATATGTTGACCATCAAGAATCGTGCTGCTTAGCGAGGCAATGCGATTTGAATCCAACGAAGGACGCGCAGCGACAATTTCTCCCCTCGCCCTGGTACTCCGGGGAGAGGGGAGAGAAATTCTCCCATAAGATCCTCTAAGTCCAGAAGCCAACGGTCACCGACACTCGTATGCGTCGTGCATCTACCTCACCTTCGATTCAACTCTTTCCATTCCTGGCCGTACTGGTCTGCGCAATGGGGGCGTTGATTCTATTGCTGTTGGTCACGACACGAAAAATGCGACAGGCCGCAGTCGCCCGAGCGGAAGCCGAAGCTCAGGCCGCCGAGGATGCCGCCCGACCCGTCATTCGACCGAAACCCAAACCGCTGCCCGTTATCCCGTCCGGTCCGACGCCTGAAGAACTCGCGGCCAAAGCGGCTGAACGGGAAGCCGAACGAGCAGCCAAACGCGACGCAATGGCCACCGCGAGGAAGCGTCAATCCGCTCGCGAGGCGGAATGGAAGCGAGGGCTGGCGGAAGCGGAGATCAATCTGGACCAACGCCGCCAGCGGGTCGCCGACACCGAGCGCGAGCTGAACGAACTCCGAGACAAACTCCAGGCGACCGAAACCAATCTGAAGTCCTTGCTCGATCGCAAATCTCAATTGAAATCGGATCTCGATCAGGACGCGAAACTACGCGCCAGGATCGAACAGGAACACACTCAACTCAGCGAGGCGATCGCTGCCGCACAGAAGAAGCTGGCCGACCTGAGACGGGCTCAAGCTGACTCGGCCAGTAAGTATGCCTTCATTCCGTACGACGGCGCATCTGGCACCACGCGTAAGCCGGTCTACATCGAGTGCACCTCGTCTGGGATCCGTTTCCAGCCGGAAAATGTGCTCATGGACGAAGACATCCTGAAGGGATTTACCGAGAGTTTCAATCCGCTGCTCGTTGCCTCACAACGCGTGATGCAGTATTGGCGCGAGCAGGCGGTCAAAACCGATGATCCGCGTCGCCCTTCGCGGCCTTACATCCTGCTCCTGGTGCGGCCGAGGGGCACGATTTCGTACTACGTCGCCCGAAAGATGTTGAGCCAGTTGGGCGACGATTTCGGTTACGAACTGATCGAAGACGATTTTCAATTGCAGTTACCGGCGGCCGATCCGCTGGCCAAAGCGGTGATTCAAGGCGCCATCAAAGACACGCTGAGAAATCGCGGTGAAATGATGGAAGCGGGTGGCAAGGTCGGTGATCATCGCCTGGGCGAAGTGTTGATCGGTCGCAGTGAAGAACCGATCCCATTTGGAAGCCTGGACGACGAGGTCGCGGCCACGCTCCACCGTGAAGAAAATCCCTTCAAAAAGAACTCGGGCAGCCAGGGCAAGTCCTTCATGATCACGCGGTCGCCCGTAAGCAAGGACGAAGTTGCGTCAGGAGCATTCAAATCGTCGCTGGCAGATCGTGAACGGCGTCGCGCTCAAGGGGTCCCCAATTCACTGGCCGAGATGTCTGGTCGCGGGAATGGACCAGGCGTGGGGCCGCGAGGTCGTGGCGCAGGGGTCGGAAATGGACCTGACGCGGCGGGCGGCAATGCCACTCAACCTCGCGGAGTTGCGGTCGCTGACAGTTCCCAGCCCGGTACAACTGGCGACGGCAAAGCTGGTGGATCCGGTGGACTCGGCGATCCTTTTTCTCGCGAACACACCGCCACAGGAAAAACCGGTGCCGGCAGCGCCGACAGTGGCGAGCAAACTGCTGCGGACGTCGCTGGCGGTTCGGGTGGAACTAGGAAAGGTCCGACAGGTTCACAGACAGGCCCCCGGGGCGCGAATGAATTGCCGAGCGGAGCCAAGACGGCCAAAGTGATCGATATTCCCAACGGTGTGATACCGATCGGTGACGGAACCAGTTCGACGGGAACACGTACGCGGAGCACGCGCGGGGGAGCACCTGGTGGAAAGCTGGCAGGCGGCGGGCAGCCCCCCACAGGCTTTGATTCCGATGGTGGTGGTGATCCGAACGCGGCAGGCTCTCAACCACCAACCGGGGCCAGTCAAGGCCGCACTCAGGGTGGCGGCGGAGGAAATAATACGAACGGTGCCGCCAATGGAGTCTCGCTGCCAATCCCGGTGAACATTCCTCAGGGTGCCAAGAACGGCCCAGCGAGCGGTGCTTCGGACGATGTGACAACTGGTTCTCGAAATTCTCAGACACCAGCGGATTCAGCCCAGACTGGTACTCCTCAACAAAATGGAAGTCCGCCCGGGAGTCGCGGACAACGCGGGGGAACCAAGACTCGGTCTACTGATCCGAACGTCGAACAACCCCGCGAATACGGCGATAATCCCGAAGCCCGCAAGCAAATGGCGGCCTCATCATCGACGTCGGTCATGCAAAAGCGAGACGCCGCGAAGCGACGCTGGGGTGGCAGCAATACGGGGCAAATCGGATTCGAACGCAAGGTGAATGTGGAAGTCACCGGAGATCGCGTCTTCATCGAACGGGACGATATTGAAGTCATCATCGAACCGGGAACGACCCAGGAAGAGTTAGTCGAAGCCGTCCTTTCCGCGTTGGATGAACATAGCCTGGAATGGGGCAAACCGCCTACAAAATTCTATTGGGTGCCTTATCTGCACTTTGAAATCTACCCCACCGGCACCAAGGAATACGAACGGCTGCACGGCCCGTTACGAGACTGGGGCATCTTCTCGGAAGCCGATTTTAAGACGGGAGAACGCACACTTAAGCCCGTCGAGAAGGGGTTGATCCAACCAGTCTCGGAGTCCAAAGAGCCTCCTAAGACTTCAATTAAATCGACCAAGCCAAAATCGACAGGGCCCGCGGAAGACCCAGCCAAGAAAACCAAAGATGACAAAGCCGCACCGGCGAAGAAGTCTCCCTTCAGTTGGTTCAAGAAACTGGGGGCAGGACGCCAGGGAGACAAGCAAACCGACACTTCAGGTGAGCCGGGTGCCTTAAAGCCCAGGACCGGGAGTTGAGCGACAAAACGAATTTTCCAGGGCCTAACGGCACCCGGCTCACCTCGAATACTGATTTCTAGTTGTTACTGGATCGAACCCGTTAGTTGAACTTGAAACATGGCACGACGGAAAACTTCTGGCGAAGTGAACATCGGATCGGATTCGTTCCTCGATGTGATCGCGAATATCGTCGGAATTCTCATCATTCTGATTGTCATTGCCGGGGTCCGCGTGAGTCGCGCGCCGGTGATCAAGATGAAACGCGCGCCCGTTGAAGAAGCCGCCGTGGCGGAACTCATCGTCCCTCAGGCACCGACTCAAGTGCCCGCCGAACCAGAACCAGAGCCTGAAGAAGAGAGCGAACCAGAAGTTGTCGAGGTGACGACTCCACCCACCGAGCTCACGGAGAAGGTCCAAACGGCTCAGGCAGAAATTGACAGGTTGGAAGCCGAAGCCGCGGCCAATGAAGCCGCCAAGAAGGAGTTAGAACGTCGACAGGCTCAAGGGGAATTGCGGATCGTCGCCGGACGCACAAAATTGCAAAAAGAGAAGGCCGTTCGCGACACCCACGTACGTGGGATCGAGGAAATGCAGGCTTTGATGGACGCACAGCGGAAGAGTCTGGAATTACTGCAGGCCCAGTTCAAAGACGAACAAGACCGTGCTCCCAAGGTCCAGAAACTCAAGCACCGCGTCACTCCGATCAGCCGGACGGTCGTGGGCGATCAGATCCATTTTCGCCTCAGCGCGAACAAGGTCTCGCAGGTCCCGATTCATGACTTGTTAGAAGCGGCCATGCGGCAGGCCAGGGTCCGCGGCGCGGATTTCGGCAATGATCGATCCATCTACGGAGAAGCGGGGCCAATTCGCGGCTATGTGCTGCAATATAAGTTGGAAGCCATCCAGGCCTCGGCAGCGGAATCTGCCCGGCATGGCCCCGGCATGGTACGCATCGCGTTGACATCGTTTCAACTTGAGCCCGATCTCGACCTGATAGAGGAAACCCCTGACGAAGCACTGACTCGCGGCTCCGCCTTCGATCTCGCCATTCAAACCGCCGAACCGGGATCGACATTCACGCTTTGGGTGTACCCCGACAGCTTCCAGTTGTACCGCCAACTGCAAAATCGCCTCCACGAAGCCGGCCTGACCGTCGCCGCCCGTCCACTGCCGAAGGGCATACCCATCGCCGGCAGCCCTGACGGATCAGCCTCAGCAGGGCAGTAACCCCTGTGGCCGACGCTGCCAGCGTCGGTCATAACTCCGCAAATCCCATTGGTCTCATAAGTCCTATCCGTCCCATAAGTCCCATCAATTTGAATGGGACTTATGGGACGGATGGGACCTATGGGACTTATGAAAAGGCATGCCCCCCCGCAAACCGATCCCGAACCTTGCTGAAAAAACAGGGTCTTTCATTCACACGGGTTCCTAACCCGGTTATGCTGAATGATTCCTCCCGCAACGAGGGCTTCCCCTAGCGAATCCCGGCGGTTGGATTACCTGGTTTTTACAAAATACGGCGAGTCATGAGCGGTCGGCAAAATCTGTTTAACCGTGTGTGGGATTTGCACACGGTGCGCACTATGGCCTCGGGGCAGACCCAACTCTTCATTGGGCAGCACCTGATTCACGAGGTTACCAGTCCCCAGGCCTTTCAGATGCTGCGCGATCGCGGCCTGAAGGTCATGTTCCCCGAGCGAACTCTGGCGACGGTGGACCATATTATTCCCACTGACAATCAGGCTCGCCCCTTCTTCGATCTGCTGGCCGAAGAGATGATGTCAGCCATCGAAAAGAACTGTCGCGAATTCGGCGTCACGCTGCTGAATCTGAACGACAGCCGACAGGGCATTGTCCACATCGTCGGACCAGAGCAGGGCCTCACCCAGCCGGGAATCACGCTGGCCTGCGGTGATAGCCATACCAGTACACATGGTGCTTTCGGCTGTATCGCGTTTGGTATCGGTACCAGCCAGGTCGCTGACGTGCTGGCCTCGCAAACGATGGCCCTCGGCCGCCCCAAGGTGCGCCGCGTCGGAGTCGATGGCAAGCTGCACCCGGGAGTCTTCGCCAAGGACGTCATTCTGCACATTATCCGTAAGCTCGGAGTGCAGGGGGGCGTTGGTTATGCCTACGAATTCGCAGGCTCAACGTTCGATGCCATGACGATGGAAGAACGCATGACAGTCTGCAATATGTCGATCGAGGGTGGCGCCCGTTGCGGGTACATCAATCCCGATCAGACCACCGTCGACTACCTGCGTGACCGGCCGTTTTCGCCCAAGGGTGCCGAATTTGACCGGGCTGCCAAGTGGTGGCTGGAACTCGCTTCGGGACCAGACGCCGAATTCGATCACAAAGTCAGTCTGCAGGCCGCCGACATCGAGCCGACCGTTACGTGGGGCATCAATCCCGCTCAGTCCGTGGGCGTCAACGAGCCGATCGGGGCCGTTTCGACGTTCCCCGCTGAGGAGCAAAAGGGAATCCAGGAAGCACTCGACTTCATGGAACTCAAGGAGCTGCAGAAGCTGCGCGGCGTGAAAATCGACGTGGCTTTCATTGGCTCGTGTACGAACGGCCGGATCTCGGATCTGCGTGAAGCGGCCAAGATCGCTCAAGGTCGCAAGGTCTCGTCGCATGTGAAGGCCCTCGTGGTGCCCGGTTCTCAACAAGTGCGGGCCCAGGCCGAAGCCGAAGGCCTCCACGAGATCTTCAAGGCCGCCGGATTCCAATGGCGCGAAGCGGGTTGCTCGATGTGCCTGGCCATGAACCCCGACAAACTGCAGGGCCGCGAAATCTGTGCATCGTCCAGCAACCGCAACTTCAAGGGTCGCCAGGGAAGTCCCACCGGACGCACCCTGTTGATGAGCCCCGCAATGGTCGCTGCCGCAGCTATTGAAGGCTCGGTCGCTGACGTTCGCGACATGATGTAAGGCCACGGGCAATCGAAGCTTCCAAAATCATCACAGAATAATCATTCGAGAATTCTGACGAATTCTTCTACAACACGCTGATCAAGTACCATGCAAAAGATTGAACAAGTCACCGGCCGAGCCGTCCCGCTCCCCTTGGACGATATCGATACCGACCGCATCATCCCCGCCCGCTACCTGCGGTGCGTGACCTTCGAAGGCCTCGGCGAACATGCGTTCGAAGACGATCGCCAGCAGGATTCGAAGCATCCATTCGACGACGCCCGGTACAAGGGAGCCAGCGTGCTGGTGGCCGGCCGCAACTTCGGTTGCGGTTCATCACGCGAACATGCTCCGCAGGCACTGGTCCGCTGGGGCATTAAGGCCATGGTCGCCGAATCGTTCGCGGAAATCTTCTTCGGCAACTGCACCTCCAACGGCGTCCCCTGCGTCTGCGTGCCCGCTGATGCGGTGAAGCAACTCGCCACGGCCATCACTGCGAATCCGCAAGAGCCCGTCACGGTCGACCTGCAAGCTCTGGAAGTCAGTTGTGGCAAGCTGAAATTCGCCTGCACGATGCCCAACAGCGCCCGCAGTTCGCTCACAACTGGCCAGTGGGATTTCCTCGCTCAACTCGTCGAAGCCGCTGACGAAGTCCGAGCGACAGCGAAAAAGCTGCCGTACCTGAACGGGTTCGTCTCCGCGTAGTAAAGCGTAGGCGTACCGTAGGACGGGTCTCCAGGCCCGTCCGAGCCCGTAACTGGCGACTCAACATGGATTTACGCCTCGCGAAGTACGCGCAGCGCAAACCTTTCAGAGTCATTAACGGTAAGCGTCCAGCGACTTTTCTCACCGTCCGACCCCCAATCAAATCGCCAAAGACAGCGACGGACGGGCCAGGAGACCCGTCCCACGGTGCGGCTGCGCAAATAGTGCGACTTGACGATTTTCATGCGGGACATCAGAATAGACATTCTCGGAATTTTTCACCGACTCCGCGATTGGAAGGCGAGCTGACATCCCAAATGAAGCGACAGGAACTGGATGAATACCGAGTTCTGCTCGAAATTCTGCGGGCTCGGCTCCGCGGAGATATGTCACAACTGACCAGCGACGCGTTGGGATCAGATCGCGAAGAGGGATCGACTGAGTCAAAAAGTCCGACTCACATGGCCGAACTGGGCAGCGAAGCATTTGAGCAGGATTTCGCGCTGTCTCTGGTCGAGAACGAGCAAGGAACGTTAGACGAGATCGCCGAAGCATTAGAACGAATCAAACTTGGTACGTATGGATTGTGCCAAATGTGCCTCGAGTCGGGTAAGTCAGCGACTCAGGCGGCTATTCCCAAGGCCCGCATGCGGGTCATTCCCTTTGCCCGGAATTGTATCGAATGCGAACGGAAGCGCGAGCGAAGGAACTGAACGGCATCCCCATCCTGCATTATGTGGTGTTCTTCGTTTTGAGCATCAATTTGCTGGTGTGGGATCTCTATTCGAAATGGCACGTGTTCAGCACCCTGGGCTTTGAACATCGCCAGAGTGAGTCGTGGTTCGTCTGGCTGTGGGGGAAGGATGTCTTCCGCTTGATGACCAGCTTCAACCACGGTGCCTTATGGGGCATGGGGCAGGGCTACAGCGCGGTATTTGCCATTCTCAGCGTCGTCGCGGCCGTGGCAGTCATCTACTGGCTGTTCCTGGCACGGGGTGCTCAAAGCCTGTGGCTGACAGTGGCGTTGGCGTTTGTTTTGGCGGGCACGCTAGGCAATCTCTATGACCGCCTTGGCTTGCATGGATTGCGTGATGATCTGACCGGACAGATTCAATACGCTGTGCGAGATTTTCTGTACTTCCAGATCATCGAGTGGCCCATCTTCAATTTCGCCGACACCTTCCTGGTGACCGGGGCCATCATGCTCCTGATCCAGTCTTTTCAGGCAGATGCCGCAGCGAAACGAGCCAGCGAAGTGATCGCCGCACAGCCGGTGAATGGTCACACGGCCTAAGGCAGACGACTCGAGATGATTTTGGGCTCAGCGTTTCGTCGCGCTCTTCATCAACAGCCAACCCACGGCCGCGATCGAAATCAGCAGGCCGCAATACTGAATCGGCGTCATCTGGTTCCAATACCGCATGAGCAACGCGTGGTATTGGTTGTACTGATACTGGATCGAGTGCGGAATCATGATTGGCTGATGCTGGGGTAATGGGGAGTCGTTTTAAAATCAATCCACGCGGCCTGTTCGCGGACTTGGCGGATCATCCCTCGTTTGCTTCCTGATTGTCGACTCGCCAGAATAAAAGCTGGCAAGTTTGGAGAACCTCATCCCAAATGATAGGTCATAATTCAGGGACGGATGCCGTTTGACGCATTTTGGCCTCAACGGTCGAAAGTCCCCCCCGGACCAATCACTCGACCACCCGCACAATCGCTACAACCCCACCGACGGCCCGATACTATGCCCCGCACCGCTTCCATTGACCGCCAGACTGCCGAGACCAAGATTCACCTGAGCTTGAATCTGGATGGATCGGGCATCGCCCAGATTCAGACGGGAGTCGGGTTTTTCGACCACATGCTGACGCTGCTCGCTAAGCATGGCCTGTTTGATCTGGAGATCAAAGCGGACGGCGATCTGCACGTCGATCAGCACCATACCGTTGAGGATGTGGGAATTTGCCTGGGTAAAGCGTTCGCTCAAGCCTTGGGAGACAAGCGCGGAATCGTCCGCTACGGCAGCAAGACACTACCGATGGAAGAGACACTCGTAACCAGCGCCCTCGATTTGAGCGGTCGCGCCTGGTACGTCAGTCATGTTGCCTTTCCCACAGAAAAGATTGGCGAATTCGACGCCCAGCTCGTCGATGACTTCTGGCAGGCAGTCTCCGCAAATGCGCTGATGAATCTGCATCTGGTCCTGCACCACGGTCGCAACAGCCACCACATCGCGGAGGGCGTGTTCAAGGCGACCGCTCGGGCATTGCGCGAAGCGGTTGCCGTCGATCCGCGTCAAACGGGCGTTCCGTCGAGCAAGGGGACGCTCACTGAATAGCCCGTGGCCGACGCTGCTAGCGTCGGTTCAAACGTGCGCCATTCTGATGATCGACGCCAGCAGCGTCGGCCGCGGGATCTTCGGAATACCCCGTTCTGATATATCAGCGCATCTCTACGCTTGCGTTGTGTCCGCCAGCATGGAGAATGCAAGTCTCTCATCCGAACGCTCGCATGATGAAAGACTTGCTGATGACTGACGTACCTGACGTTATTGAATTTGATCCGTACGCGCTGCCCCCTGAAGCCGTAGAAGAGCCCCCCGTATCTCTGTGGGCGGCATTGCGCAAGATCGGACCGGGCATTATTCTGGCGGGTACGATCGTCGGCTCTGGGGAACTCCTGCTGACAACCTCCTTCGGAGCCAAGCATGGCTTCGTGTTCTTGTGGCTGATTCTCTACAGCTGCGTCATCAAAGTGTTTGTGCAGACCGAACTCGGTCGCTATGCGATTTCCTCAGGCAAGCCGACCCTGGGAGCCATCAACGAACTCGGCGGTCCACGGTTCGGTGCCAACTGGATCCTGTGGTGGTGGTTCGTGATGATGTGTACCACAATCTTCCAATTGGGAGCCATGACCGGAACCGTGGGGCAGTCGCTCAATATCGCTTTCCCGCAGTTTTCTCTCGGCATTGCGGATCTGTTAAGTAGCGTGTCTCCCGGCCTCTCTGAGATCATCAAAGAACGCCCCGAATATCCGTGGGCGGTGCTGACCTGCCTGGTGGCCATCGGCCTGCTGTGGAGTGGAAATTACCGACGGATTGAGATCATCACCACGGCACTCGTCGTCGCGATCACCGTGTCGACCGTGACTGCAGCCATGTTGCTGCCGTTTACTCCGTTCCCCATTCCCTGGGGTGAAGTCGCCCAAGGCCTGACATTCCACGTTCCTCCCGAAGGGATCGCTGCCGCATTCGCCGTATTTGGAATCACCGGCGTCGGTGCAGCTGAGCTGTTCTACTATCCATACTGGTGCCTCGAAAAAGGCTATGCCCGCTCCGTTGGCCGTTGCGACGCCAGTGCCGCGTGGGAACGCCGGGCCAAAGGCTGGATTCGCGTCATGTACCTGGATGCCTGGGTGAGCATGGTCGTCTTCACGGTTTCGACGGTCGCGTTCTACTTCATGGGGGCAGCCGTGCTGCATCCCCAGGGATTGCATCCGCAAGGCGTCGGGATGATCAAGGACTTGTCCCGTATGTTCGTAGACACATTCGGCATGTGGACCCAGATCGTGTTTCTGGTGGGAGCCGCGGCCGTTCTGTTCAAGACGTTGTACCTGTCCTCCGCCGGTAACGGGCGTCTGACAGCCGACTTTTTGAACTTGAGCGGCGTCATCCGTTACACCCACGTCCAGCAACGGGCGACGATCATTCAGAACCTCTCGCTGATGATTCCGGTGATCGCACTGGGGCTGTTTCTGACCTTCAAGGAACCACGCTGGATGGTCGTCGTAGGCGGATTCGGCCAAGCCCTGACGCTGCCCATTATCACCGCCTGCACGATCTATTTCCGCTATCGAAAACTCGACCGACGGCTGATGCCGGCCCTTATATTGGACGTTCTGATTTGGATCGCGTTCGTGTCAATCACTGCGGTGGCGATCTATGCATTGCGTGATCAGATTCTGAAATTCATGGTCGTGCCTGTTCCAACAGTGAAATGACGTGGCTTTGCCGACTGGGACCCAACGGGGTCCCCCCCAATCTGGCGAAAATAGCGATCCCAGCGGACTTTCTAGTCCAGTCACCTCGTCTGGCGCGACGATAACCTACCGAATCGCGCATCCCTTTGCGGGTGGATAAGACATCACGCCCGCAATTTCTGAATTTCAGGACGTCGTTCGCCGGATTCAGGACTGACAGGGGACATGCCGCGACGTCGCGTCGGGACCTCTCACTTATTGGATGGTCCGCTGGCGCCCGGGTTCAAGGATGAACACGCAGCGGAGTGGAAATTGTGTCCGTAAAGCCTCGACTCATTGTTGGTAAAGTCTCACGCGTCCGCTCACGGCTGCCGGGTTGGGAACAGATCACGCCCCCCAGTCCCGCGACTGTCGCGAAATCGACCTTGATCCGCGACTATGATCGTCAGAGATATTTGTTTCAGATCGTCTTGTGCAAAGTCGAAACGCTGGCCGACCTGCCTTGCTTGAAGCGGCCGGGGTTCCGACTGCTGGCCGAATTGGCCCGCGAGACCCGCAGCTATGCCCGCCGGACCGATCTGGAATTGGCCCGCGGTGCCGATGCGGCCGATCCGTACGTCCCGCCACTCGAATATATCGAACAGTTGATCGAACGAACTTCCGATCTGCAAGACCGTCTGCAACGACAATTGGCCCTGGTCGCACAATGGCAGGAAGATGCCAATGAGCTGCAGGAAGAGCTTGAACGATTGATCGGGCGCGCCCAATCCGCCCCAGGAGTTTCGTTCGACGGCATGCGGGTACTGGCTCGGCGATTGATTTCCGAATTGCTGTTCGATGTCACGCCACCGGTTCTGCATCCGCAGCTCGCCCTGGATATGCTGATGGAGCGGTTCGAAAACCGAACTCACGCCCGCGTCTTCTCGGTCGCACTGGCCTCGGCTCAACTCGTGGCCCGAGTGGCTCGGGTTACCTGGCTCCGTGAGGATCAAGTGGAGCTCGTGACCGCGGCAGCGTTGCTCCAGGACTGCGGCAAATTCGTGATGCAGCCGAGAAGTGAGCAGGAACAACTGGCTCGCAAGCTGTCGACGACCGTTCGCCGCCACGCTCGGATTGGCGCGGCGATGGTCACCGGGTATCGCAATGCTCCGCCGGAACTCGCCGGGTTGATTGCCAGCCATCACCGACGCTTGAACAACAACCAGCCGCAGTCTCCCGAAGCGATCTGTCGCGTCAAAGAGTTTGCCCACCTGCTGGCCGCGGCCAGTCGGTTCGAACGTTTGCGGCTGGAACTCGCCAACCAATCGACGCTGCTGACGTTGCCGGAAGTCGTCGATCAACAGGCGATGATCCAGTTTTGGCGCGAGGCAAAAACAGGGGCTTGGGATGCTCAGTTTGTGCATAAGATCCTCGCTCAACGTGATGGTTACGAAGAGTGCCTGCGGACCCCGGATGCTGACCGTCTTCCGCATTTGCCCCTGCGAATTGCACAGTCTGCTTAAGCAAAGTCAGCAGCGTACTGGATTCCGAACGGTCGCAAGGTAGGCATGAGCGAATACGCCAGAACACACTCCGGGACTCGATCCAGTGGAGCGGACAGCTATTGGTCGCTGGCCCGTTCGCCGTTGCATTGCCTGATTTTTCTGCTGCCGTTGCTCGTCATCTATGAGGTGGGAGTCCTGTGGTTAGGCGGGGCCCGCGCGACCTTTTTGCGCAACGGCGCCGACTATTGGATGCGTGACTGGCTGCTGCAACAAGGCTGGAATGGCCAATGGTTGTTGCCCGTCCTGGTGATCGCGGCGTTGCTGGCCTGGCAGGTCTTGGGGCGCTATCCCTGGAACATTCGCTTCGACACTTTGATTGGCATGGGCGCTGAAAGTCTGTTGTTCGCGTGTGTGCTCCTGCTGCTCGGACAAACGCAGGAGATGTTGTTTCAGCACTACCTCGAACCGCAGCAGCTCGCAGTGTCCCCAACCGTCGCCTGGGGATCGCCCACGGCGCGTACCGTTTCGTACGTGGGAGCGGGCATCTACGAGGAAGTCCTGTTCCGGTTGCTGGCGCTTCCGCTCGCATTCGTCGCGCTGCGAATTCTGCTGGTTCCAGATCGTCTCGCGACGGTACTGGCGGTTCTCGCCACCAGCCTGCTGTTCTCGCTGGCCCACTATATTGGTCCCGGAGCAGACTCCTTCACCTATTTCAGCTTCGTCTTTCGCACCGTCGCCGGCCTGTTTTTCGCCGTGTTATTTGTGGTGCGTGGCTTCGGCATCACGGTCGGTGCGCATGCAGTGTATGACGTTCTGGTGGGCGTATTGCTGCGGCCGTAGGCCGTCTGTAGCCCGACTCTGCGAGTCGGGTAATCTTCGTCGAGAAAAACACCCGACTCGGAGAGTCGGGCTACGGACGGAGCTACCCAATCAATTCATGCCGGATGATGCCGTCACCGGCAATCGGCAGCGGGCGATTCAAACGATCCGGAATCGTCGTATGAGGGTCAATCCCCATCAGATGGAACGACGTCGCAAGGATATCCTTCGGCGAAACGGGGCAACTCGCCACGTCACCGCCAGAGTCATCCGATCGCCCAACGACGCGACCTCGAGCGATCCCGCCCCCCGCAAACGCTGCCGAGTAAACTCGCGACCAATGATGACGCCCGCCTCCCTTGGGACCGTTGTCGATCTTGGGGGTACGACCGTGTTCGCTGACGCAGCACACCAGCGTTTCGTCCAGCATGCCGCGTTCATCCAAGTCGCGAATGAATGCTGAATAGGCCTGGTCGAAGACTGGCAGCAGATATTCTTTGAGTCTCGGGAAATGATTGGCGTGCGTGTCCCACACACTGCCCCCGAAGACGCTGAACGGATCCCAAAACACCGAGACGAACCGCGTTCCCGCTTCCACCAGTCGCCGCGCCGCGAGCAACGATTGCCCGAACAAAGTCAGACCAAACTTCATCCGCGTTTCGACCGGCTCACGCTGAATGTCGAGCGCGTCGCGGACCTTGCCGGAGGTCAGCAGTGAATACGCGGATGCTTGATGTTTGTCGTAGGTTCCAATCCCCGGATGCTGGGTCAGCCAGGATCGCGACTGATCGAACTGTTGTAGCAGTGACTGTCGCAAGTCGAAGCGACTCGCCGGAACACCTTCCAAGGGCGACGTTGCCGACAAACGGAAGCGGCCTTCCGCTGTTGTGCCACCGAACGGGTCGAGGATCTCTTTGGATTGCCCGTCACTCAGCTTGGGCACGACCCGCGTTCCGACGCCGTCGAAATCGGTCCACACGGGATCGTATGCTCCGCCCAGAAATGATGCGTAAGGCCCCGCCAGCGGAGCCAGATCACACTTCGATCCCAGCAGCCAGGGCAAGCCAATATGTTGCGGGGCAGCAACGGCCGCAGTCCGTGAACGTTGCCGGTCGACATAATCGACGATCGAGCCGATATACGGCCAATGCTGCGGATCGCGCGGCTTCGCTTCGATCTCCGGGGTATAGGTCGGCATCCCCGTCAACGCATACGCGACACCGTGCAACGGATACGGATGAGTCATCGACCGCACGATCGTCATGCGATCCATCACTCCTGCCATCTGCGGCAGACGCTCGCAAATATCCAAACCGGGAACATTGGTCGAGATGGCCTTCATCTCCCCCTGAACTTCCACGGGAGCATTCGGCTTGGGATCGAAGGTTTCATGCTGCGGCGGAGATCCGAACAGAAACACCAGAATGCACGACTTGGCTTTGCCAAATGCGGGGGACGCTTCGCCTTCCGTCTGTGCGGCCTGCAATCGATTCCAATCGGCCAGACTCAGTCCGAATGCCCCCAAGCCGCCGATATGCAGGAGATCACGGCGCGAGAGTCCGTCGCAGAGCTGCTTGTTGGAACCGAGAATGGGGATCATGGAAATAGGCACCCGATCTGTCGTACATCAACGATCATTGATCAATAGGTTATCGAGTATCATCGGTGGAAGTCGAGAGTCTATAGAACCGACGGGCCACGATTCTGCGAAAATGTCACCAGCTGCACACCGACGACCCCGTGGCGGACGCTGCTAGCGTCCGTGTCCCTGAGATAGCGATTGGTCAACGAACCCCATCCACTGAAGTCGCCACGCGGCTCTGATCCTCTTCCCGCTTCTTCTTGGGTGGCAGCTTGGAAGGAACCCACGTCCCCAACGACTCTTGTGACAGTTGGCGGACGCTCTCGGCGGTCGGGGGCTGCTGCGGCGCCTTGTCGCCAGAACTGCTGGACTTGCGGGCCTTCAATTTGTAGTGATACGTCGTAGTCTTGGCTCGTCGAAACCAGGTGAAGATACTGGCCCGGGGTGCGAGAGGATCAGGCTCGCGCAGGATCCATAAGATCATCCCCGTGGCGACACAGCCGATCGCAAAGTAAATCAGCGGATACGTCGGATTGGAACTGTTGGACACGATCAAAAAGATCGACGCCCCGACCCCGCCCATCACGACGCACGCTGTGGCCAGGATCACGACAGCTCGTTCAGCCAATTCATTTCTGCGTTGCGACATCACATGGCTCCGATTGCCCAGAGGACAATAGAGAGTGGAGGGGAGAAAGTAGCGAGTAGAACTCACGATTCGACTCTGCACTGACTCCGTTTCTGGTCGGTTGACTCGCGACTATCTACACTCTGATTCCAACAGACATGATACCGCGTAGAAATCCCCGGGCCAACAGGGAACTGGAATGGCAGACGAACGCTTACTGGCAGCCGCGGATCTTCTTCAAAGGCATTATGGACGCCTGGATCTGGATGTCTATCGTGACAGTTGGGCCGGACTGGTGCGATTCACGTTGGAGCGTCAGCTTTCCCAAAGCAAATTCGCCAAGGCCTGGCCGGAACTTGAAGCCAGTTGGTTGCTCTCGGTTGAGGACGTTGCCCGGAGCACTCGGGGTGAGTTGCTCGAGTTCCTGCAGCCATTCGGAGGCAACGCCACGACGGTCGCCGTGCTCCATCGCATCGCCGTCTGGTGGCAACAACAAGTTGAACATGGGCTGACCCCGTTTGAGTCGGCCCATTCCAATCTCGAATCTGCCTGGTCCGAACTCTCTCAGCATGATCGAATCTGGATTACTCGCATCTTTTGTGTGATCGGCGGACTACAAAAATATCCGCTCACTCGAGCCAGCTGGCGTGTGGCCTGTCGACACCGCTGGCTCTCGTGGTATGACGATTCCGACGAGATCCCCGAATTCTTTGAACAAGGCTTGCGCGACAGCCCGGTCGAACTCGGTCAATTCGCTGAGTGGCTGATTCAAGTGGGTGACGATTATTGCGGCCCCAAACCGAAGTGCGCTGCGTGCCCATTGCAACCACTCCTCGGTCCGAGCGGGATTTGCGAACCCGATGAATGAGCTCCGATCGCGATGAAAAAACGACGGTAGGATCTCAAGATAAATAAAAAATGTCTCCTTCCGCGGAATCTTGGAAATCTCCCCCAATCCCCGATTGACTGAATTTCCAAAAAAAACTAAAGTCCCCCCCGCACGTCGCCGAGGCGGGATGGTTTGGTGAGTTTTCGCTCGCCGAATCTTGTCAGATCCGACAAACCCCGCTGGTGAACCAGCAGTCGGGCCAGGAATCAACGCACAGTTTTCTTGGTCTGATGGCAACTGGTTGAAAACGTATCCCTTCACTCGTCGCACTTCCATTCGCCTCCACATCACCAACAGCCTCGCCCATCAACCGACTGCCAGTCTTTCGGCCTGCTTAGCGGGAAAGGATTCCACGATGAAACGCTGCCTCACACTCGGGATCAGTTTGTGTTTACTCGTACTACTTTCGGGATGTTGCTGCGGGCGACGTTGCGGCGGTGGCTGTTCGACGGGCTACGCCCCGGCATGCTCACCCTGCGGCCAGCCGTTCGGCGGGTTTGCTCCGATGGGTGGCTGTTCGTCATGTGGTCCCGGCGGCGGTGCTCCTGGCTTCGGCGGTGCTCCTGTATACGGGACGCCCGGAACCGGTATTCCGTCCACCTACGTTGAACCCTACGGCTACGGCCAGGCATCGTTGTCGAACGGTACGACCACCATCGATACTGTTGGATTGCCACCGGCCAGCGGAATGCCGGCCACTGCTTATGCTCAGCCCCAATATGTCCAGTCGGCCAACGCTCAACCAGTTTACGGTCAACCCATGTTGGGTCAACCGGCCTCGTTTGGACAAGCACCAGTGACGGCCGCGTTGGTCAAGCCTGAGTCGCTGGCAACCTATTAGTCGTCTGAAATCAATCGTCTGAAAAGGCGAGCGTCCGGCGTAAGCCGGATGGTTTTGGGCGACTTTCGAACACCCTGCACGTTGAACTAACCGAGCAATCTCTCCCGAGACGATAACTATCTGGTTCACGTTCGCGGATCGGTAGACTCAATGTTTGAATCAAGTCGTTTGGTCGTCGATAGTCGGTAAAAACCATCCGGCTCACGCCGGACGCTCGCCTTGATTCCTTCGGAATCCACAGGCATCCCAGGTCACCTCGACTTTGGATGCCTATTTTTGTTTCTGCAGTTGTTGCTGCAACTGGATGGCGTGTAAGCGGCCGACGTGCCACATGTAATTGGGACCATAGCCCGCCTTACGGGGCCATTGAGTCGCCGTGGCGGCCTTCAAATGTTCGAGGGCCTGTTTCGGATCCTTCTCGACATCGAAGTTCAACCCGATATAGAGTTCCGCGTAGAACAGGCGCTTTTCCCGCTCGTCGTCATCGATCTTGGCGTCACGGATCTTTTTTAAGATCTCGTCGGCGGTCAGCTTTCCCGCGAACAGTTGATACACATCTGGGAAAGGCTCGCGGTCATCTTTCTTGTATTTCAGCAAGCCCTCGCGCGCTTTGTCCCGGCCAAACGCCTTCACCTGAGACAGATAACGCCAGATCCCGTTTTCGCGATCGACATCGTCGAACGAGTGATACAGCTCAAACTGATCGGACGCGGCCTTAAACTTGCCCGCATAGAAATCGGCAATCCCCCGCCGCCAGTGACCGGGAGCCTCGGTCTCATCGAGTTTCACCATTTGTTCATAATCGGCAAGCGCCTTGTCGAATTCGCCCAGAAAGAAGTAGGCGTCGCCTCGTTTGGAATACAAGTCGAGTGACTTGGGAGTCGCTTCAATCTGGGCCGTCAGTTTCTTAACTCGATCGGACTGAGTGGCGAGGAGTTCCACCTGATTTTCCTGCGTCCATGATGGCGCAATGTCTTCGGCTCGCAACGAGGTGAGAACACTCGCTGAAATCAGTAGCAACGCCATTGAACACGAGACGAGCGCACGTCGCTGAAGCCAATGGGAACAGAAGTGGTTCATCGGAGATACCTGGGTCTTACGGGGAATCTGGATGGTTTCGCACTATCTTAGTGCAAACACTTTCGATCGCGGATTCGCCCGATCATACCGCTCCAGCCTGTCTCCGGAAATCAGCACGAGCTTTGTCACCGATTGGCGAGAGTTTATTTTGCTCCCTTTGAACTCTTTGATCCCTTTGAACTTCTTTGACCCCTTCGAACTCTTTGATCCCTTCGAACTCTTTGATCCCTTCGAACTCTTTGACCCCTTCGAACTCTTTGATCCCTTCGAACTCTTTGACCCCTTTGAGCTCTTTGACCCCTTCGAACTTCTTTGATCCCTTTGAACTTCTTTGATCCCTTTGAACTTCTTTGACCCCTTTGAACTTCTTTGATCCCTTTGAACTTCTTTGACCCCTTTGAACTTCTTTGATCCCTTCGAACTTCTTTGATCCCTTCGAACTTCTTTGATCCCTTCGAACTTCTTTGATCCCTTCGAACTTCTTTGATCCCTTCGAACTTCTTTGATCCCTTCGAACTTCTTTGATCCCTTTGAACTTCTTTGATCCCTTTGAAGTTCTTTGATCCCTTTGAAGTTCTTTGATCCCTTCGGCACGGTCTCCAGGCTGGGGTCGGGCGTTCAAATTTCAAAATTGGCCGCAAGTCAAATCTTGCATTGAGGATCAGTCGACAGGCCAATTTTGAAATTTGAACGCCCGACCCCAAACTGATAACGCCTCGTTCCCAGTAACACGCCATCCAAGCAGAACCCGACTCAGAGAGTCAGGCTACAGAGGACGTCGAATTCCTCTGCGCCCTTTGAACTAATGTTGACCCGGCGCGCGATTGAGATGGGAGGGCGAGGCTCCCGCCGAGCCTAAGACGAGCTTAGCTCGGCGACCGCCGGAGGCATCCGATACCGCCTCCGGCGGACGCCGACCTGCGGTCGTCTTAGGCTCGGCGGGAGCCTCGCCCACCCAAATTCTTCCGCGCTCTTTGATCCCTTTAAACTGTTGTCCACTCCCGTTGGCGGTTGATCCGGCCATCTTAGACTCCGGATGGGGTCACAGTGAGTCGCCGGTAGTTGAGCGCAGCGACACCACCGGAAAACGTTCAACGATGGAACATCGCCCCTGAAGGGGTCACAGAAACCTTGCTCTGCGACCCCTTCAGGGTCGAATACGCTTGTTAGACGTCTCGTCCGGTGGTGTCGCTGTGCTCAACCACCGGCGACTCTCTTTAATCCCTCCGGGATAAATGCGAAGGCACCATATGACCTCGAACCACAATAGCGGCATAGCGGTTCATTTTCTCAGAGCTACTCACCGACGCCAAATTGTGAAACCTTGGGCCGCATCCCGCTTTGGTGGCCGAGCATTCCTAATTTCCCGCGCTCCCATTCGCCAATTGCAATTAGGCGGACTCATGTGCGCCCTCGAACCGCCGTGCCTCACCAAACCACAAGCCGCGACAAACTGACAGACACGTCGAGCCCCGCGCCAGTTCAACTCCCCCTCGAGTTCAAGACAGAACACCATCGAATCGACCCCACGACAGATCGTCTGCAGTCTCGAAAGCGGCACCGCCATCTCAACAATTTCCTCAGAAGCGGTCTAAACTACCGAATCACCACGTTTCCACAACAATCTACTACATAGTCACTTACGAATCATCTACGCGAAATTTTCAAAAAACCCTACTGGGAGCGTTGACTTCCAATTCGATCTGGCTAATATTGGCTCTTGTCGCGGGCAATTTCGAACTGCTCTCACAACGAGCAGCAGTCATCGATTTGTTCGCGTTGTTCTTTGACAATTTGGTTGGTGAAACCCTGAATAGTCGGCGTCTAAAGAAGACGCTGACTGAGAAAACAGCAATTGCTTTGTGACTTCGGTTACGAGTCAATGCTTGTCACAGTTCAGCGGCAAACCCAGTTGTGTCTATATCGCGTAGCTTGCTACGTGGTTCGAATACAATCTATGAAGGGTTTGATCCTGGCTCAGAATGAACGTTGGCGGCGTGGATTAGGCATGCGAGTCGTACGAGAACCCGCAAGGGGGAAAGTGGCGAACGGG